>NZ_JBIUCF010000005.1:0-402737 GCF_044593615.1 Nonomuraea sp. NPDC051941
GCCTCCCTCGCCCACCCGCCGACTTTCACCATCAGTGTCGATTTGATAGCTCAATGAACACAATGGCCGCAATGAGAGATCCCCAACGGGGTCCTTCAGGCCGGGGGTGAAGTCGACCAGCCCGCGTAGCGGGGCAGGAACAGCCGTTTCGCCGCCGGGAGAAACGGCGTTCACCCAGCTCAGACGGGCCGGTTTTGCTGCTCGATGTACTGGCGCAGAACACTGATCGGATCGCCGCCCACCGATCCGGCGAAGTAAGAGCCTGACCACAGCTTGTTCGCCCGGTAGTAGTGGCGGGCCAGTTCGGGGAACTCCTGACGCATCCGGCGCGAGGACACGCCTTTGAGGCTGTTGACCAACTTGGACAGGGCCACCTTGGGTGGGAAGTTGACCAGCAGGTGGACGTGGTTGTCTTCGCCGTTGAACTCGCGCAGTTCGGTTTCGAAGTCGGCGCACACGGATCTCATGATCTCTTGTAGTCGGGTGAGGTGCTCGCCGGTGAACACGCGATGGCGGAACTTCGTTACGAAGACCAAATGTGCATGCAGCACGAAAACGCAATGTCTGCCTGTCCTGATATCGCCGTCGTCGGCCATAACCCAACTGTAGGATGATCGTGGGCGGTTGCGGTACTCCTTCCGGATCGACCCGACCCCGGGCCAGCGCATCGCGCTCGCGCGGGCGTTCGGGTGCGCCCGGGTGGTGTTCAACGACGCGGTCGCACTGCGCAACCACGCCCATGAGCGGGGCTTGCCGTTCATCACCGACGCCGAACTGTCCCGCCTGGTGATCACCCAGGCGAAGCAGACGCCGGAACGCTCCTGGCTGGGCGAGGCGTCGGCGGTGGTGCTCCAGCAGGCGCTGGCCGACGCCTGCGCGGCGTTCCGGAACTTCTTCGCTTCTTTGGCCCAGACCCGCAAGGGGCCCAAGCTGGGGCCGCCGCGTTTCCGGTCCCGTAGGGACAACCGGCAGGCGATCCGCTTCACCCGCAACGCCCGTTTCGCCATCACCGCAGCCGGCAAGTTGCGGCTGCCGAAGATCGGCGATGTGGCGGTGCGCTGGTCACGGAGCCTGCCGTCGCAGCCCTCTTCCGTCACCGTGGTGAAGGATGCCGCCGGGAGGTATTTCGCCTCGTTTGTGGTCGAAGCAGCCGAAACCCCCTTGCCTGCGACCGAGGCCGAGACCGGGATCGACCTGGGCCTGACCCACTTCGCGGTGCTGTCGGGCGGACGGAAGATCGACAGCCCGCGGTTTCCTGCGCCGAGCGGAGAAGAAACTCAAGCGGGCGCAAAAAGCCCTGTCCCGTAAGGAGAAAGGCAGCAAGAACCGGGCCAAGGCCCGAGTGAAGGTCGCCCGCCGGCATGCCAAGGTCACCGACGCGCGCCGCGAGTTCCACCACTGGTTGTCCACGGTGCTGATCCGCGAAAACCAAGCGATCTATGTGGAGGATCTGGCGGTCAAGGGGCTGGCGCGCACTGGTACTGGCCAAGAGCGTGCACGACGCGGGCTGGGCATCGTTCATCGGCATGGTGGAGTACAAGGCGAAGCTGTACGGTCGGACGTTCGTGAAGATCGGCAGGTTCTTTCCCTCCTCCAAGTTCTGTTCGGCCTGCGGGGCGCTGGCCGAACAGATGCCGCTGGCCGTACGGGAGTGGACCTGCCCGTGTGGGGTCACCCATGACCGGGATGTCAACGCCGAGATCAACATCCGGGCTGAGGGACGCCGGATCGTCGCCGCTGGACGGAAACCCGTGCCTGAGATGGGCGGGAAACGGAGACGGAAAACGCCTGCGGAGACTGGTAAGACCCCTCCGCCCGCTCCTCGGGGCGAGCGCGGGGCACGGTCGATGAAACAGGAAGCCACAGAAGTGCCGCGTGACACCACACGGCACAGGCTGAATCCACGGCGTTCACACCGGGGAGCGCGTCAAAAGCAGAACACGCGTCCGGGCCCCGCTCATCGTCTCCTGGCCGGGGCAGGTCCCCGAGGGCGGTGTGCGGACGCAGTTCCACCACGTCATCGACGTGACCCCGAACGATCCTGGACGACGCTTCTCCGAGTGCCACGACCTGGCGGCCGAGCGCCCCGACGTGCTCCATGAGCTGATCGGCCGCTGGTGGTCCGAGGCCGACCGGTACGGCGTCTTCCCCCTGGACGACCGCAACTTCGCCGAACGCGCCGCGAAATACCACAGCGCGGCCTCGCCCAGGAGGCGGCGGAGTTTCGTGCTCTACCCGGAGATGAGCCGCATCCCGGGCGGGGTCACGCCGCTGATCTACGACCGCTCGTACCGCATCGACGCCGAGGTACGGCTGCGCGAGGGCGACGAAGGCGTGCTGATCTCCCAGGGTGACGTGAACGGCGGTCACGTCCTGTACGTGGCAGAGGGCCGGCTCCACTACGAGTACAACCACCAGGGCACCCACTACCGCGTGCACGGCGAGTACCCGCTGCCGCCGGGGGACCACGTCCTGTCGATGATCTTCACCAGGACCGGCCCCTGCCAGGGTGTGGCCGCCCTGGCCGTGGACGGCCGCCCCGACGGCGGCAAGGAGCCGCTCACGACCGCCCGCTACCTGATCGGCTGGCAGGGCCTGGTGCTGGGACGCGACGCGCTGTCGCCGGTGAGCTGGGACTATCCGCGCGGTTTCCCCTTCACCGGCACGATCGAGCGGGTTCGCGTGGAGCTGGACGAGGACGTCCCGGACGCCGTCCACGAGACGTTCGACTGACGGGGAGTAACCGGGCGCGCTCGTGACCTGCTCTTGGTCTCCGTCTCAGTACGCTCCCGTGCGTGATGGAAGACAAGGGCCGGAGCAGGCCGCGGATCAGCATCGACGGAGCGGGCATCGAGAGGCGCAGGACGGCGATCCAGGCGCTGGTGGATCAGGCGCCGCCGCCGGCGGCGGAGCGGGTCCCGATGCCCCGCCCCATCTTCAGCCCGCGCTCGGACGGGCCGGAAGCGCCGCGA
This sequence comes from Nonomuraea sp. NPDC051941, assembly GCF_044593615.1. Taxonomy (NCBI): domain Bacteria; kingdom Bacillati; phylum Actinomycetota; class Actinomycetes; order Streptosporangiales; family Streptosporangiaceae; genus Nonomuraea; species Nonomuraea sp. NPDC051941. The sequence goes on from NZ_JBIUCF010000005.1 coordinate 2,973, forward strand.
TCGCCGCTGACCAGGCATCTCCGGGAAGGGTGACGTACTTGCCGAGGAACTGCCGCGCCGAGGCGGAGTCCAGTCGGTAGTCGTAGTTGGTCTTCCTGCAGGCGTCGTCCGCGCCGGAGATCGTCGTGGCGATGAGGAGGTGCGAGGTGAGCCCGCCCAGGAAGTTCGGGCCGCCCGAGTCGCCGAAGCAGGTGCTCCCGTCGCCCTTGGTGGACAGCGAGAGGTTGAGCCATCTCGGGGTCATGCTCTTGTACGAGATGGTCGCCTGGTGGCGCGTGTCGGTGTAGTGGAAGCTCTGGCCGCGCGGCTTGTTCTTGGTGGGCTTGAGCGAGCCGTACCCGACGGGGGTGAAGCGTGCGGACTCCAGCTTGTTCTGGGCCTTGAGGAGGTCGAGCAGGCCCGCGGCCGGCAGCTGGGCGGGCGTGATGTTCGGGACGGGCTTGTTGAACACGACGACGGCCATGTCATGGAGGTCGGACTTCTTCGAGAAGCGGGGGTCCGGGATGTAACGGCCGGTGTAGACCTGGCCCCCGCGCTTGTAGTGGCCCGTGAAGGAGACGGTGGCCGTCTTCTGTTTCGGCTCACCGCAGTGGGCGGCGGTGAGGAAGACGGTCGGCGAGATGAGCGTTCCGGTGCAGTACGACCACGTGCCGTCGGGATTCGCCTCATCGGAGATGAGAGCCCCTACTTCCGGGTGAGCGTCACCGTCGGTGAAACCGTTGGTGATGGCCGCTGCCGGAGTCGCGGTGTATGCCAGCGTCGCAGCGGCAACCAGGACAAAAGGGACATAACGCATTCCCGAAGTTTAGATGTCGGGGGGTGGCGAATGGTACATATGAGCAAAAGATCTACTTGTTTTCCTGGGGGCGGCCGGTTTGGCCGCGCATTTCCCGGAGTGGGAAGCATTGCGTATATAAGATCCCCTCGTGAATGCTCAGGCCCTGGCGCTCGGCGCGGTCGCCGGGCTGCCGGAGGGGTTACGGGAGCTCCGGGTGCGGGTCAGGCGGTTCCTCGAGGACGAGATCGCCTCCGGGGGCTTCGCCCCCGAGGCCGACGCCTGGATGTCGGGCGTCGATCCGGCCTTCAGCGGCCGCCTGGCCGGGCGCGGGTGGGTGGGGATGACGATCCCCGCGGCGTACGGCGGGCGCGGGCGGACCGCGCTGGAGCGCTATGTGGTGACCGAGGAGCTGCTGGCCGCCGGGGCGCCGGTGGCGGCCCATTGGATAGCCGACCGGCAGATCGCACCCAGCATCCTGCGTAACGGCACAGAACAACAGAAACACAAGTATCTCCCGCAAATCGCCCGCGCCCAAGGTTTCTTCGCGATCGGCATGTCCGAGCCCGATTCGGGTTCGGACCTGGCCTCGGTCCGGACCCGGGCCGCAGAGGTCGAGGACGGCTGGCGGCTGACGGGCACCAAGGTGTGGACCAGCGTCGCGCACATCGCCACGGCGGTGGTCGTCCTGGCGCGCACCGACGACGCCGGCGACCGGCACGCCGGGCTCTCCCAGTTCATCGTGGACCTGCCCCACCCGGCGGTCTCGATCCGGCCGATCATCACCATCGACGGGGCGCACCACTTCAACGAGGTGGTCTTCGACGACGCGGTGATCCCGGCGGGTGGCCTGCTGGGCCGCCGGGGGGACGGCTGGCGCCAGGTCACCGCGGAGCTGGGCAACGAACGTTCCGGCCCCGAACGCATCCTCAGCACGCTGCCGCTGCTGCGGGAGTGGGCCCGGCCCGAGAACCTCGGAGACGACCCGGTCGCGCACGCCGAGCTGGGCCGGCTGGTCTCCCGGCTGGTGGCGCTGCGCCGGCTGTCCCTGTCGGTCGCCGCGCGGCTGGCCGCGGGAGAGAGCCCGGCCGTGGCGGCGGCCCTGGTCAAGGACCTGGGCACGGAGTTCGAGGGTGACGTCGTGGACGCCGTGCGGCGACACGTCCGCCCGGAGCCGGGCGGCCGGGGGCTCGCGGCCATGCTGGCCAAGGCCGTCCTGCATGTCCCGGCCTTCACCCTGCGCGGCGGCGCCAACGAGATCCTGCGCTCGATCGTGGCGAAGGATCTGTCCTCATGACCGCCGACCATCTCCGCGACCTGGCCGATGCGGTGCGGGGCCTGCTGGACGCGGAGCTGCCAGGCCCGGCGCTCTGGGCCCGGCTGGAGGAGCTGGGTTTCACCTCGCTCACGGTTCCCGAGCCCCAGGGCGGGAGCGGCGGCACGCTCACGGACGCCGCCGTGGTGGTCCGCGAAGCCGGCGCGGCGGCGTCCACGGGTGGGGCGGCGCTGCCCCTGGCCGAAGCCCTGTTCGTCGCCGGCCCGCTGCTCGCCGCGTCGGGAGCCGCCCTGCCGCCCGGGACGGTGACCGCGTACACCGGCGATCTGGTGGCGGAGCCGGGCCCCCACGGCCGGTGGCGGGTCACCGGCCCGCTGGTCCGCGTACCGTGGCTGAGATCCGCCGATCACCTGGTGGCCCTGGTCGGCACCCCGGACGGGCCGGCCACCGCCGTGCTGCCCGCCCCTGCCGGGCTTTCCCCTGGCGAGAACCTGGCGGGGGAGGAGCGCGACAGCGCCGTGCTCGACGGCGCCGAGGCTGCGGTCACACCCCTGCCGCCCGGCCCGTGGCGCCACGAGCTGGAGCTGCACGGGGCCGCGGCGCGGGCGCTGCAGCTGGCCGGCGCCGCCCGCGCCGTACTGACGCTCACCACGCGGCATGTCACCGACCGGGTGCAGTTCGGCAAGCCGCTGGCCCGGTTCCAGGCGGTCCAGCACCGGCTCGCGCGGCTGGCGGCGGACGTGGTCACCGTCGAGGTGGCGGCGGACGCGGCGGTCGCGGCGCTGCGGGACGGCGCCGAGGACCGGGAGCTCGCCGTGGCCTCGGCCAAGGCCGAGGCGTCCGCGCTGGCCCGGTCGGTGGCCGCCGCGGGCCACCAGCTGCACGGCGCGATCGGGTTCACGATGGAGCACCGGCTCGGCGCCTGCACCAGGAGGCTGTGGGCGTGGCGCGAGGAACACGGCAACGAGCTCCACTGGCAGCGCAGATGCGCCGACCTGGCGAGAGGATCGGGCGACGTGTGGGAGCTCGTCACCGGCGAGCCGGGGTCGAGGCCCCTTTGACGACAGGAGCAGCACCATGACCGCCGAACCGCCCGCCATCACCACCGTCGGCGACGGGATCGCCAGGCTCACCCTGAACAACCCCCGGCGCAAGAACGCCATCACGCTGGAGATGGCCGCCCTCATCGAGGACTTCTGCGCCCGCGTCCACGGTGACGACACCATCGGCGCCGTCCTCGTCGACGGCGCGGGCGCCTACTTCTGCAGCGGCGCCGACACCCGCGACCTGGCCGCCTCCTCCGCCGATCCCGCCGCGCCCGAGTCGGTCGCGCGGACCTCGGCCGTGTACGCGGCGTTCGTGCAGGTCGGGCGGCTCCCGGTGCCCAGCGTGTCCCTGGTGACCGGCGGCGCGGTCGGCGCCGGGCTCAACCTCGCCCTGGCCACCGACCTGATGCTGGTCAGCCAGGACGCGGTGCTCGACAGCGGGTTCGTGGCGCGCGGCATCCATCCGGGCGGCGGTCACCTGGCCCTGCTCGGCCGCGCGGCCGGGTATCAGCACGCCATCGCGCTCGGGGCTCTGGGCGCGGCGCTGTCCGGAGCCGAGGCCGTACGCCGCGGCCTGGCCTGGGACGTGGCCGAGCCGCACGCCATGCTGGACACCGCCACCCGGCTCGTGGCCATGGCCGCCGCCGACCCCCAGCTGGCCCGGCGGATCAAGCAGAGCGCCACCCTCGAACTCGGCCCGCCCGCGGTGTCCTGGCCGTCGGCGCTGGAGATCGAACGCGGGATGCAGATGTGGTCGCTGGGCCGTAAGGGCAGCCAGGGGTGGGACCGGAAGCCGCCCAAGCCGCCCGTGGAGTCCTGATCGTCAGCCCTGCCCGAGCGAGCGGGCCTCCTTCCACCGCGGGCTGTCGAGGAAGTGGTTGTCGTACAGCTCCTGCGAATCGAGCAGCTCCTCGAGGGTGGCCTCGCCGGTGCGCAGGCGGGCCAGCAGGCGGAAGTACTCGAAGCGCTCCACTCCCGGCGTGATGACGATCAGCAGGTCGGCCTCGGAGCCGGGGGCGGCGGCGAAGGCGTGGGCGACGTTCGGGGGTACCACGGCCATGTCACCCTCCTCCAGGGTGAGCACCTCGTCGCCCGCCAGCACCTGGGCGGCGCCGCCGAGGACGTAGAACAGCTCGCTGGAGGAGGTGTGCAGGTGGGGCACCGCGCCGTCGGCGCCGGGGGTGAGGGTCATGCGGAGGCTGCTCAGGGCGCCTCCGGTGGCGCTGGAGTCGAGCAGGAGCCGGCCGGTGGCCGGGGCGTCGCCGCCGCCGATGATCTCGGCGTCGGCCGCGCGTACGACTGCGGTCTCGGGCGTGATGAGCGACATGGTGAGAAGTCCTTCCTGGGGAGTTACAGGGCGCCGTCGAGGGCGGCGGCGACCAGGCGTGCGGCGTAGGCGCGATCCACCGGGTCGCCGGTGATCAGGACGCGGTAGTACAGGGCTCCGGCGAGCTGCTCCAGCAGCGTCATGGGGTCGACGTCGGGGCGGAGCCGGCCCTCGTCGCGGGCGCGTTCGATGAGGCGGCAGGCCAGCGCGTTGCGGCGGGCGTAGACGTCCCGCTCCAGCTCGCCGACGTCGTCGTGGCGCGCGGCGGCGGCGACCAGCTCGGCCACCGTCCCCGCCGAGCGGCTCTCCTGGCCGGGCGGCAGGCCCGCGACCCGCATCCGGTTGAGCCCGGCGGCGACCTTCTCCATGTAGTCGGTGAGGTCGCGCCGGATGTCGCCGGTGTCGGTGATCTCGTCGTGGTCCTGCAGCCTGGCCACGACGGCCAGGGCGAGGTGGTCCTTGGTGGGCCAGCGGCGGTACAGCGTGGTCTTGGCGATGCCGGCCCGCTCGGCCACCTCGTCGGTGGTCAGGCCGCCGTACCCGCGCCGCAGCAGCAGCTCGGTGGCCGCCTGCAGGACGCGTTCGTCGACCTCGGTGTCACGCGGTCGCCCCCGTGGCCTCATGTGGATCCCTCCATTTCGCTACTTGAGTAGCGAAATTCAAGATACACCGGGACCGCTGATTTACGCAACAGCAGTTTCGTATATGCCCTCAAGCCGCCTGTCGCCACCGTCCGATGACCTTGTGGAGGAAAGTCGAGCCGGAGGACCTGGCCGATCCGGCGCCGGCTGCCCGAACCCTGGTATACGCGGACCCGGGCCGTGGGCTATTCCTCCCGGGCCGGACGGAGTACCCGGCGCACGGCGCCACGCAGCCACTGGTGGGCCCCGTCGGCGGTGTGGCGCGGGTGCCAGGCCAAGCCGATCGTCAATGGTGGCAGCGGCAGCGGGATTTCCAGCAGGCGTAGTCCCAGCGCGTGCGCCGCGTCGCTGAGTGGTGAAGGGGGCTCACCCGGCAGTGCGGTCGGCACCAGGCAGACCACGTCGCCGGCTGCGGCCAGCGCCATCGCCGCCAGATGTCCGGGCAGGACGGCGCTGACCCGCCGGCTGAGCCCTTGCTCGGCCAAGGCCGCGTCCAGCGGGCCGGTGAAGCGTCCCCGGCGGCTGACCGTGACGTGCTCGGCCGCGGCCAGCCTGGCGGGCGTCAGGGTTCCTTCGGCGAGCGGGTGCCCGGCCCTGACGCCGGCCGCCATCCGCAGCGTGACCAGCTCTTCGACCCGGGTCTCCGGGTCGACGTGGTCGATGGCCCCGATCTCCAGATCGATCCGGCCCTCGCGCAGCGCGGGGCCCGCCTCCCACTCCTCGGCCAGCACCCGCAGCGAGACGCCCGGCGCCCGGCGCCGGGCCAGCCCGAGCAGACCCGGCGCCAGCGCCGCGCCGACCAGGTCCGAGGCCTGGACGGTGAAGGTGCGCCGCAATGTGGCGGGATCGATCCCGCCGCTCGGGGTGAGCAATGCCTCCAGCCGGCGCACCACCGCGGCGGCCTCGTCCCGCAGCGCCTCGGCGCGGGGTGTCGGCACCATCGCCTGTCCTGCCCGCACCAGCAGCGGGTCCTGGAGCACCCGGCGCAGCCGGGCCAGGGTCCGGCTCATCGCCGCGGGGGAGGTGTGCAGCCGCGCGGCGGCACGGGTGACGCTCTGCTCGGTCAGCAGGGCGTCAAGGGCGACGGCGAGGTTGGCGTCGAGGTTCGGGTCTGGGCTGCTCACCGGCATTATTCCGTTTCAGGCAATGGTTGGATGCTGAAGTTCCCATTGTGGCAATGCGGTCGGGGTCTGCACGATCAAGGGGTTGTACCGATCCGACATAGACCGCGAGGTTTTCATGATCGTCATTACCGCCCCCACCGGGAACATCGGCCGGCGGCTGCTGTCGCTGCTGGTCGAGGCCGCGCCCGCACGCGGAGAGGAGTTGCGCGTCGTGGTCCGCGATCCTGCCCGGCTCCCCGAGGCCGTGCGCGGACGGGTCGAGGTGGTCACCGGCTCGCACGGCGACGCCGCGACCGTCGAGCGCGCCTTCACCGGGGCCGACGCCGTCTTCTGGCTGGTGCCGCCGGACGCCTCGGCCACGCCCGACGAGGCGTACAGCGGCTTCACCCGCCCGGCCGCGCGGGCGTTCGCCGCCCACGGAGTCGGCCATGTCGTCGGCGTCTCGGCGCTCGGCCGCGGCACGCCGCAGGCGGCCCAGGCCGGGCTGGTCACCGCCTCCCTGGCCATGGACGACCTGATCGCCGGCTCCGGCGTCGCCTACCGCGCCCTGGCCAGCCCGTCCTTCTTCGAGAACCTGCTGGAGGAGGCCGACTCGATCCGCGAGCACGGCGTCTTCACCGACACCGTCGCCGCGGACCGTCCGGCCCCGCTGGTGGCCGTCGCCGACATCGCCGCGACGGCGGCCGGGCTGCTGCTGGACCGCTCCTGGACCGGCGTCGGCAGCGTTCCGGTGCTCGGCCCGCAGGACCTGTCGCCCGACGACCTGGCCCGCATCATGACCGAGGAGCTGGGCCGTCCGGTCCGCTACCAGCGCCAGCCGCTCGACGAGCTGCGGTCCACCCTGCTCGGCTACGGCCTCAACGAGGCGTTCGTCGAGGGCATGGTCGACATGAAGCGCGCCAAGGACCAGGGCCTGGACTCGGGCGTCGACCGCTCGCCGCAGGCGGGCCCGGCCACCGGATTCGCGCAGTGGTGCGCGCAGACTCTCAAGCCCGCCGTCCTCGCCACACCGGAGGCAGTCGATGCCCACTGACCGAACCGAGCCGCCGGTCACCGCGTTCATGCTGGTCAAGACAACGCCCGAGTGGCTCGCGATGACCGTGGCCGAACGCGTCCAGGCCTTCACCACCCAGGTCGTCCCGGTGATCGAGGCCCGCACCCGCGGCGTCCGCTCCCGCTTCTATGACACGGAGTTCTACTCGGCGCGGGTCACCGACATCTGGGTCTGGGAGGCGGACGACCACGACGCCTACCGGCTGCTGATCGACGCGCTGCGCGAAACCCCCTTCTGGGACCGCTACTTCGACATTGTGGACCTGCTCGTCGGCACCGAGAACGGCTACGCCCGCACCTACGACCTGGAGCCGGTGGCCACCCTCGCCACCTGACGCTCCTCCCTGACCGGCCGGTGCCGCCACCACCCTGCGCAAGCACCGGCCGGGCTCCGCCGGAACGCATCCGTGACGGCGTTGAGATCTTGATTCGCGAAGATCTCCCACAGCCTCCGTTCCGGACGCCCGCACCACCATCGGTGAGCTGTACAAGCTGAATCCGAGCCTGTGGGTGGACGACCTCAAGAAGCCCACAGGACAGTACGCGAGCTATGCCAAGCTGCCCGTGAAATGGCGGCTGTGGCTCGGCTCGGATCAGCTCGTATGCAGGTGCCAGACGCGGTATGACGAGGCCGACTCCCTCTGGAACGTCAAGGACCGCAGTCTCCAGACCGCCGATGTGCGGTTCTCCGGCTGGGGCGACGCGATCCACATCAAGCCGCCTCCCACCGAACTCGTGGCGACGATCGATGAACTGATCTTCTCCGACGACGACTGAAACGCGGCGGTGCCGCCGGGTTGGTCAGATGGTGAACTCGACCCCCTGGGCCAGCGGCAGCTCGCCGGAGTAGTTGATCGTGTTCGTCGCCCGGCGCATGTAGCCGCGCCAGGCGTCCGAGCCGGACTCGCGCCCGCCGCCGGTCTCCTTCTCGCCGCCGAACGCGCCGCCGATCTCGGCCCCGGAGGTGCCGATGTTCACGTTGACGATCCCGCAGTCGGAGCCCTCGGCCGAGACGAACAGTTCGGCCTCGGCCTGGTCGCGGGTGAAGATGCTGGACGACAGGCCCTGGGGGACCGCGTTGTTGAGCGCGATGGCCTGCTCCAGGGTCTCGTACGGCATGACGTAGAGGATCGGCGCGAACGTCTCCTGGGTCACGATCGGGGTCTGCTCCCCGATCCGGACCAGCGCCGGCTCGGCGTAGAAGGCGTCCGGCGCCTGGTCGGCGAGCCGGCGCCCGCCGCCGGCCACCAGCGTGCCGCCCTGCTCCACGGCGGCCTCCAGCGCGGCGCGCATGGCGGCGTGCGCGCGGCCGTTGATGAGCGGTCCGACCAGGGTGCCGGGCGCCATCGGGTTGCCGATCGGCAGCCGCGCGTAGGCGTCGGTGAGCCGCTCGGCCAGCGCGTCGGCGATGTCGGCGTGGGCGATGACGCGGCGCATGGTCGTGCACCGCTGGCCCGCCGTCCCGGCGGCCGAGAACACGATGCCGCGCGTGGCCAGGCCCAGGTCCGCGGACGGGCACACCACGGCCGCGTTGTTGCCGCCGAGCTCCAGCAGCGACCGCCCGAACCTGGCGGCGACCCGCGGCCCCACGGCGCGGCCCATGCGGGTCGAGCCGGTGGCGCTGACCAGGGCGACCCCGGGGTGGTCCACGAGCGCCTCGCCGACCTCGGGGCCGCCGACGAGGACCTGGCTCAGGTACGCGGGCGCGCCGTGCTCGGCGGCGGCCCGGTCGAGCAGGGCCGCGCAGGCCAGGGCGGTCAGCGGCGCCAGCTCCGACGGCTTCCAGACGACCGGGTCGCCGCACACCAGGGCGATGGCCGTGTTCCACGACCAGACGGCCGCCGGGAAGTTGAACGCGCTGATCACGCCGACGACGCCCAGAGGGTGCCAGGTCTCCATGAGCCGGTGGCCGGGCCGCTCGGAGCTGATCGTGCGCCCGTACAGCTGGCGGGACAGGCCCACCGCGTAGTCGCAGATGTCGATCATCTCCTGGACCTCGCCGAGCGCCTCGGAGGTGATCTTCCCGACCTCCAGGCTGATCAGCGTGGCGAGGTCCGCCTTGTGCGCGGACAGCAGCTCGCCGAGCCGCTTGACCAGCGCGCCCCGGGCCGGCGCGGGCACGGTCCGCCAGGCCAGGAACGCCTGCCTGGCCCGCTCCACGGCGGTGTCGACGGCGCCGGGGTCCACCCAGTCCACGGCGGACAGCGGCCCGCCGTTGATCGGTGAGGTGGTCGTGACGCCGCCGCCGAGCGCGTCCACGTCCACACCGCAGCGCTTGGCGGTCTCTCGCGCCGTCGCGGCCAGCTCGTCGGCGCCGGGCAGCGTGGTCACCATCAGGATCTCCTTGTCAGACGATGTTGATCTCGGGCCTGGCCCCGGACAGGGCGAAACGGCCCGCGTCGAAGCCGGTGACGTCCACGAACGGCGTCCGGCCCAGGTAGAGGTCGCGGACCACCTCGCCGACGGCCGGGCTCATCAGGAAGCCATGGCCGGAGAAACCGGTGGCGTAGATGAACCGGTCGACGCCGCGGGCGGTGCCGATGAGCGCGTTGTGGTCCGGCGTCACCTCGTACAGCCCGGCCCAGCCGGTGGCGATGCCGGTCTCCATCAGCGCCGGGGCGCGGCGGGCCATGGCCTCGCCGAGCCTGGGCAGCCAGGCGTCGGAGCGGTCGAGCTTGAACCCCGGCGTCTCGTCCGGGTCGGACATGCCGAGGAGCAGCCCGGGGCCCTCGCGGTGGAAGTAGAACGTGGTGCCGAAGTCGATGGTGAACGCCATCGGCGGCAGGTCCGCGACCGGCTCGGTGACCAGGATCTGGCGGCGCAGCGGGGCCACCGGCAGGTCGACCCCCGCCCACTCGCCGACCGGCCGCGACCAGGCGCCGGCCGCGCAGATCACCGTGTCGGTCTCGACGCGGCCGCCTTCGGTCCGGACGGCGACGATACGGCCGTCCACGACCTCGATGCCGGTCGCGGCGCAGTTCGGCAGCAGCCGCGCGCCCAGCCGCCGGGCCGCGCCCGCGTAGCCGAGCACCACGGACTCGGGCGTGCAGTGGCCGTCGGTGGGGGAGTAGGCGGCGGCCAGCAGCCCGTCGGTGTCGATCAGCGGCGACAGTTCCTTGGCCTCCCCGACCGGGATCATCCGGCTGGGGACGCCGAGGTCGTTCTGGATCGCCACGTTCTTCTCGAACTCCGCGACCGACTCGGGGGAGTCGAGCAGGAACAGGTAGCCGGGCTTGTGCAGGTCGATCTCCTGCCCGAAGCGCTCGGCGAAGGTCTCGAACGTCTCCAGGCTGCGTACGGCGAGCTCGATGTTGACCCGGTCGGAGAACTGCGCGCGCACGCCGCCGGCCGCCTTGGAGGTCGAGCCGGAGCCCAGCGACCCCTTGTCGATGAGGACCACGTCGCTCACGCCGGCCGCGGCCAGCGCGTACGCCGAGCTGACGCCCATGGCGCCGCCTCCGATGATGACCACCGAGGCCCGCGCGGGCAGGTCACGTCCCATTGATCGGCTTCCTTCCTCACGTACCGCATTCAGGATCGGGGATCGGACAGAGCCGGAGGAAGCGGTCAAGCCTCGGCATCTGTGGGTGAGGCGTAAGAAGTTCTTATGCTCTGGGGGAGGTCGTCCTCCAGCCGGGCCGCGGCCAGCCGCAGGGAGCACACGGCGCCGGTCACCGCCGGGTTGGCAGCGGCGGTCCGGTGCACGGCGGCGATGCGCCGGCGGGCCTCGACGCCGTCGAGCCCGGTCGCGACCACGCCCTCGCCGGGCAGGTGCGCCAGCGCCGGGACGAGCGCCACCCCCAGGCCGGAGCGTACGAACCCGTGGATGACGCCGTAGTCGTTGCTGCGGTAGTCGACCTGCGGTTCGTAGCCCGCCCGCGCGCACAGCCGACGCAGGCAGGAGGCCCCGGAGGTGCCCTCCCGGGTGGACACCCACGTCTCGTGCTTGAGGTCGTCGAGCGCGACCGCCCCGGCTGCGGCCAGCGAGTGCCCCGCGGGCAGCAGGAGCAGCAGCTCCTCCGCCAGCAGCGGGATCTCCCGCAGGTCGCGCGGCCAGGCGCGGGGCACCAGGTCGTAGCGGTAGACCAGGGCCAGGTCGAGCTCACCCGCCCGGACCAGCGGGATCAGCTCGTCGGGCTCCCCCTCGTCGAGCAGGGTCTCCACCGCCGGGTGCGTCTGCGCGTACGCGGCCAGGGCGATCGGCAGCAGCCGCTGGCTCGCGGTGGGGAAGCTGCCCAGCCTGAGCCGGCCGATCGTGCCCTCGGACATGCCGCGGACGTCGTCCTCCAGCGCGTCCAGCGCGGCCAGCACCTCGTACGCCCGCAGCACCAGATACCGGGCGGCCGGCGTGGGCGTGATCGTCTGGGCCCCGCGCTCGAACAGCGGCATCCTGACCGCCCGCTCCAGCGCCGCGATCTGCTGCGAGACCGCGGACCCCGTGTAGCCGAGCCGCCTGGCCGCGGCGGCGAACGAGCCCGCGTTCAGCACGGCGGTCAGCGTCCGCAGGTGGAGCGGGTTGAGCATAAGCAGACCTTACGGCAGCCGGTCGGCGAGGAGCTGGGCCAGGTGGGTGCCCCGCCGGGCCGACAGATCGGCGATCTGCGTGCGGCAGGAGAACCCGTCGGCGAGCACGGCCGTCCCCGGCCCGGCCTCCCGGATCGCCGGGAGCAACTGGTGCTCGGCCACCGCCACGGACACGTCGTAATGCCCCTTCTCGACGCCGAAGTTGCCCGCCAGCCCGCAGCACCCGCCCAGCCGGGTCACCCGCGCGCCCGCCTCCCGCAGCAGCCGCAGGTCCTGCTCCCAGCCCATGACCGCGTGGTGGTGGCAGTGCGGCTGGGCCACCACCGTCACCCCGTCAAGCGCGGGCGGCCGCCAGCCGGGCGTGCCGGACAGCAGCTCGGCCAGCGTGCGGGTCATGCGCGCCACCGGCCCCGCCACCGCCTCGTCCAGCAGCTCCAGCGCGTCCGAGCGCAGCACGGCCGTGCACGACGGCTCCATCCCCACGATCGGCACGCCCTGCCCGGCGGCCTCGGCCAGCTCGGCGACCGTGCGGCCGAGGATGGCCCGGGCCGCGTCCAGCTGCCCGGTGGAGATCCACGTGAGCGCGCAGCACTGGCGGCGCTCGCTGACCCGCGGGCGGTAGCCGGCGGCCTCCAGCACCTTCACGGTCGCGCGGCCGATCTCCGGCGCGAAATGGTCGGTGAAGGTGTCGACGAACAGCATCACCGGCCTGCCCTCCACCGGCCGCCGCCGCTCGAACCAGGCCCGGAACGTCTCCCGCGCGAACTCCGGGAGCCCGCGCCGCCGGTCCACCCCGGCCAGCGCCGGCAGCCCCGGCACCCGCATGAGCGCGTTCACCGCCCGCGGCATCCTGCTCGCCAGCCGCGCCCAGCGCGGCAGCCGCCCCAGGGAGTAGTGCGTGAGCGGCCGGACGCGCCCCTTGTAGGTCTGGTGGAGCACCTCGGACTTGTACGCGGCCATGTCGATCCCCGTCGGGCAGTCCGAGGCGCAGCCCTTGCAGGACAGGCAGAGGTCGAGGGCCTCGTGGACCTCGGGAGAGCGCCAGCCGCCGGTGACGCCGGAGCCGTTGATCATCTCCTGGAGGACGCGGGCGCGGCCCCGGGTGGAGTCCTTCTCCTCCCTGGTGGCCAGGTAGGAGGGGCACATCACCCCGCCGGCCGCGGTGTTGTCGGCCCGGCACTTGCCCACACCCGTGCAGCGGTGCACGGCCTGGCCGAAGTCGCCGCCATCGTGGCGGTAGGCCAGGGCCAGGCCCTCGCGCACCGGGCGGGCGGCCGGGACACGCAGGTCGGCGTCGAGGGGGCGAGGCCGTACGAGCACGCCGGGGTTGAGCACGTCGCCCGGGTCGAAGATCGCCTTGACCCCGGCGAACAGGTCGATCGCCGCCCGCGAGTACATGAGCGGCAGCAGCTCGCTCCTGGCCCGGCCGTCGCCGTGCTCGCCGGACAGCGAGCCGCCGTAGCCGGCTACCAGCGTGGCCGCGGCCACCAGGAAGGCCCTGAACTCCTCGCGCCCGCCCGGCCGGTCCAGCGGCACGTCGAGCCGGATGTGCAGGCAGCCGTCGCCGAAGTGCCCGTACGGCAGGCCGGTCAGGCCGTGCCCGGCCAGCAGCGCCTCGAAGTCGCGCAGGTAGCGGCCCAGCATCTCGGGCGGCACGGCGGCGTCCTCCCAGCCCGCGTGCGCCGGCCGCCCGGCGGGGCTGCGCCCCGACAGGCCCGCGCCGTCCTCGCGGATGCGCCAGAGCGCCGCGGCCTCGGCCGGATCGGTGACGACCAGGGCGTCCTCGCCGCCGGCCGCCACCCGGGCGGCCCGCTCCCGCACCTCGGCCGCGTCGTCGCCCGCGACCTCGACGAACAGCCAGGCGGCGCCGCGCGGCAGCGGCGGCACCGCGCCGGGGCCCCGCCGCAGGCGCACCACGTCGACGATGCGCGCGTCGATGCCCTCGCAGGCCGTCGGCCGGTGCTCCAGCACTCCCGGCGCGGCGTCCCCGGCGGCGGCGATGTCGGCGTAGCCGAGCACGACCAGGGCGCGGTGCGCCGGATCGGTCACCAGCCGCACCGTCGCCTCCGTGAGCACCGCCAGCGTGCCCTCGCTGCCGACCAGCAGGCGGGCCACGTCGAAACCGCGCTCCGGCAGCAGGTGCTCCAGCGCGTATCCCGACATCTGCCGCCCGAACCGGCCGAACTCGGTCCTGATCGTGGCGAGGTTGGCCATCGCGAGATCCCGCAGCGCGGCCGGGATGTCCTGGCCGCGCAGGCCCGGCGCGTCGGAGGCGCCCGGCAGGTCCAGCGCGGCCTGGGCGGGCAGGTCGAGCGCGGTCCCGTCGCCGGCCACGGCCTTGAGCCCGGCGATGTTGTCGGACGTGCGGCCGTAGCCGAGCGTCCTGGAGCCGCAGGCGTTGTTGCCGATCATGCCGCCGATCGTGCAGCGGGTGTGGGTGGACGGGTCGGGTCCGAACCTGAGCCCGTACGGGGCCGCCGCCCGCTGCAGGGCGGCCTGGACCACCCCCGGCTGCACCACCGCCGTGCGGGCCTCGGCGTCGACCCGCAGCACCTGGTCCATGTGGCGGCTGAAGTCCAGCACCAGGCCGGGGCCGATCGCGTTCCCGGCGACCGACGTGCCGCCGCCGCGCGCGGTGAGGGGGATCTCGTGGCGCGCGCACAGCTCGATCGCCGTCGCCACGTCCTCGGCGGACCTGGGCCGGGCCACCAGCAGCGGCGGCACCCGGTAGAGGGAGGCGTCGGAGGAGTGGAGCGCCCGCGACGTGGAGTCGTCCAGCACGTCGGTGACCCCGCGACGGCGGAGGTCGGTCGCGAGAGCGGCTGCGCGGTCCATAAGTAGCATGCTACATGCGACCCATGTAGCATGCTACTCGCTTCCGGCGGCGAGGAGAGAAGGCACGATGGTCGACGCGACCGCACTCCGGGCGGCTTTCGCCCGGCGCCTGTCAGCGATGTACGGCACCGAGGTCCCCGCGTACAACACGCTCGTCGACGTCGCCCAGGAGGTGAACCGCGAGGTGCTGGCCCGGATGGGCGCCGGCGCAGAACGCCTCGGCTCCATCGGCCGCGTCACCGCCGAGCGGCACGGCGCGATCCGCGTCGGCACCCCGGCCGAGCTGGCGCAGGTCGCGCGGATCTTCGGCGCGATGGGCATGTACCCCGTCGGCTACTACGACCTGCGCGAGGCGGCCGGCAGCTCCGTGCCCGTCGTCTCCACGGCCTTCCGCCCCGTGGACGAGGCCGAGCTGGCCGCCAACCCCTTCCGCGTGTTCACCTCCATGCTGGTGACGGGCGACCGGCGGTTCTTCGGCGCGGACCTGGAGCGCCGGCTCGGCGAGTTCCTGGGGGCGCGCCGGCTGTTCCCGCCGCGCCTGCTCGACCTGGCCGACCGCGCCGAGGCCGAGGGCGGCCTGGACGACGAGGCGGCCGAGGAGTTTTTGATGCTCGCCACGCGGGCGTTCGAGCTGTCCGCGGAGCCGGTCTCCCGCAGCTGGTACGCCGAGCTCGAACGCGTGTCAGCCGTGGCCGCCGACATCGGCGGCGTGGCCTCCACCCACGTCAACCACCTGACCCCGCGCGTGCTCGACATCGACGCGCTCTACGCCCGCATGAGCGAGCGCGGCATCACCATGATCGACGCCATCCAGGGGCCGCCCCGCTGGGACGGCCCCGACCTCCTGCTGCGCCAGACCTCCTTCCGCGCGCTGGCCGAGCCACGGCTGTTCAGGGAGGACGACGGCCGGGTCGTCCGGGACGACCTGCGGGTGCGGTTCGGGGAGGTGGAGGCGCGCGGCATCGCCGTGACGCCCGCCGGACGCGCGCTCTATGACGAGCTGTCGGCCGAGCTGGACGCGCTGCTCGCCGGGCAGCGGGTCACCGCGGAGGAGCGCAACGCCGCCGGGGCCAAGCTGTGGGCGGACCGGGTGCCGCGCGGCGAGGCCGAGCTGGCCGCGGGCGACCTCGCGTACTTCACCTTCCACGTCCTCGACGCCCGCCCCGGCGGCGCCGCACCCGCCGACCTCGCGACGCTCCTGGCCGACGGGTGGATCGGCGCCCGGCCCATCGTGTACGAGGACTTCCTGCCGCGCTCGGCCGCCGGCATCTTCCAGTCCAACCTGACCTCCGACGGTGCCAAGGACGTGACGGCGGCGGGCGCGGACTTCGGCCCCGAAGCGCTGGCCGCGGTGCTCGGGCGCCCGCTGCACGACCCCTACGAGCTGTACGCGTCGACCCGGGCGGCCTCGCTGGCCCGCGTCCGCGACGAGCTCGGCCTGGCCCGGGAGATCACCCTGCCCCAGGCTCGCTAACCCGGCTGCGGCTCGTCGATGATGGCCCGATGGCCCGGCTGCGAGTCTTCGGCGATGGCCCGTCAGCCCGGCTGCGGCTCCTCGACGATGGACGCCCACAACGCGTCCACGTCGATCGGCTCGCCCTGGGCCCTGGCCGCCTGCCGGGCCAGGATGAGGCCGGTGTTGGTCAGGTGGGCGCGCATCGCGCGCACCGCGCCCTCGGCGTCCGCCGCCGCGACGGCCGCCACGATCGGCTCGTGCTCCTCGTGCACCTGCCGCAGCGTGCGGGAGCGGTCGTCCGTGGACGTGCCGAGGATGCGCATGGTGTCGCGCAGCCCGCCCACGATCGCGCGGGCCCTGCCGTTGCCCGCCGCGACCAGGAGGCGGTCGTGCAGCGCCTGGTCGAGCTGGAAGAACAGCGCCTCGTCGGCCGCCTCGACCGCCGCCGCCATCTCCTCCATGGTCGCCCGCAGCGCCGCGCCGAGCCCGGCGGCGTCGCCCCTGGCTGCCCGCCGCGCGGCGGGCAGCTCCAGAGCCAGCCGCACCCCGAAGATCTCGACGATCTCCCGGGGGTGCGGCAGCACGACGCGGAACCCGCGGTTGCGCTCGACCTGCACCAGCCCCGCCTCGGCCAGGCGCAGCATCGCCTCGCGGACCGGACTCCTGGAGACGTTGAGCTGCTCGGCCACCTGGTAGACGGAGTAGAGCCGGCCGGGGACCATCGCGCCCGTGTGCACCGCCCGGCGCACCTCGGAGATCACCTGCTCGGCCAGCGACCGGCCCGCGTGCGGCAACGGCTGCAGCTTCAGCTCGGCGTGTTCGCGGGTCGGCGGCATGTCGGCATGTTACCCGTACGGGACCAGCGGCGATCATGCGCCGCCCGGCGGGCGTTTCAGCGCCGTTTCAGTGCCGGGCGGCGGGCAGGTCGCGGGGTTCCGGTCCCCGGTAGGCGGGCAGCAGCGGGGGCGGTATGGGGCCTTTGATGCGGCGGCCCTCGCCGTGCTCCTCCCACGCGTGCGCCAGGACGCCGACCGCGCGTGACAGGACGAACAGGCCCCTGCCCAGCTCGGGCGCGAAGCCGAGCTCGCTGTAGACGATGGCGGTGGCGCCGTCGACGTTCATCGGCACCGGCGCCAGCTGCCGCTCGATCTCCAGCCCGATCCGCAGGTACGCGCCCTCGACCACGCCGTCGCGGACCGCGTCCTCGACCGCCCGCACGAGGGGGTCGCGGCGCGGATCGCGCGGGTGGAAGCGGTGACCGAACCCGGGGAAGTACCGCTTGGCACTCCGATACCCGTCCAGCACCCCCGAGACCACCTCCGCCGGATCGGCCTCTGCCGGGTCTGCGGTGGTTCGCACACGGATGTCGGCCAGCACGGCCATGCACTCCTGACCAGCGCCACCGTGTACGTCGCCGAGCAGCCCGACGCCCGTGGCCACGGCGGTGTTGAGGCCGACGCCGCAGGTGGCGGCCATGCGGGCGGCGGCGATCGAGGGCGCCTGCGGCCCGTGGTCGACCCCGGACACCAGCGCGGCCTCGAACAGCGCGGACTGCCCGGGAGAGGGCACCTCGCCGCGCAGCATGAGCCAGATCGTGTCGGCGAACGACAGCCGGCCGATGAGCTGCTCGACGGGATAGCCGTGCAGCCGGATGACGCCGGGGGAGATGTCGGATATGGCGGTGGCCCACCATCCGGTCACCTGCTCTGTCATCGTGCTCATATAGCTCCTTCCTGGTGCAGGCGGGCGATGTCGGTGTCGGAGTAGCCGAGGGTGCGCAGCACCGCGTCGGTGTGCTCGCCGAGCCTCGGGGGCGGGCCGGTGGGGGCCAGGGGGCGGCCGTCCACGTGGGCGGCACCGCCCAGCAGCACGAGCTCGCCGCCGCCGGGGGCGGGGGAGGGCAGGCGGTGCAGCAGGCCGCGGTGTTCGACCTGCGGCGAGCGCAGCGCCTGCGGGACGGTGACCACCGGCGCCGCGGGCACGCCGGTCGGCAGCAGGATCTCGTCCCACTCGGCCGCCGACCTGGTCTTCAGCGTCTTCTCCAGCTCCTCGCGCAGGGCGTCGCGGTGGGTCTTGCGGTCGTCCCTGGTGCGGAAGCGGGGGTCGCTCATGAGCTCCGGCCGGCCCAGCACCCGGCAGAGGGTCTCGAACTGCTCCTGCTTGTTGGCGGCGATGTTGAGCTGGCCGTCGGCGGTCTCGAAGGTGCCCGACGGCGCCGACGTACGGTTCTCGTTGGCCATGGCCGCCGGCTCCCGCCCGGCGACGAGGTAGTCGGAGACCACCCAGCCCATCCCCGTGAGCGCGGCGTCCAGCATGGACACGTCCAGGTGGGCGCCCTGCCCGGTGCGCAGCTTGCGGTGCAGGGCGGCGGCCACGGCGAAGGCGGCGGTGATGCCCCCGGCGCTGTCGCACACCGGGTAGCCCACCCGTACGGGCGCGGTGTCCGGGGTGCCGGTGACGCTCATGATGCCCGCCAGGCCCTGGATCACCTGGTCGTAGGCGGGGCGCTCGCGCATGGGCCCGGTGGCGCCGAAGCCGGACAGCGCGCAGTAGACGAGGCCGGGGTTGATCTCGCGCAGCCGTTCCCAGCCGAAGCCGAGCTTGTCCAGTACGCCGGGGCGGAAGTTCTCCAGCAGCACGTCGGCCTCGCCCAGCAGCCTGGTGAAGACCTCGCGGCCGGAGGCGTGCTTGAGGTTGACGGTGACCGAGCGCTTGCCCGCGTTCTGCGCCAGGAAGGAGACGCCGAGGTTCTCGTCGCTGAGGCGGGGGTCGGCGCCGAGCTGGCGGGCCAGGTCTCCGGTGCCGGGGATCTCCAGCTTGATCACGTCGGCGCCCATGAGGGCGAGCTGGTAGCCGGCGTACGGGCCGGACAGGACGTTCGTCATGTCGAGCACGCGTACGCCGTCGAGCAGCCGCGGTGATGAGTTGTCGGTCATCGAACCCCTGTCCGTACCGCTATGTGGTCCAAAAGTACCGTACAGCGGTTCAGGTGGACGTGTCGATGACCGAGCCGCATGCTTGACACACCCAGGGAACGGCCATAGCGTCGCCATTGAATTGGACAGCTCCATCCAAAAAAAGCGATCGCCTCCCGGGAGAGTGATGCGAGCTCGAGCGGCGGTCCTGCGCGACCCTGGCAGGCCGTTCCCCGTCGAGGACGTCTCGCTCGCCGCGCCCGGCCCCGGAGAGGCACTGGTTCGCGTGGCGGGCGCGGGCATGTGCCACACTGCCGTGACCTGCTCAGGGAGGCGGCCGGCGGGCTCGAGGCCGCGGCCGACCGGCTCGCGCCGATCCTCGCCGCGGAGCAGGGCAAACCCCTCAAGGACGCCCGGCGCGAGGTCGACACCGCCGTGACGTGGCTGCGCTACCACGCCGAACCTGGACCTGCCACGCGAGGTGTCGCAGGACGGCTCCGCCGAGGTGATCCGGCGCCCGCTCGGCGTGGTGGCCGCCATCACGCCGTGGAACCTCCCGATCGCCCTGGCCATGTGGAAGATCGCACCGGCTCTGCGCGCCGGCGACACCATGGTGCTCAAACCCTCCCCGTACACGCCCTTGACCACCCTGGCGATGGGGGAGATGCTTGCGCAGATCCTCCCGCCCGGCGTGCTGAACGTCATCAGCGGCCGCGACCCCCTCGGCGCCCTCATGACCGCCCATCCCGTACCTCGCAAGATCAGCTTCACCGGCTCGACGGCCACCGGCAAGCGCGTCGCCGCGGCCGCCGCCGAGGACCTCAAACGGGTCACCCTGGAGCTCGGCGGCAACGACCCGGCCATCGTCCTCGACGACGCCGACCCCGAGCGGATCGCCGACAGCCTGTTCTGGAGCGCGTTCGCCAACAACGGCCAGGTCTGCCTGGCTGTCAAGCGGGTCTATGCGCCGGAGCGGCTGTACGACGACCTCGTCGAGGCCCTGGCCGTACGGGCCCGGTCGGTGCGAGTGGGCGCCGGCACCGCCGACGGCGCCCAGCTCGGCCCGATCAACAACCGCCCGCAGTACGAGCGCGTCGCCGCCCTGGTCGGCGACGCGCTGGAGCACGGCGCGGTGGCCGCGGCCGGCGGCCGGCCGATCGACCGGCCCGGCTACTTCTACCAGCCCACCGTCCTGTCCGGCGCGACGGACGGGACGCGCGTCGTCGACGAGGAGCAGTTCGGCCCGGCGCTGCCCGTCATCGCCTACCGCGACCTCGGCCAGGCCGTCGAGCGCGCCAACGGCACCGCCTACGGGCTGACGGCGTCGGTGTGGTCGCCCGACCTGGACCGGGCCGCGCGGGTGGCGGCCGAGCTGGACTGCGGCCAGGTCTCGATCAACGCCCACGGCCGCGGTGTCCGCCCCGACCTGCCCTTCGGCGGCCACAAGTGGAGCGGCCTCGGCGTCGAGAACGGCCCCTGGGGCCTGTACGGCTACACCGAGCTCCAAGTCCTGGTAGGGAATCAATCATGAACATGACCATCGAGCAGGCGGGGCTCATGCTGGCCGACCCCCTCGCCTACGCCGACGAGCCGCGGCTGCACCAGGCGCTCACCCTGCTGCGCCGGGAGGCCCCGGTCCATCTCGTGGAGGCGCCCGAGTACACGCCCTTCTACGCCGTCACCCGGCACGCCGACATCATGCGGGTCGAACGCGACAACGCCCTCTGGCTCAGCGCGCCACGCCCGGTCCTGGGCAAGAAGGCGTTCGAGGAGCACGCCAGGCAGCAGGCGGCGCAGGGCATCCAGTTGAAGACGCTGGTCCACATGGACGACCCCGACCACCGGGTGGTCCGGGCGATCGGCGCCGACTGGTTCCGCCCCAAGGCCATGCGCGCCATGGAGAGCCGGATCCAGGAGCTCGCCCGCCGCTACGTGGACCGGCTGGCCGAGTACGGCGGCGAATGCGACTTCGCCACCCAGGTCGCGGTGCACTACCCGCTGTACGTGATCCTCTCCCTGCTCGGGCTGCCCGAGTCAGACTTCCCCCGCATGCTCAAGCTCACCCAGGAGCTGTTCGGCGGCGCGGACGCGGAGACCAGGCGCGGAGACACCGCCGAGGACCAGTTCGCGGTGCTCCTCGACTTCTTCGCCTACTTCCAGCAGCTCACCGCCGCCCGCCGCGCCCACCCCACCGAGGACCTGGCCTCCGCCATCGCCAACGCCCAGGTGGACGGCAAGCCGCTCAACGACATGGAGACGGCCTCCTACTACGTCATCATCGCCTCCGCCGGCCACGACACCACCAGCTCCACCGTCGCCGGCGGCCTGCACGCCCTCATCGAACACCCCGACCAGTTGGCCCGGCTGCGCGAGGACCCCGGCCTGCTGCCGCTCGCGGTCGACGAGATGATCCGCTGGGTCACCCCGGTCAAGGAGTTCATGCGCACGGCCTCGGCCGACACCAGCCTCAACGGCGTGGACATCAAGGCGGGCGAGTCGGTGCTGCTGTCGTACCCGTCGGCCAACCGCGACGAGGAGGTGTTCACCGACCCGTTCGCCTTCGACGCCGGCCGCGACCCCAACCGCCACCTGGCCTTCGGGTTCGGCGTGCACTACTGCCTCGGCGCGGCGCTGGCCCGGATGGAGCTGAAGGCCCTGTTCGCCGAGCTGCTGCCGCGCCTGGAGAGCGTCGAGCTCGCCGGTCGGCCCGAATGGAGCGCCACGACCTTCGTCGGGGGCATCAAGCACCTGCCCATCCGGTACAAGCTCCGCCGCTGATCAGGACATGAGGAAGTCGGGCCTGGCCCGGCGCCACTCCGGGGCGTCCAGCGCGTTGAGCGGCGCGACGATCCGTTTCTCCTCGTAGACGAAGTGCGTCTCCATCAGCGCGGCGAGAGTGTCCAGCTCGCCGCGCACCAGGAGCGGGTCGTGGTCCCGGCCGAGTCCGTCGAGGAGCGCCTGCAACCGCCGCAGGGAATCGTCCACCAGCCGGTGGTCGCGGCGCAGCTCCTCCAGCACCGGGCGCAGCTCGGGGAAGCTCCGGGCGAGCTCGGGGAAGGCGCCGCCGTCCTCGCCGGTGTGGTGCCGCTCCAGCGCGGAGCAGAAGGTCAGGCAGTGGGTACGCAGGTCGCGGGGGAGCGCGCCGCCCGCGAGATAGGCCTCGACGTCCTCGCGCAGCGCGTCGAGCTGCTCGCGGAGCCAGAGGTGCACGTCGATCAACTGGTTGCCGAACGCCGCCAGGCGCCCGTCGGGTGTTTCCATGGGGGTCCCATGTTCCGGCGCCTCCGTGCCCTCGGCGATCTGTTTGCCGGGTGCACCGCGACGCTGGGACGTACCCCATCATCGTTCCGGAGATCGGTCAAATAGGGTGAAGTTCGTGGAACCCGGGACTCCTGACCGCCGAAGCGCCGGACGATACCTGTGGTGGCTGGTCAGGAGTCAGCCCGGCCGCATCGCCGTCGGCGCGTTGCTGGGCTCCGCCTGGATGGTCTGCCTGACGCTGCCGCTGTACTTCCTGTCCCGCGCCATCGACGACGGCCTGGCTCCGGGCGACAGACCCGCGCTGGCCGGCTGGACCGCCGCCGTGCTCGGCGTCGGCGTCCTGAACGCCTGGCTGGCCATCATGCGCCATCGCACGATGACCAGGGTCCGGATGGACGCCGCGTTCCGCACCGTACAGGTGGTGGTGCTGCACGCGACGCGGCTGGGCGCGGCGCTCCCGCGCAAGGTCACGGCCGGGGAGGTGGTGACGATCGGGTTCGGCGACGCCGGCCTGATCGCCCACGCGCTGACCATCACCGGGCCCGGCGTCGGCGCGGTGCTCGCTTATGTCGTCGTGGCCGGGCTGCTGCTGGCCGTCTCGCCGCTGCTGGCCGCGGTGGTGCTGTTGGGTGTGCCGTTGCTGGTCATGCTGGTCGGGCCGCTGCTGGGACGGCTGCGCGGCGCCGAGACGGCGTACCGGCTGCGGCAGGGCGAGCTCGCCGCCCGGTTCGGGGACATCGCCGGAGGGCTGCGGGTCCTGAACGGCATCGGCGGCAAGGACGTGTACGCCGAGCGCTACCGGCGCGGCTCCCAGGAGCTCCGGGAGAAGGGCTACCAGGTGGGCGCGGTCACCAGCTGGATCCACGCCCTCGGGGTCGGCCTGCCCACGGTGTTCCTCGGCGCCGTGACGTGGCTGGCGGCCCGGATGGCCGCGCAGGGCGACATCACCACCGGCGAGCTGGTCGCGGTGTACGGGTACGCCGGTGTGCTGGTGGTGCCGGTCACGAACCTCATCGAGACCGGGTACGGCTTCAGCCGCGGCCTCGTGGCCGCCCGCCGGGTCATCCACTTCCTCACCCTCGAACCGGACGTCACCGGCGGCGACGCGGATCCGCCCGCGTCGCCCGCGCCGCTGCGCGACCCGGCCTCGGGCGTCGAGATCGCGCCGGGGAGGCTGACCGCGCTGGTCGGCGCCCGGCCGGGGGACTCGGCCGCGGTGCTCGACCGGTTGGGCGGGTTCACCGCGTCGGCCGCGACCTGGGGCGGGATCCGGCTCGACACCATTGACCCGGTACGGGTCCGCGAGCGGATCCTGCTGGCCGACAACGAGGCGGACCTGTTCGCCGGCATGCTGCGGGACGTCGTCGCCGGCCGGCACGATCCCGGCGACGAGGCCGTGGGCCGGGCGGTCCACGCGGCCATGGCCGAGGACATCGTCCGGGGGCTGCCGCACGGGCTGGACTCCGCCGTCGACCCCCAGGCCCGCAACCTGTCCGGCGGGCAGCGCCAGCGCGTCCGCCTGGCCCGGGCCCTGCTGGCCGACCCGGAGATCCTGCTGGCGGCCGAGCCCACCTCCGCCGTGGACGCCCACACCGAGGCGACCATCGCCGCCCGGCTGCGCGAGGCGCGAAGGGGCCGTACCACGGTGGTCACCACGACCTCGCCGCTGCTGCTGGACCGGGCGGACACGGTGTACTACCTCGTGGACGGCTCGGTCGCGGCGGCCGGCGAGCATCGCGACCTGCTGCACGAGCACCCGGGCTACCGCCTGCTGGTGTCACGCGACGACGAGCCCAGCACACCACCCGAGCGGGCCGCCCGATGACCGGATCCCCGCCCGAGGAGGCCGCGCGATGACCGAGCCGCAGCCCGTCGCCCAGCCGGCCCCCGTCGCCCAGCCGGCCCCCGTCGCCCAGCCGGCCCGTGCGATGACCGGGGCCCTGCCGGTCGCCGAGCCGGCCCGGGTGCGGCGGGCGGCGTTGCGCCTGATCCGCCTGGACGGCCGCGCCTTCGCCGCCATGATCGCCCTCAACGCCCTGGCCGCCGTCGCGGGGCTGGCCGGGCCGTGGCTGCTCGGCCGGATCGTCGACGCGGTCAAGTCCGGCGCCGGGGCCGCCGCCGTGGACCGGCTGGCCCTGGCCATCCTGGCCGCCGCCCTGGTCCAGCTCGTCCTGTCCCGCTACGCGGGCCACGTCGGCCACCGCTTCGGCGAGCGCACGCTGGCGCGCATCCGCGAGCGGTTCACCGAACGCGCCCTCGACCTGCCCGTCTCGGTGGTCGAGCGGGCCGGCACGGGCGACCTGACCACCCGGGGGACGACCGACGTGGCCGCGCTCGGCGCCACGCTGCGCGACGCCGGGCCGGACGTCCTCATCGCCGCGGTCCAGGCGGCGTTCATCCTGGCCGCGGTCTTCGTGCTCGATCCGCTGCTGGGCGCCTGCGGGGTGCTCGGCCTGCTGGGCATCTGGTTCGCCGCCCGCTGGTATCTGCGCCGCGCGATCCCGGCCTACCTGGCCGAGGGTGAGGCCAACTCCGCGCTGGCCGAGCAGCTCGCCGCCACCACCGCCGGCGCGCGCACCGTCGCGGCGCTGCGCCTCGAACACCGCCGCATCACGGCCTGCCAGGCGGCAATCGGCGAGTGCCGCCGGACCCGCGTCCGGACCCTGTTCCTGCGCAGCGTCCTCTTCCCCGTCGTGGACATCTCGTACGCGATCCCGGTGGTCGGCGTGCTGCTGGTCGGCGGCCTCATGGCGAACGGCTCCATGACCCTCGGAACGGTCGTCGCCGCCGCCCTCTACCTCCGCCAGCTCGGCCAGCCCCTGGACACGATCCTCCTGCACCTGGAGGGCATGCAGAGCAGCGGCGCCTCGTTCGCCAGGGTCGAGGGCCTCGCCCTGGTCCCGGGGCCGGCGCCGGCCGCCGGGCCGGAGCTCGTACCGGACGGCGACCGGCTCGTGGCCGCCGGCGTGCACTACGCCTACGACGGCGGCCCCGACGTCCTGCGCGGGGTGGACCTGACCGTCCGCCCCGGCGAGCGTCTGGCGATCGTCGGGCCCTCGGGCGCGGGCAAGACCACGCTGGGCAGGCTGCTGGCGGGCGTGGACGCCCCGCGCACCGGCACGGTCACCGTCGGCGGCGTTCCCGTCGCCGCCCTCGACCCCGGCCGCCTGCGCGAACGCGTCGTCCTGGTCACCCAGGAGCACCACGTGTTCCTCGGCACGGTACGCGACAACCTGCGCATCGCCGCCCCTTCCGCCACCGACGCCGAGCTGCGCGCGGCCCTCGCCACCGTCGGCGCCGACTGGATCGACGACCTCCCGGACGGCCTCGGCGCCGATCTCGGCCCCGGGGGCCACCGGCCCGACGGCGCGCAGGCCCAGCAGCTGGCCCTGGCCCGCGTCGTACTGGCCGACCCCCACACGCTGATCCTCGACGAGGCCACCGCGCTGCTGGACCCGAGGACCGCCCGCCACACCGAGCGCGCCCTGGCCGCCGTGCTGGACGGCCGTACCGTCATCGCCATCGCCCACCGCCTCCAGACGGCCCACGACGCCGACCGGGTGGCGGTCATGCAGGAGGGCCGCCTCACCGAGCTCGGCACGCACCACGACCTCGTCGCGGCCGGGGGCACGTACGCCGAGCTCTGGCGCTCATGGCACGGGGAGTGAACGCTCAGTGGCCCTGGTGGTACTGGTGCGTCACCGCATGGCCCTTGCCCCGTGAGATGAGCCACTTGTTCACCGGCGTGGTCAGCACGAACGCCACCAGCAGCGCACCGGCCAGCGCCACCCAGAACAGCCAGTTCGACAGGCCCGCGTCCATCGCGCCGGGCACGAGCAGCATCACCGCGTTGTCCAGGACCTCCATCATCGCGATGGAGATGGTGTCGGCGGCCAGCGCCACCCGCAGCGCGGTGCGGAAGTCGACACCGGCCCGCAGCACGCCCCGCATGGTCAGCGCGTAGCCGAACACGAAGGCCAGCGCGACGGACAACACCACGGTGGTCAGGTTGGACAGGCCGGCGGCGGTGCCGATGACCATGCCCAGCACCTCACCGATGGCGCAACCGGTCAGGCAGTGCAGGGTCGCCTGCGCGGCCATTCCCCACGTGGCCGCGGGCGGGGCCTCATGGTGTGCGTGGTGGTGCTCGCTGTGATCCATACGATGCTCCTTAGTAGAGGGGAGACACATTGTAGGGGTATGGGGTATATCGATAATCGGGGGGCGGGCGCGGATAAGCTGACGGCTCATTAGCGACATATCGCGCTAAATCCGTATTCGAGGAGAATCTTGAGCCTTACCCAGCCGCCCGGCGTCCACCGCCTCCCGGCGGCCCCGCTCGCCGGAGGCGTCCGGTGACCGGCGCGCAGCTGATCGAGCGCGTACGCGGGCTGGCCGCGTCCGGCGAGCGCGTCGTGGTGGGCATCGCGGGATGCCCGGGCGCGGGCAAGTCCACGCTGGCCGGCTGGCTGGCCGAGAACCTCACCTCCGCCGGGCTGCCGGCGGTGTGGGTGCCGATGGACGGCTTCCACCTGGCCGACGTCGAGCTCGAACGCCTCGGGCGGCTGCGCCGCAAGGGCGCCATGGACACCTTCGACGCCCACGGCTACCTGGCGCTGCTCCACCGCCTCCGCGCCGAGACCGGCACCGTCGTCTACGCCCCGTCCTTCGACCGCGAGATCGAGCAGCCGATCGCCGGCGCCATCCCGGTGCCGCCGGCCGCGCGGGTCGTGGTCAGCGAGGGCAACTACCTCCTCGCCGACGACGAGGCGTGGCGGCGGGTGCGGGGGGCCATGACCGAGGTCTGGTACGCGGAGATCGACGACCGCGTCCGCCTGGACCGGCTCACGAGGCGGCACGTCCAGTTCGGCAAGACCCCCTCCCAGGCCGCCCGCTGGGTCGCCGAGGTCGACGAGCCCAACGCCGCCGCCATCCGCACCACCCGCGACCGCGCCGACCTCCTGCTCAACCCCGACACCCTCGCCCCGTCCCCCTGACCCACGATCTCGCCTGACCTCCGGCACCGCCTGGCCCATCGGCATCCCGACCTGCCCGCACCCCTGGCCCGCCGGCAGCCCACCGCCCCGGTGCGCAAGGGAGGGCCGCCCCAGAGCGCCGGGCTGGGCGCCGTTCGTGTTGCGCCGGTCTCCTCCGCGTCGCATCCCGCCGACCCGGCGCCGGCGGTGCAAAGCGTGCGGTGGGTGCGGGCTGGGCGCCGTTCGTGTTGCGCCGGTCTCCTCCGCGTCGCATCCCGCCGACCCGGCGCCGGCGGTGCAAAGCGTGCGGTGGGTGCGGGCTGGGCGCCGTTCGTGTTGCGCCGGTCCCCGCTGCGCCGCGTTCCGCCGACCCGGCGCCGGTGCAAAGGGCGTTCGATGGGTGGGGTCTGTGCCCGATCAGCGCTGTAGCGCGCCCGCTGTGCCCGGTGCGCCCGCCGTGCCCGGTCGGTCGGCGCGGTCGGCGCGGTCGGCGGCGGGTGGGCGGTGGCGTGGGTTGGTTATGGGGTGGGGGTGATCTTGGCGTGGGCGCGGGCGGTGAAGCGGGTGGCGTCGATGACGGTGCGTTCGTGGGTGCCGGTGCTGATCACGTCAGCCCCGTCCTCGGCGCTCACCTCGAACCGCAGCCGCCGCCCCTCCACCCCCGTCAGCCGCACCCGGCAGGTGACCTCCATGCCCGGCGGCGTGGGGGCCTCGTGGCTGAGGTCGACGTGCGTCCCGACCGTCTGCTCGCGCGGCCAGTCCAGGTACGGCACGACCGCCTGAACGCACGTCCACTCGATCAGCCCCACCAGGAACCCGGTGGCGAAGACGGGCGGCATGATCGCGAACTCCGGCGACTCCGGATACAGCCCCGCCACGATCTTGCTCTCCGGGACGCGGAAACGGAAGGTGTGTTCCAGTCCGGGCTTCAGCTCACGCATGATCCTACACTGACAGGTCTGTAAACCCGGGACAAGAGGTCAGAGCTCGCCGAGGCGGCGGGTGAGGAAGCGGCGCTCGGCCTCCGTTGTGGCCAGGTCGAGCGCCCTCCGGTACGCCGCCCGCGCCCCAGCGGTGTCGTCCAGGCGCCGCAGCAGCTCGGCCCGGGTGGAGTGGAAGTACCGGTAGCCGTCGAGACCGAGCCCGTCCACGATCGCCAGCGCCGCCCGCGGCCCGTCGACCTCGGCGACCGCCACCGCTCGGTTGAGCTCGACCACGGCCGAGCCCGTCAGCTCCCGCAGCCGGTCATAGAGCGCGGCGACGGCCCGCCAGTCGATCCGCTCCTCGGTCTGCAGCGCCGCGATGGCCGCCTGCACCACGTAGGCGCCGCGGGCGCCGAGCGCGAGGGCGCGGTCGAGCAGCGCCTGCCCCTCCTCGATCTGAGCCGCGTCCCACAGGCCGCGATCCTGCTCGTGCAGCAGGACGATCTCGCCGTCGCGGACCCGGGCGGCGCGCCGCGAGTCGTGCAGCAGCATCAGCGCCAGCAGTCCGGCGGCCTCGGGCTCGCCGGGCACGAGCTCGACCAGGATCCGGGCCAGCCGGACGGCCTCGGCCGCCAGGTCGGCGCGGCCGTCGCCGTACCCCTGGTTGAAGATGAGGTAGAGCACGGAGAGCACCGCCTCCAGGCGGGCGGGCAGCAGGTGCTCCCGGGGGATCCCGAACGGGATCCCGGCCGCGCGGATCTTGTCGCGCGCCCGGGAGAGCCGCCGCTTCATCGTCTCGTCGCTCACCAGGAACGCCCGGGCGATCTCCGGGGTGGACAGTCCGCCCAGGGCCCGCAGGGTGAGCGCGACCTGGGCCTCGTCCGCCAGGGCCGGATGGCAGCACAGGAAGAACAGCTCGAGTCGTTCGTCGGGGACCGCCGACTCGTCCATCGTCACCTCCTCGCCCGGCTCCGGCCGGTCCAGCATGCGGAGCTTGTCCGCATAAGTACGGTCCCGGCGAAGGCGGTCGATCGCCCGGCGGCGCCCGGTCACCACGAGCCAGGCCCCGGGATTGTCCGGGACCCCGTCGCGGGCCCAGCGCTCGGCCGCGACGGCGAACGCCTCCTGCGCGGCCTCCTCGGCCACGTCGACGTCGCCGGTGTAGCTCACCAGGGCGGCGAACACGCGGGCCCACTGGTCGCGGAAGATCTCCTCGAGCACCGGCTACCGCTCCACCAGCGGCCGCACCTCGACCGATCCGCCGAGGCGGGCGGCGGGGACGCGGGCGGCCAGCTCCAGCGCGTCGTCGAGGTCGTCCGCCTCGACGATGTAGAACCCGCCGAAGATCTCCTTGGTGTCGGCGAACGGCCCGTCGGTCATCAGCGTCCGGCCGCCCTGGACCCGGACGGTGGTCGCGGTCTCGGCCGGTTGGAGCCGCTCGCCCGAGATCATGCGCTCGTCCTGCATCAGCGCGACGTACTCGGCGGTGATGGCGGCGCGCTCGTCGGCGGTGAGCCCGTCGTACGCTCCGGGCCGCTCGTTGATCAGCAGTGCGTATCTCACGGTGGTCTCCTTCACGCCGCCGCGTCGCGGCCGTAGACGAGGCGGACGGCCTGACCCATGCGTTCGGCGGACTCCAGAGCCAGGCCGAGGGGCCGGTCATCCTGATCGAACAGGCGGCGTCCCCGGCCCAGCACGGTCGGGAACACCAGCAGCCGGTACTCGTCGACCAGGTCATGCGCCCGCAGCGCGGCGACGACGCTGCCGCTGCCGGCGACCACGATATCCCGTTCCCGCCTGCGCCCGGCCACCTCCTCGATCAGGTCGCCCCGCAGGAGGGAGGAGTTGCTCCACCCCTCGACGCCGTCCGACGATCGCGAGGCGACGAGCTTGGGGATGGCGTTCATCTTCCGGGAGAACTCGTCGTCCCTGCCGGGCCAGATGCGGGAGAAGCGCTGCCAGGTGGCGCGGCCCAGCAGCATGGCCCCGGTGTCCAGCACCTCGCCGAGCGCGAACTTGTCGCCGGCCACCGACTCGGGCCCGTACCGGAAGGCCCAGCCTCCCCACGGCGTCCCGTCCGCCCCGTCCGGGTCCTCGATGACCATGTCGAGGGAGACGAACTCGATGACGATCAGCTTGCCCATGTCCTTGAACCTTCCTCGTAGCCGGTTGCTCGGCAGGAGGACGGACGGGTCGGGCCCGGGGGGACAGGTCGTCGATGTGACCCTGGTCACATCCGAAGCGGCCTTTACCCGTGAGCGGCTGCTCGCATGTTTAAGCACACGGTAACGTGTCAACTACTGTGCGTATAGAATGCCTGGTTGGACGGTCAAGGTTTCGCACCGGTTCCCCCCGATCCGGGGCACCCCTCCATGCCCCGGGGCCGGTGCGGGCGCGCCCGGCCGCTCCAGCGCTGACGGTGAAAGGTTCGGTGAAACTCCGTCATGCACATCGAGCACGAAGACCACGTCTACGGCCTCCCGATCCCGCACGGCCATGCCGTCGGCGACGGCTTCGTCACCGTGCCGGCCCAGGCCGCCGGCCCCGGCCAGCTCACGCTGCTGACCCCCACCGCCGTGCACCACCAGGTCTTCACCGTGGTCCGGTTGCGGGCAGGCTACGACCTGGCCGAGGTGGACGCGTTCCTGTCCACCGTGGAGACCACGATCAGCCTGCTCTGGCAGGACAACGCCCACCTGCGCGAGCGTCTCGCCGCCGCCACCCCCGCCCCGGCCGACATGCTGGCCGCCGCGGAGGAGAGCGCGCGGGAGACCGTCGAGGTCGCCCGGCACGAGGCTCGGCAGACCGTCGAGGCCGCCCGGGAGGAGGCGCGGGAGACCGTCGAGGCCGCCAGGCAGGAGGCGCGCCACACGCTGACCGAGGCCCGCGCCGGCGCCGAACGGGTGCGGCTCGATGCCGCCGCCGCGGCCGAGGCGCTGACCAGGACCGCCCGCCTGGCCTATCAGGAGGCCATCGAGGAGCAGTTCAACGAATTCGACGCCGTCCTCGCCGACCACGGCAGGCAACTGCAGGACAGCCTGCACACCCAGCTCGGCCGGTTGCGCACGGTCCTGGAGGACGTCGCGACGCCCGGCCACGGCACGCACACCGGCCCTCTCGCGGCTCAGTGATCGATCACCGCACACCAGCCAGAAAGGCCGTCACATGTTCTTGCCGCTCGGGGGGTCAGTACTGCCGTTGCCGGCGCGCGACGCGGCCATGGGGGCCGCCATGCCGGTCTGGACGGTGTGGGCCGCCGTGGGCCTGGTGGCCCTGTCCACGCTGGCCGGCGCCCACCTGGCGCAGCGCAAGGCCGACCGGATCAGCGTCTGGCTGGCCGTCGCCTCGGCGCTCATGCTCATCACCGCACTGACCGACGTGATGCCCGATGCCTGGCGGGAGGCCGTCGCGACCCATGTGCCCGTGTGGCTGGTGGCGGTGGCCGGGCTGTTCGGGTACGTCGTCATCACGCACTTCACCCGCCACGGGTGCGCCCACCAGCACGACGTGGGCCGGCGTGCCCGGCACGCCCCCGGCATGCACCGGCGGGTCGAGCAGGCCGTCAGCGCCGCCGTGTACGGGGGAGTGGGCACCGCCGTCGCGCTGAGCCTGCACCGCATGATCGAGGGCGCCACCCTGGTGCTGGCCGCCTCGATCATCGTCGTGGCCGCGCTCATGATCCACTCGGCCGGTGAAGGGGTGGCCCTGACGGCCATGCTCGACCTGGCCCGCAAGCCGCTGGCTCCCTGGCTGGCGCTGGCCTGCCTCAGCCCGGCGGCCGGCGTCGTGCTGGCCAGCGTGGCGCCGCTGCCGCCGCAGAGCGTGCCGATCCTGCTGGGCGTGCTCACCGGCGTGCTGCTGCGTACCGCGATGGTCGGGCTGCAGATGGCCCGCGCCAGCGGCCGGCTGCCGCGCCGCCAGGTCGTCGTCGTGGCGACCGGCGTGCTGGCCGTCGGCGGCCTGCTGGTCACCGCCCAGACCATGCTCCCCGGCGCGCTCCCCGCCCCGGCCGTACCGGTCGCCGCCGCCCGCCTGGGCGCGCCGCCCACCCCGCAGCCGCGCCCGCCGTCCCCGCGGCCCAAGCCGACGACCGGACCCGAACCGATGACGGCCGGCGAGCTGCGCACCGCCGTCGCGGCCGGGCGGCTCGGCCTGGAGGCCCTGCTGTCGCGCACCGACCTGGCCACCATCGGGGCCGACGTGGAGACGGTGCTGCGGGCGCTGCCCGGGCGCAGCGGCACCGAGATCACCCGCGTGCTGCGCAGGGGCAGGATCCTCAGCGGCGCCAGCATCGGGGACCTCACCCTGCGCCAGCGCCACTACCTCCTGCTCGCCCTCGGCGCCATCCCGGCGAGCCCGGCCGGATGAGCCGCAGCACCTATCAGGGGGCCCGGCCGGTGAGGTAGCGCTGCAGCGTCGGCGCCATCCAGGCGATGAGCTCCTCGGGCGAGGACGAGACCAGCGCGTCCACCCGTACGGCGTATCGGGTGATGGCCAGCCCCACGAGCTGGCCGGCCGCGAGCGCCGCGCGCAGCTCGGGCTGGTCCACGCCGAGCTTCCTGGTGACCTTGCCGAGCATGTCGTTGGCGAGGAACTCCCTGATCAGGGCGGCCGCGTGCGCGTTCGTGGCGGCCGAGCGCATCAGGCCCAGCACCGGGCCGGGCCGGTCCACCGCGCCGAGCAGGCCGAGGACGTATCCGGCCAGCCGCTCCCCGAGCTTGCCGCGGGGCCCGTCCAGCAGCATGGCCACGGCCTGCTCGGGCTGGAACACCGACGTCACGACCGCGCTGAACAGCTGCTCCTTGCCGCCGAAGAACCGGCGCACGAGCGCCGGGTCCACGCCGGCGTCCGCGGCCACCTGGCGCATGCTGGTGGCCTCGTAGCCGCCCGCGCTGAAGGCCCTGGCCGCCGCGGCGACGATCTCTTCCCTGGTGGTCGAGGCCCCCGGCCGCCGCCCGGTCCTGCCTGTGCGTTCCTCCACGGCCGCCAAGTTATATCCCCGTACAGGGACTTGCTACCCCTATAAATCAGATGCTGACTGTTACGGTGCTCTGTTAGCGTCAGCATCGTGACGGCAGTCGAGTTCCCGATCCTCGGGACGGAACCTCTCGCGGTGGAGCTGGCCAACACGCTGTACGGCGCGGGGGAGGCGCGGATCGACTTCCTGCCGGACGCCCGGCGGGTCGGCGAGTGGTTCGCCCAGGTCTCCGAGCGCCATGGGGTCGCGGTCGCGATGGGTCCGCACGCGGCCCGGGTGCGGATGTTGCGCGACTGCGTGCACGCCCTGCTGTCGGCCGCCGTCGAGGGGCGCGTTCCCGACGCGGCGCCGGTCCGGCGGGTCAACGACTTCACGGCGGCGGCGCCGACGTACCTGCGGCTCGACTGGAGCGGCGGCGCGCGGGCCTCGCGCTGGACCAGCACAGTCACCGGCACCGTCACCGGCCCGGCCGCCGTGCTCGGGAGCATCGCCACCTGCTGCGTCGAGCTGCTGACCGGCCCCCAGGCGGATCGGGTACGCCGCTGCCAGGGCCCCGGCTGCTCGCTGTTCTTCGTCCAGAACCACCCCCGCCGGCGCTGGTGCCACCCCTCGTGCGGTCACCGCGACCGCCAGGCCCGCTACTACCGCCGGCAGCACACCCCCGGAGCGTCCTGATGATCACATGGCGTCGGCTCGGCCAGGAGGACTTCCCCCTGCTGCGTACGTGGCTGGAGCAGCCGCACGTGGCGCTGTGGTGGAACCACGAGACCTCGATGGAGGCGGTGACCCGCGACTTCGGCCCCGCCGCCCGCGGGGAGGAGCCGTCGGAGGACCTGCTCGTGTTCCTCGACGGCCGGCCGCTCGGCCTGGTCCAGCGGTCGCGGTACGCGGACTACCCCGACTACCTGGCCGAACTGGCGACGCTCACCCCCGTCCCCGACGGCGCGGTGAGCATCGACTACCTGATCGGCGACCCCGGCCAGGTCGGCCGGGGCCTGGGCCCGGAGATGATCCGCTCGGTGATCGAGCGGACCTGGACGGAGATCCCCGGCTCGTCCTGCGTGCTGGTCCCCGTCTCGGCGGCCAACCGCGCGTCGTGGCGGGCGCTGGAGAAGGCCGGGATGCGCCGGGTGGCCGAGGGCGAGCTCGAGCCCGACAACCCGATCCACGATCGCGCCCACTACGTCTACCGGATCGACCGGCCGGCCGACCCCGAGTAGACCAATCGCTTGGTTGGGAAGTATCCTTGGCCCCCGTCGGCAGCGCAACGAGGACGTGAGGGCACCGTGGTCGAGCAGCAGCAGTCCAGCGGCGGTTTCATGGCACGCGTCAGCACCGCGCTCCGCCCGTTCTTCCAGTGGCTCGCGGGCACGAGGGGTTTCGCGCGGGTCGCGCCCAAGATCGTCCCGCCTCTTGATCGCTTCGTCAACCGGGTGACCGGCGGTCGCGTGCTCATGGGGGACCAGATGATCCCCCACCTGCTGCTCACCACGACCGGCAGCAAGTCAGGGCAGGAGCGCCAGAGCCCGCTGGCCTGCCTGCCCGAGGACGGCGGCACGTTCCTGGTGGTCGGCAGCAACTTCGGCAGGGAGCACCACCCGGCCTGGAGCGGCAACCTGCTCAAGACCCCGCAGGCCACCGTGACCTTCCGCGGGCGGGTCATCCCCGTCACGGCCGCCCTGCTCGCCGGAGCCGACCGCGAGCAGGCCTGGCAGGCGCTCACCGGCTTCTGGCCGCTGTACGACGGCTACACCGAGCGCTCCGGCCGCGAGCTGCGCGTCTTCCGCCTGTCCCCGCGCTCCTGACCGCCCGCTTACCGGCCGCCGGCCACGTCGCCGACGACCTGCGGGATCTCGAACAGGTTGGCGGTGTCCCCGGTGTGCAGGAACGCCACGTTCCGGCCCGGCTCGACCCGCCCCGAGCGCACGTGGTCGAGCAGCCCCGCGAAGCCCTTGCCCGTGTAGACGGGGCCCATGAACACGCCGTCCGAGCGGGCCAGCTCCTTGATGGCGGCGACGCCTTCCGGCGAGGGCACCGCGTAGTCCTCGCCGATGAACCGTTCGTCGACGTCGATCTCGGCGCGGATGACCTCGTCGGCGGGGACCGGGACCTCGAGCAGCTTGAGGATGTGCTTCACGCGGTCGACGATCACCTCGACGTTGATCCAGTTCCCGGGCCGGTAGCCGCAGATCGCGATGGAGCGCACGACGACCGGGCTCCGCGTCACCAGCTTCGCCGCGATCAGGCCCGGCAGCGCCGTGCCCGTGCCCGCGGTGTGGTAGAGGTAGTCGAGCCGGACCCCGGACGCCCCGGCCTGCTGGATCATCTCCGTGAACGTCAGCGTATGCGCCACGAAGCCGTACGGATGCGCGCCGCCGGTGGGCACGATCAGCGCCTTGTGCCCCTGTGCCTCCAGCTCGGCCTTGCGGGCGGTCATCGCGTCGGCGATGCGCTGCTGCTCGTCGGCCGTGTCCCAGTAGGCGCCGCCCCGGGTGGGCAGGTAGTGCGTCTCCACGTCCATGATCTTGCTCAGCAGCAGGTTGCCGCGGTACTCCGCGAGCTCGCCGTGGCGTCCTTCGTCCCGGGTGAGGAAGAGGATCGGCGTGAGCCCGGCCGCCCGGCAGGCGGCGGCGAACTGCATGCCGGAGTTCGTCAGGTAGACGCCCTGCGTGATGAGGTGCGTGACGCCGTCCTCCAGGGCCTGGCCGATGATGAACTCGGCCAGGCGGGTCTTGCTTCCGCTGATGGTGCCGGGCCCCGCCAGGTCCTCCCGCTTGAGGAAGAAGCCGGCCCCGTAGGCGGCCGACAGATTGTCCAGGCGGTGGAAGGGCGTCGGGTAGAAGCCGATCCGCCTGCGGGGCAGCCGGTCGACCAGCGCGTCGAGGGCGGCGAGGTCCATGGTGGAAACCCTTCTTCAGGCGACGTGCCTCCATGCTCCATCAGCCCGACCATAAGCACCAGCAAAGTCTGCTAAGCCTGGCATTAGGTAGGCTAATGCTCGTGCCCGGACAACTGGAGCCCCGCCTCCTGGCCACGCTGGAGGCAGTCGTCCGGCTGGGCTCGTTCGCGGCGGCCGCCGAGGAGCTCGGCTACACGCAGGGGGCCGTCTCCCAGCAGATCGCCGACCTCGAACGGCGGGCGGGGCTGCGGCTCCTGGACCGCCGTCCCGTACGCCCCACCGCCGCCGGCACCGTCCTCCTGCGGGCCGAAGAGGCGGTCCGGGCGGCGATGACCCGGGCCCGGACGGAGCTGGAGGCCCTGAACGCCGGGCTGTCGGGCGAGGTGCGGCTGGGCGCCTTCGTCTCGGCTGCGGCCGGCCTCGTCCCGCCGGCCCTGGCCGCGTTCCGCCGGGCCTGCCCGGGTGTGCGGGTCACGCTGAGCCAGTACGAGACCGAGGACGCCTACCAGCGGCTGCTCCGCGGCGACCTCGACCTCGCGGTCACCTTCGACTACAGCTGGTTCCCCCTGCCGCCGCCACCGGGCCTGCGGCGCTCGCTCATCGGCCGCGACCCGGTCATGGTCGCGCTCCCCGCCCGCCACGCCCTGGCCGGGCGCACGTCGCTGAGCCTGGCCGACCTGGCCGGCGAGGCGTGGATCGGCACCCCCGTCACCGGCCCCAATCTCGGCCCTCTCGCGGAGCTATCCCGCTCCGCGGGCTTCCGTCCCCGGCTCGCCTTCGAGGGCGACGACTTCAGGACGGTGCTGCAACTCGTCGCCCACGAGCTCGGCATCGCCGTGCTGCCCGCGCTGGCGCTCACGGACACGGTGGACGGCGTCGTCGCCCGCCCCATCGCCGAGGAGCCCCTCGTACGCCTCCTGTACTGCTGCCGGATCGACACGGCCGGGGCGCCGGCCATCGTCACCCGGCTGGAGACGTGCCTGACCGAGGCCGCCGCCGGCCTCCCACGGCCGTCGTGACGGGTTTCGAACCCCGGACGCCCCGCCGCCCCGACCGCTCCCGCGGCGCGCCGCTCACCGCGTAGGCCGCGGCCCGCTGCGGCCCCAGCCGCGACCCCTGGCGGAACGCCGTCGCGAACGCCGACCGGCCCAGCGCCGCGCGGGCCTGCTTCGTGCAGCGCTCGTGCGAGGTCGCGTGGTAGCTGATCCACTCGGGCGAGGTCCCCACCGCCTGCCACATCGCGTGCGCCGCCCCCAGCAGCGCGGCGGCCCGGTCATGCTCGTCCCGCGCGCCCGCGAGCCAGGCCAGCACCTCCAGGCACTGGGTCAGGCACCACCGGTCGTTGATCCGCCCGGTGAACTCGGTGGCCGCCGTCAGCAACGCCTCCGCGCGCCGGCGCTCGCCCAGATTCCAGTGCGCGACACCCAGCGCGAGCTGCGCGTACGCGCGGAAGACCAGGGCCCGCCGGCTCTCGCACAGGGTCAGGAGCCGCTCGCCGAACTCGCTCGCCTGGCGGGGATCCTCGGTCGAGCCGTACGCGGCCCCGACGTAGAGGTTGAACATGATGCCGTCGATGTCGCCCATGGCCTCGTGGAGGGCGAGGGACTCCCGGATCAGCGCCAGGCCGCGCCGGGCGTCGCCGGTGTAGAACGCCGCGACGCCCGAGCTGCGGATGCCGTGCGCCACGAGCTGCTCGTCGCCCTCCCGGCGGGCGAAGGCGATGAATTCCTCCAGCCGCCGCGTGGCGGTCGCGGCCTGGCCCTGGCGCAGGGAGAGCAGGCTGTCGGCCCAGACCGCCAAGGCACGGCACCGGCTGCCCTCCGGCACCAGTTCCAGGCCGCGTCCCAGCCAGTAGCGGCCCTCCACGAACGATCCGGTCAGGAGCCAGAAGCACCACATCGCCGACGCGGCCTCCAGCTCCATCGGCGCCAGCGCGGGGTCGCTCAGGCACATCTCCAGGGCGACGCGGATGTTGGGCAGCTCCCGCTGCAGGAGCAGGTAGCGGTCCAGCTGCTCGGGGACCATCCGGTCGATCCGGTGCTCCGTGACCAGGTCCCGGTAGTGCTCGGCGTAACGCCGGCGCAGCCGCCGCTCCTCGGGAGGCGGCAGCTGCTCGCAGCCGTACGCGCGCAGGGCCTCCGGCATGCGGTATCTGGAGCCCTCCCTGACCAGGACCGACTTGTCCACCAGCCCGGTCAGGTGGTCGAGCACGTCGAGCCGGTCGATGCCGTCGCCGGAGCACACCGCCTCGGCGGTCTCCAGGTCGGCCCCGGAGGGGAACAGCCCCAGCCGCGCCCACAGCCGCCGCTCCCCGGCCGAGCAGAGGCGGAAGCTCCACTCCATGGTCGCGCGCATGGCCTGGTGGCGGGGCAGGGCGGTGGGCGTCTTCGCGACCAGCACGTCGAAGCGTTCCTCCAGCTCCCGTGCCAGGCGTTCGAGCGGCATGGAACGCAGCCGGACCGCCGCCAGCTCGATCGCCAGCGGGATGCCTTCCAGGCGCCGGACCAGCTCCGCCACGGGCGCCACGTTGCGCGCGTTCAGCCGGAAGCCGGGCACGGCGCCCGCCGCGCGCGCCACGAACAGCCGGACGGAGTCGTGGCGGCCGACCTCCCTGACCGTGTGGCCGCAACCCGGGCCGGGATCGGGAGTGGACAGCGGAGCGACCGTCAGCACCTGCTCGCCGGAGACCCGCAGCGTCTGCCTGCTGGTCGCCAGGACCTGCAGCCGGGGCGCGGAGCGCAGCAGCCGGTCCACGAACCGGGCGCAGACCGCGCTCAGATGCTCGCAGTTGTCCAGGACCAGCAGCATCCGCTTGCCGGACAGGTAGTCCACCAGCACGCCCATGGGGTCGCGGCGCACGTCACGCAACCCCAGCGCCATGGCGACCTCCGACTCCAGCAGGTCGCCCGTCTCCAAAGTGGCCAGCTCGACCACCTCGACCCCGTCCTGGTAGGTGTCCCGCAGCAGCTCCGCGGCCCTGAGCGCCAGCCGGGTCTTGCCGACGCCGCCCGCGCCCGTCAAGGTGAGCAGCCGGGACCTGCCCAGCAGCTTCCGCACCGTGGACAGCTCCTGGGCCCGCCCGACGAAGGTGGACTTGTCGGTCAGAACGCCGGCGCCGGATCTCATGGGGCGCCCCCGGGAAGCAGGCCCTGCTCGCCGACCCAGGCCGCGATCTGGGAGCGCGAGTTGAACCCGAGCTTGGTCAGGATGTGCTCGACGTGTCCCTCGGCCGTGCGCTGGGCGATCACCAGCGCGGAGGCGATGGCCTTGTTGGTCATGCCCTGGGCGACGAGCCGGGCGATCTCCATCTCCCTCCGGGTGAGCGGCGAGGCCTGGGCCGGCGCCGCTGGCTTGGCCGGTTTCACGCTCTCGCACATCGCGTACGCGAGCGCGTCGGCCGGGGTGAGCTCGGTGCCTCTGCGGAAGGCGGCCTCGAACCGCTCCTCTCCGAGACGCTCGCGCGCCAGCGCCTCGGAGGCGTCGTGGTGGCCGGACAGGTAGCCGAACGGGGGAGCGCCGAACGACCGCCAGCGCTCCTGCGAGGCCCCGAACAGCACGGCGGCGCGCTCGGGCGTGCCGTCGGCGGCCATCCACGCCAGCGCCTCGATGCACAGGGCGGTGCCCAGCCGGTCGTCGAAGGGCCGCTTGAGCCGGATGGCCTCGCGCTCCATCTCGACCGCCCTGGCCACGTCGCCCTCCCGCCACACCTCGATCCCGTACACCCACAGCGTGTACGACCTGAACCAGTGGTCCGCGCGGGCCTCGCAGGCCTCCAGGCCCTCCTTGAAACGCGTGACCGCCTCGTCGGGATGGCCGAGGAGCGAGTGGGCGGTGGCCAGGTACAGCAGCGTGTTCACCACCCCCATCGGGGAGTCCGCCTCGCGGTAGCCCGCCACCGCCTCCTCCAGCAGGGCCGCCGCGCCGGTGATGTCGCGCTGGATCAGGGTCGCCAGTCCGGAGACGTAGGAGATCTCGGCGGGGATCACCGCGCCGTCGAGCCGTTTCGCCAGCTCGCGGGCCTCCTCGAGCATGTCCGCCGCCAGCGCGAAGTCGCTCTGCAGCACAGCCAGCCGCGCGTTGACGCACAGCGCGTTGGCGCGCGCGGTCAGCGCCGCGTCACCCGCCGCCGGACCTGCCGCTGGGCCCGCCGGAAGGCCCGCCGGAGGGGCCGCCGCGTCGCCCGTCGCGAGCAGGCGGTCGAGCCAGTCGCGGGGCTCACGCAGCGACCCGGTCGCGATCCAGTAGAACCGCAGCGCCGTGGCGATGGCCAGGCCGCGCACCGCCTCGCCCGGCGTCGTAAGGCAGTAGTCGAGGGCGCTGCGGATGTTGCCGTGCTCGGCGCGCAGGCGGTTGAACCAGGCCACCTGGTCGGGGCCGAACCACTCCCGCTGCCCGCGGCTCGCGAGGTCCGCGAACCAGTCGCGGTGCCGCGCCCGCAGCGCCGCCTCGTCGCCCGACTCGCGCAGCCGGTCGCGGCCGTACTGGCGGATCGTCTCCAGCAGCCGGTAGCGCACCGTGGTCTGGTCGCCCTCGCGGGCCAGCACCGACTTGCCCACCAGGCCGACCACCAGATCGACGACCTCGTCCGGCTCGATGCCGTCGCCGGCGCACACGTGCTCGGCCGCCTCCAGGTCCAGACCGCCGGAGAACACCGACAGCCGGGCCCAGAGCAGCCGCTCCTGCTCGGTGCAGAGGCCGTAGCTCCAGTCGATCAGCGCCCGCAGCGTCTGCTGGCGGGGCATCGCGGTGCGCGCCCCCATCGTGAGCAGCCGGAACCGGTCGTCCAGCCGGGCCAGCAGCTGCTCCACGGAGATCGCCCGCAGCCGGACGGCCGCCAGCTCGATCGCCAGCGGGATGCCGTCCAGCCGCCGTACGATCCGCGCCACGCTGTCCTGGTTGTCGTCGGTGACCTCGAACCCCGGCAGCACGGACTGGGACCGGTCGGCGAACAGCCGGATCGCGTCGAACTGTTTCAGCGAATCCGTGGACGACCGCGAACCGTCGGAATCCGGCATGGGCATCGGCGGAACGGGCATCATCTGCTCGCCCACGACGCCGAGCGTCTGCCGGCTCGTGGCCAGGATCCGCAGACCGGGGGCGGCGCGCATGAGCGTTTCGGCCACCGCGGCGCATTCGTCCAGCAGGTGCTCGCAGTTGTCCAGGATGAGGAGCATTTTCTTGTCACGCAGATGATCCGTGAGCACCTCTATGGAGGGGCGTACAGAACGGTCCTGGATTTCCAGGCATTCCATCACCGTCTGCACCAGCAATTCGGGGCTCTCCAGCCCCGCGAGCTCGACCAGCCACACGCCGTCGGGGTAGCTGCGCCGCAGGTCGAAGCCGACCCGCATGGCGAGGCGGGTCTTGCCGACGCCACCGACGCCGATCAGGGTCACCAGCCTGGCATCGGACAGCAGCCGCTTGATCTCGGCGATTTCGTGCCGCCTGCCGATGAAGCTGTTGAGCTCCGCGGGCAGGTGGCACGAAACGTTCGGTGCGGTTGTGGTCATGAATGCTCCAACGGCTCCGGTGCTCGGCTCACCGCGCCTCCGGTGCCCGAGCTTCCACTCCCAGATTATTCGGTGAAGGTACCCCTCGCACTTTGTCGTTTCCGCGCGGGTGTAGTCGGTCAAGCAAATCCCCATTTTCCGGAAAAATTGGGAAAAGTCGGTGGCTAAATGGCGGCGCACTTTACCGATGCGAGGACATAGCTTTGCCCGGCGGGATTTTGTCTTTAGACATCTCGGGCATGGATGCAGACGGCGACCCGGAGTTTCAACTCGCCGGGAAGGAGACGATCATGGCGACGTCAACGTCACCGTTCGCATTCCACCGTGGTGGTTACTCGGGCTGGCTCGGATTCGCCGGCACCCTCTCGATGGTGCTGGGCGTCTTCAACATCATCGAGGGCGTCATAGCCCTGTTCAAGACGTACTTCTTCGTCACGCCCGGAGGCCGCCTCCTGGTGTGGAACTACACCGCCTGGGGCGTGATCTGGCTGGCGATCGGCGTCCTGATGTTCGCGGTGGGGCTCGGCGTGCTGGCCGGGCAGACCTGGGCCCGCTGGACCGGGGTCGTCCTGGCCGGGCTGGCGATGATCGGCCACTTCGCCTTCATGGTGGCCTTCCCGCTCTGGTCGGTGATCGCGATCGCGCTCTGCGCCCTGGTCATGTACGGCCTCATCGCGCCGCCCAAGGGGGCCACCGGCGTTCCCGCCTGACGATCATGAGGTCCCGTGGCGTCACCCGAAGGATGTGCGCCGATCTCCTCAGCGGGCAGGAAGCCTGGAGACCAGGGCCGTCGCTAGCGTTGCTGGAAACG
This sequence comes from Nonomuraea sp. NPDC051941, assembly GCF_044593615.1. NCBI lineage: Bacteria > Bacillati > Actinomycetota > Actinomycetes > Streptosporangiales > Streptosporangiaceae > Nonomuraea > Nonomuraea sp. NPDC051941. The sequence continues at coordinate 45,303 of NZ_JBIUCF010000005.1, forward strand.
GTCCTGATCGAAAGAGGTCCCCATGGCTCCTGCCCGCAAGACGTTCCTCACCGGACTGGCGGTCCTCGTCATCGGGCTCGCGCTGTGGCTGTTCGGGACCGACGTCGAGATCGTGGTGTTCACCCCGTCGAAGGTCGGCGTGGTCATGATGGTGCTCGGCGCGATCGAGGCCGCGTACGGGCTCTACCGGATGGCCCGGAGCGAGCGCGCCTGACGGCGGGTCAGAGCCAGCCGGCCTCGGTGGCGATGCGGACCGCGTCCAGCCGGTTGCGGGCGTCGAGCTTGGTGACGATCGCCCCCAGGTAGTTGCGTACCGTGCCCCTGGTCAGGTGGAGCGCGGCGGCGATCTCCGGGAGGTCGTCGCCGTCGGCGGCCCGGCGCAGCACGTCCACCTCGCGCGGTGACAGCGGGTTCGCCCTGGCCGCGATGGTGGCCGCGGCGAGGGCGGGGTCGACCACCGTCTCGCCCGCGTGGACGCGGCGCACGGCCGCGGCGAGGTCGGCGGGCGGCGCGTCCTTCAGCATGAAGCCCTGGACGCCGGTCGCCAGCGCCCTGCGCAGCACCTCCGGACGGCCGAGCTGGGTGAGGACGAGCACGCGGCAGCCGGGGACCCGTTCGCGGAGCGCGGCGGCGGCCTCGATGCCGTCGATGCCGGGCATCTGCACGTCCAGCACGGCCACGTCGGGCCGGTGCGCCAGCGCCGCGGGCAGCACCGCGTCCCCGTCCGCCGCCTCGGCGACGACCTCGATGTCGGGCTCCAGGCGCAGGAGCGAGGCGAGCGCCCCGCGGATGAGATGCAGGTCCTCGGCCAGCAGCACCCGGATCACTCTCGACTCCCCCCGAAGCTTGGGGACCATGATATTTCCGATGTCCGGTTCGTGCGTTTCACATGCCGGATCGAGGTGCCTGGCACTGGTCCGGGACCGGCCGGGTTCGCGATCTTGGGAGGCATGCAGAAAGCCCTGTTCCCTGGCCTGGCGACCGCGCTGGCGACCGCGCTGCTGGTGTGCGGCCTGTCCGGCGGAGCCGCCGCCGCCTCCACCGACCTGGAGGACGTCGGAACGCTGGTCGACCAGGTGGTGCCCGCCCAGCTCGCCGCGCACGGGATCCCCGGCGCGGCGGTCACGGTGGTGTCGGGCGGCCGGCAGGTCTTCTCCCGCGGGTACGGCTACGCCGACCTGGCCGGGCGCGTTCCGGTGGACGCGGCCCGCACGGGGTTCTTCACCGCCTCGACGGCCAAGACGTTCACCGCGATCGCCGCGCTCCAGCTCGTCCAGGAGGGCAAGCTCGACCTGCGCGCCGACGTCAACACGTACCTGAAGACCTTCAAGATCGAGAACACCTTCCCCGGACGGCCGGTCACCCTGGAGCACCTGCTGACCCATACGGCCGGCTTCGCGGACAGCGTGCTCGGCTCGTCCTGGGAGGATCCCGGCGCCGCCGAGCCCCTGGCCGAGGTCGTCAAGAACGGCCGGCCGGAGCGGGTGCGCCCGCCGGGGACCGTCCTCGCCTACGACAACTACGCCTACAACCTCGCGGGCTACCTGGTCGAGGTGGCCTCGGGCCGGCCGTTCGCCGAGTACGTGCGCTCGCGCATCCTCGGGCCGCTGGGCATGGAGGGCACGTCGTTCAAGGCGCCGCTGCCCGTCGCCCTGCTCGGCACCCTGGCCCAGGGATATAACGGGGACGTTCCGTACAAGCGCTACTACGGGTCGCCCGCCTCCGGGGCCGGGCCCGTCACCACCGCCGCCGACATGGGGCGGCTGATGATCGCGCTGCTGGGCGACGACCCCCGCCTGGGCAGGAACGTCGGCACGACCATGATGACCCGCCACTACACGCAGGACGACCGGCTCCCCGGCATGGGGTACGGCCTGGAGGAGACGTCCAGGAACGGGCGCCGGATCTTCTCCAAGGGCGGCGACATCAACGGCTTCCACCACGTCCTGGCCCTGCTGCCCGACCAGAGGACCGGCGTGTACGCCGTCTACAACGGCGAGGACTCCGCGGCCGCCGCCGCCGAGCTGGTCGACCGGATCGTCGACCGCTACTTCCCCGGCAAGCCGGAGCAGCCGTGGCCGGTGCGCGGGGACACCTCGGCGTACGCGGGGACGTACACCTCGACCCGGATCCGCGGCGACCTGCTGAGGTTCGGCGCGCTGTTCAGCAACGTGACCGTGGAGGCGGCGGGGGACGGGACGATCACCACGACGGGCCTGTCCCGCGACCCCGCCAGACCCGTGCAGACGTGGCAGCTCGTCGGGCCGGGGCTGTTCGCCGAGCGGGGCGGCCAGGAGCGCATCGCCTTCGACGGCCGCGGGCTGCTCGCGGGCGGCCATCAGGAGGAGGCGGCCACGTTCGAACGCTCGGCCGCCGGCCTGCACGTGTGGCTGGTGTACGCGGGCCTGGCCGCGTTCGTGCTCGCCGGGCTCGGGATGCCGGTCGCGGCGCTCGTCCGCAGGCTCCGGGGCAGGCCCGCCCGGCACCGGGCCGCGTGGTGGCTCGCCTGGCTGACCGGCGTGCTCGTCCTGGTCTTCGCGTACGGCCTCGCCGTCACGATCGTCATCGCGCCGACCGACGCCATCTTCCTCGGGTCCCCACTGCTCACGGCCGCCCTGATCGCCTCGTCCACGGCGTTCGTGCTCAGCGGCGGGGTCCTGGCCTGCTCGGCGGGCGCCTGGTGGAAGGGCTGGTGGGGCCCGGCCGGGCGGATCTCCTACACGGCCTTCGCGCTCGTCTCGGCGGGCTTCATGGCCGTCGCGTACGCGTACCACATGGTCGGGGGCGTGTTCGGCTGATCCCCGCCCGGGACCCGGACCCGCGCTGTGGGATGCTTGGCCGCGAAACGGTGAAGGTCGTCTCGCGGTGGGGATCGAGTGTCCACGCTCATCATCCTGGTCGTGCTCCTCCTCCTGGTGATCCCCCCGGCCGCAGGACTGCCGGGCGTGCCGGCGCTGCTCTCCCTCGCTCTGCAACTGCTGTGCTCGCTCCCGCGGACCCGGCGGCTGCGGGGCTGGTGGCTGGTGGCCGGCCAGGCAGCGCTGTTCGCCTGGATGGGGCCGGTGCCGTTCGGCGGGCCGTCGGCGTTCTTCGCCGCCTCCGTCCTCCTGGTCGCCCGCGGGCCGCTGCGGTGGGTGCTCTTCGGCGGCGTGACGGCCGCCGCGGGCGCCGTGAACCTCGGCGCCGACGCCTACGTCTGGGTCAACGCGGTGGGCAACACGGCCACGCAGGGGCTGGTCGTGTTCGCCCTCACGCGGCTCAGCGACCTGCGCGACGAGCTCCACGCCACCCGGGCCGAGCTGGCCGCGCGCTCGGTGGCCGAGGAGCGCGAGCGGGCCGGCCACGACCTGGACGCGGTGCTCGGGTCCACGCTGTCCCGCGTCATCGGGCTGGCCGCCGCCGGGCGGGCCGGGGAGATCCCGCCGCTGACCCGGCGGGCGGCGCGGCAGGTCAGGCAGCGCCCCGAACCGCCGCCGATCCCGCCGCCCGGCGACCTGACCCCGCGGCTCGCGCTGCCCATCCTGACGGTGGTCTACCTGTGGGTCCCCGTCGCCGCGATCATCGTCATCGCCCGCGCGCCGGTGCCGGCCGGGCTGCGGGTGGCGTACTGGGCCGCGGTCATCGCGGTGGTCGCGCTGCAGGCGTACCACGCGCTGCCGCGGCCTCCCGGCGTCCGGCCGAGGCACGCCGCCTGGACGCTGCCCGCGCAACTGCTGCTCGCGTGGCTGCCGCTGCTCGAACCGGACCGCCCCTACTACCAGCTCGTCGGCTGGGCCGCCGCCGCCCTGCTGATCGTGATCCCCGCGCCGCGCCTGGCGTGGGCGCTGTACGCGGCGATGGTGGCGAGCGTGCCCGCGGTGCTCCTGGCCCGGTCCGGCTCGTCCGCGGGCGTCCCGGCGGCCCTGGTGGAGGTGGTCGGCCTGTCGGCGATGTTCTACGGGCTGACCGCCGTGACGCGGCTGGTCTACCAGGTACGCGAGTCGCGGCTGGCGCTCGCCGGACTGGCCGCGGCCCGGGAGCGGCGCAGGATCGCCCAGGACGTCCACGACCTGATCGGGTACGGCCTGTCCGCGATCACCGTCAAGGCCGAGCTGGCCGCCCGCGACCCCGCCCGCGCCGAGGCCGAGCTGGCCGGCATCGTCACCGTGGCCCGCACCGCGCTGGCCGACCTGCGCGCCATCCCCGGGGACGGCGAACCCGGGCTCAGCCTGCGCGCCGAGCTGGCCTCGGCCCGCGAGGTCCTCGAGGCGACCGGCGCGACCGTGGAGATCGACCCCGATCCCGCATCCCTGCCCGCCGGCGTCGACGCCCTGCTCGCCGTCGTGGTCCGCGAGGCGGCCACCAACGTGCTGCGGCACAGCGAGGCCCGCCACGTGACGATCGCCCTGACCACCGGCGACGACCTCGTGCGGCTGCGCATGGACAACGACGGCGTCACCGGCCGTCCCGACGAGCCCGGCCAGGGCGTCGCCAACCTCACCGCCCGCCTCGCCGCCCGGGGCGGCCGCCTCACGACCGCCTCCCGGGATCATCGCTTCCGGCTCGACGCGACCGTGCCCGCGCGACGCTGACCCGGTTGTCACATTCGCGGGGGCTACGACGTCTTGTCTGTGTAGACGCGTCTTACCGGACAGCGAGGTGAGCCCCTTGATCCCCTATACCGATCCCAACGCCTGGCGGATCGCCATGGACGCCAGCGAGACGACGCTCTCGGCCGGTCTCGGGAGCGGCGACTTCGACGGCTCCTTCTACCTGAGCCCGGCCGGGTCGCTGGCGGGCTTCACGCTGCGGCTCTCCCTGCCCGGGGCGCCGGAGCTCCTGTGGGAGTCGGTGAGCCTGGAGGGCGGATCCGAGGTCCGCGGGAGCAGCCGGCTGCTGCTGGACGGGCGGGCGGCCCGCGCCGACGTGTCGGGGCTCTGCGCGCGGGTGCCCGTGGGGCAGACCGGGAGCTCGTACCTGAAGATCGTCCTCACGGCCAGGTTCTCGCCCCTGCGGCTGCGGTGGCCCAGGTGGCGGCTGCGGCCGGTGACGCTGCGCCTGTTCACCGAGATCCGCCCCGCAGGGTGACCCAGAACGCTTCGCAAAAGTACGAAGCGTCACAGTACGCGCCGTGATCACGGCTAACCTGCCGTTTCATGACGTACGGCCCGCAGCAGCCACAGTTCAACGCTCCCTACCCCCCGCAGCAGCAGCCCGCCTTCGCGCCGCCTCCCGTGGTGATCGACGTCGGAGGCGACGCCAAGGTGAAGGCGCTGATCGGCGGCTCCGTCGCGGGGGCCATCGGGCTCATGGCGGTCTTCTCGGCGCTCACCGGGCAGACGACGGGCGGCGCGGGCTCCGCGGTCGCCGTCCTGGTCCTCGGGCTGATCTTCCTGTTCATCGGGCTGCTGCCGATCATCACCTGGCGCAAGCTCAGCCGGCCGCGCAAGCTCGTCTTCGACGTCCACGGCGTGCGCTGGGACGACCCCCAGGGCCGCCCGTGGGTGGCCCCGTGGGCGGAGCTGTCCGGGGTGGGCATCTCGCGCACGCAGCAGCGCCGCGTCAAGCTTGCCGACTACATCATGCGCAAGACGATGGTCCGCCTCGACCTCTTCCCAGCCGACCCGGGCTTCCGCGCGCGCCATCCCGACATGGAGCACCTGTGGGAGTTCCACACGGTCAAGAACGGCTACCGGCTCCCGCTGGGCTCGAACCCCAAGTACATCCCGGTCATCGAGCACGCCATGCGCCAGTACCGCCCGGCCATCTACCTGGGCATCCGCGACGAGGGCTTCATGGTGGGCCTGGTCTGAGGAGATCAGCCGAAGTCCAGGAAGACGGTCTCCTCGTCGCCCTGCAGGTGGATGTCGAACCGGTAGACGCCCGTACGCTCCTCCACCGGCACCAGCGTCCGCCCGCGCTCCGGCGGCAGCGAGCCGAGGAAGGCGTCCTGGGTGAAGTAGATACGGGTGTAGAGGTGGTGGAGCAGGCCGCGGGCGAACACGCAGACGCTGATGTAGCCGTTGCCGGGCGGGAGCGTGCGCAGGGCCCAGCCGCCGTCGGCGTCGGTGGCCACCCGGCCGAACCCGGTGAAGTCGACCCCGCGCCTGCCCAGCAGCACGCCGGTGACCTGGTCGCGCCGGAGCGTGCCCGGCGCGCCCGCGAGGCCGCCGGACGGGTCGGCCTGCCAGAACTCCAGCAGCGCGTCGGGCACCGGCTCGCCCGCGCCGTCGTAGACGTGGCCGTGGACGGTGATCCCGCCGTCGGCGACGTCGCCGCCGCGGGGGATCGGCAGCGCGTAGCCGTAGAACGGGCCCACCGTCTGCGAGGGGGTGGGGTTCATCGGCCTTCCTCCATCCAGGTCGCGGCGGGGCCGTCCAGCACGATGTCCCACCGGTAGCCCAGCGACCACTCCGGCACGGACAGGTCGTGGTCGTAGGCGGAGACCAGCCGCTGCCGGGCCCGCTCGTCGGTGACGGAGTTGAGCACGGGGTCGTACCGGAACAGCGGGTCGTTCGGGAAGTACATCTGGGTCACCAGCCGCTGCGTGAAGGCCGTGCCGAACACCGAGAAGTGGATGTGCGCGGGCCGCCAGGCGTTGACATGGTTGCGCCACGGGTACGCGCCGGGCTTGATCGTGGTGAAGGCGTAGCGGCCCTCGTCGTCGGTCAGGCAGCGGCCCACGCCGGAGAAGTTGGGGTCGAGCGGCGCGGGATGGTCGTCACGCTGGTGGAGGTAGCGGCCCGAGGCGTTGGCCTGCCAGACCTCCACGAGCTGGCCGCGTACCGGGCGGCCGTCGCGGTCCAGCACCCGCCCCTGGACGGTGATCCGCTCGCCGAGCGGCTCGCCGGCGTGCTGCCTGGTCAGGTCCGCGTCGAACGGCGCGACGTCGGCGACGCCGAAGACCGGCCCGGCCAGCTCCGCCGCCTCCGGGTCCTTCAGCGCGACGAGCGGCTGCTTGGGGTGGCGCAGCACGCTGCTGCGGTAGGGGGCGAAGTCGCGATCGGGATGGTCGGCCTCCGCGCCTTCGCGGGCCTTGTGGACCTCGGCGATCTCGCGGTCGATGTCGGCTTGGGTGAGGGGTGGGGTCATCTGCGGCTACCTTTCCAGGACGACGGCCAGGCCCTGGCCGACGCCGATACAGAGGGACGCGAGCCCGGTGCCGGAGCCGGCGGCGGCGAGCCGGTGGGCCAGGGTGCCGGTGATGCGGGCGCCGGAGGCCCCGAGCGGGTGGCCCAGAGCGATGGCGCCGCCGTCGGGGTTGACGATGGCGGGGTCGAGGTCGGGCAGCTCGGCCAGGCAGCCGAGCACCTGCGCGGCGAACGCCTCGTTCAGCTCGGCCGACGCCAGGTCGCCAAACCCCTTGCCCGCCCTGGCCAGGGCCCTGCGCGACGCCTCGACCGGGCCGAGCCCGAAGTAGCGCGGTTCGAGCGCACTGGCCGCACCGGCGACGATCCTGGCCAGGGGCTCGCGGCCGCGCAGCCCCGCCTCGTCGGTCAGCAGCAGGGCGGCCGCGCCGTCGTTGAGCGGGGAGGAGTTGCCCGCGGTGACCGTGCCGCCGTCCTTCCTGAACACCGGTTTGAGCCGGGCGAGCTGGTCGGGGCCGGTGCCCTCGCGGATGCTCTCGTCCCTGGTCAGGCCGCCGATGGGGATGATCTCGCGCTCGAACGACGCCTTGGCCGCCTTCTGGTGGCTGGCCAGCGCGTACGCGTCCTGCTCCGCCCTGGCGATGCCGTGCCGGTCGGCGATCAGCTCGGCGCCCTCGCCCAGCGGCACGGTGTGCTCGGCGGGCATCCGCGGGTTGACCAGCCGCCAGCCGAGCGTCGTGGAGACCAGCTCCTGCCCGCCGGCCGGGAACGCCCTGTCCGGCTTGGGCAGCACCCACGGCGCGCGGGTCATCGACTCCACACCGCCGGCGATCACGGTGGAGGCGTCGCCGAGGGCGATCATGCGGTACGCCTGGATGACGGCCTCCATGCCGGAGCCGCACAGCCGGTTCACGGTCACGCCCGGAGTGGTCACGGGCAGGCCGGCGAGCAGCGCGGCCATACGGGCGACGTTGCGGTTCTCCTCGCCGGCGCCGTTGGCGTTGCCGAGGATCACCTCGTCGGGGGCCTCCACGCCGTTGCGCTCGGCGACGGCCCTGACGACGTGGGCGGCCAGGTCGTCGGGGCGGATGCCGGCCAGCGCCCCGCCGTGGCGGCCGAAGGGCGTGCGGACGGCGTCCACGATGTAGACGGTGTTCATTCGGCTACCTCCGCTTCCGTGCGGTCGCGCAGGTCGGCCACGCTCACCCCGGGCGCGGTCTCGACCAGCCTCAGCCCGTCCCCGGTGACGTCGAGGACGCCGAGGCCGGTGATGATCCGGTGCACGCACTCCTTCCCCGTAAGGGGCAGCGAGCACTCCTTGACGATCTTCGGCGTGCCGTCCTTGGCGGTGTGATCCATGATCACGATGACCCGGCCCGCGCCGTGGACCAGGTCCATCGCCCCGCCCATGCCCTTGACCAGCTTCCCGGGCACCATCCAGTTCGCCAGGTCGCCCTTCGCCGAGACCTGCATCGCGCCCAGCACCGCCACGTCGATGTGCCCGCCCCGGATCATCCCGAACGACAGCGAGGAGTCGAAGAACGACGCCCCCGGGAGCACGGTCACGGTCTCCTTGCCGGCGTTGATCAGGTCGGGGTCCAGCGCGTCGGGGGCGGGGTAGGGGCCGACGCCGAGGATGCCGTTCTCCGAGTGCAGGATCACGTCCACGTCGGGCGGCAGGAACGACGGGATGCGGGTGGGCAGCCCGATGCCGAGGTTGACGTAGTCGCCGTCGCGCAGCTCGGCCGCCGCCCGCGCGACCATCTCGTCCCTGGTCCAGCTCACGAGGTGGTCCTCTTCTCTATGCCCTTGTCGGTGGCCTGCTCGGGGGTCAGGACCAGGACCCGCTGGACGAACACGCCGGGCAGGTGCACCTCGTCCGGCTCCAGCTCGGTCAGCTCCTCGACCTCGGCGACCGTGACCCGCCCGGCCATCGCGGCGAGGGGGTTGAAGTTGCGGGCGGCCTTGTTGAAGACCAGGTTGCCGTAGCGGTCGCCCTTGGCGGCCCGCACCAGCGCGAAGTCGGTGGTGATACTGCGCTCCAGCACGTAGAAGCGGCCGTCGAACTCGCGGACCTCCTTCGGCGGCGAGGCCACCGCGATCGACCCGTCCGGGTTGTGGCGCAAGGGCAGGCCGCCGTCGGCGATCGGCGTGCCGACCCCGGCGGGGGTGTAGAAGGCGGGGATGCCGGCGCCGCCCGCCCGCAGCCGCTCGGCCAGGCTGCCCTGCGGGGTCAGCTCCACCTCCAGCTCCCCGGCGAGGTACTGGCGGGCGAACTCCTTGTTGTCACCGATGTAGGAGGCCGTCACGCGGGCGATGCGGCCGGCCGCCAGCAGGATGCCGAGGCCGCCGCCGTCCACCCCGCAGTTGTTCGACACCACGCCGATCCCCGTCACGCCGGTGGTGTAGAGGGCCTGGATCAGGACGTTGGGGATGCCGCCGAGCCCGAAGCCGCCGACCGCGAACGACGCGCCGTCCGACACGCCGGCCAGCGCCTCCTCCGCGGTCGCGACCACTTTGTCTCTCCGCACGACGCTCCATTCATCGGGAGTGTTCGCATAGTGAACTTTAGTTCACTATTATGATGTCGAGTATGCGTACGTGACCGCGCCCGTGTCAAAGGAGGGCCGATGGAGCCTGCGGGGACCCTCGAACGCGGCCTGGCCGTGCTTCGGGCGCTGACGGCTGATGCCGCCGGGCGCTCGCGCCCCATGCGGGTGCGCGCCACCGACCTCGTACGCGCCACCGGCCTGGCTAGGTCCACGGTCGACCGCGTGCTGGCCACGCTGGTCCACCTCGGCTACGTCCGCGCGGAGGGGCGCGACCTGCTGCCCGCGCCGCGCCTGATGGAGCTGGGCGAGGCGTACCTCGCCTGCGGCGGCCTGCGCGACCCCCTCGCGCCGCCGGCCGAGCGGCTCGCCGAGGAGCTGGACGAGTCCGTGTCGCTGGCCGTCCCGGACGGCGACGGGGTGCGCTTCATCGGCCAGTTCACCCGCCGGCGCACCATGTCGGTCGCCTTCCGGGTCGGCGACCTGCTGCCCGCCGACCGCTGCGCGGCGGGCCTGGCCCTGCGCGACCCCGCCGCGCCGTGGGCCGAGGACGACCAGCTCATCGAGCCGGGCCTGGTCGCGGTCGCGGTGCCCGTACGCGACCCGCAGGGGGAGGCGGTCTGCGCGGTGAGCGTCGTCAGCCACACCAGCCGGCACACCGCCGCCAGCCTGCGCGACTACGCGCTGCCCCGGCTGCGCGAGGCGGTCGCGGCCATGGAGGCGGCCCTGACCGAGCCGGCGCCCCGGCCCCCTCTGGCACCCGCCCCCGCGGACCCTTCTCGCGCCGCAAAGGACGAGTTGGGCGCGGGATACCTGCAGTCGCTGGCCCGAGGTCTCGCTGTGCTGGTGGCGCTCGGCTCGGCCCGCGGCGGGCTGAGCCTGGCCGACGCCGCCAAGATCACCGGGCTCCCGCGCGCCACCGTGCGGCGATCGTTGCAGGTCCTGGCGCGGCTGGGCTACGTGGCCTGCGACGACTCCCGCTTCGCCGTGCTCCCCAAGGCGATGGAGCTGGGCTACGCCGCCCTGTCCGAGCGCACGTTCGGCGAGGTCGTCCAGCCGCACCTGGCCGACCTGGTGGCCCGCGTTCACGAGTCCGCCTCGGTCGGGGTGCTGTCGGGCGACGACGTCCTGTACGTGGCCCGCGTGCCCACCGTGAGCATCATGACCGTCAACATCACGGTCGGCACCCGCTTCCCCGCGTACGCCACCTCGATGGGCCGGGTGCTCCTGGCCGACCAGCCCGAAGAACGGCTGGCCGCCATCGCGCCCGAGCCGCTGACCCGCCACACCATCACGGCGCCCGACCGGCTGCGGGCCGCCGTCCGGCAGGCCGCCGAGGACGGCTACGCGCTGGTCGACCAGGAGCTGGAGGAGGGGGTCCGGTCCATCGCGGTGCCGGTCCGGGGCCGGGACGGGCGGGTGGTCGCGGCCGTCAACGTCGCCACCCACGCCAGCCGGGCCACCCGCGCCGACCTGCTCCGCGACGTCCTGCCCGCGCTGGCCGAGACGGCCGCCAAAATGTCCGCCGACCTGCGGCACGTCCCCGTGACGCCCTGGACGACTTAGGACGTACCCGTCTGGTGACGGCGGCGGCCGGGTGCCGGGCCGGGACAGGACGGCGTTCGGCCGGGAACGGACGGTCCGGCTGGGGGGTGCTGTCAGCCCCTGCCAGTGAGCGCGTTCACCGGGTTCGATGGATCGCGAAAGGTGCGAATGGCGCGCCATTGACGAAGTCGTTGTCGGCCTGCGCGAGTGTCGATGCGAGAAACAGCAAGGAGAACGGTCATGCGGCAAGTGGTGATGCACACCGCCGGAGACGTCCGCGTGGAGGAGCGCGAGGATCCGAGGATCGTCGAGCCCACGGACGCGATCATCCGGTTGACGGCGACGTGTATCTGCGGGTCGGACCTGTGGCCGTACCGTGGCGTCGAACCCGCTGACCACCAGGTGATGGGGCACGAGTACGTCGGCGTCGTCGAGGAGATCGGCGCGGACGTGAAGAACGTCAAGGTCGGCGATTTCGTGGTCGGGTCGTTCGTCATCTCCGACAACACGTGCGAGATCTGCCGGTCCGGCTACCAGTCCCAGTGCGTGCATGGCTCCTTCGTGGCGCAGACGATCGGTACCCAGTCCGAGCGGGCTCGCATCCCCCACGCGGACGGCACGCTTGTTCCCACACCGGGGCAGCCGGATCCGGAGCTGATCCCCTCGCTGCTGGCCGCCTCCGACGTGCTCGGCACCGGCTGGTTCGGCGCCGTCGCCGCCGAGGCTGGCCCCGGCAAGACCGTTGCCGTCGTGGGTGACGGGGCGGTCGGCCTGATGGGTGTCCTGGCCGCCAAGCAGCTCGGCGCGGAGCGGATCATCGCGATGTCCCGCCACCCCGAGCGGCAGGAGCTCGCCCGGTTCTACGGCGCGACCGACATCGTCACCGAGCGGGGCGACGAAGGCGTGGCGAAGATCAAGGAGTTGACGAACGGGCTCGGCGCCCACAGCGTGATCGAGGCGGTCGGCACGCAGGAGTCCACCATGCAGGCGATCGGTGCGACCCGTCCCGGCGGGCACATGGGCTTCGTCGGGGTGAACTACGACGTCGCGATTCCCGGCATCGACCTGTTCTTCGCCGGCATCCACGTCCACGGCGGGCCTGCCCCGGTTCGCCGGTTCCTGCCCGAGCTGATCCAGCTCATCTGGGACCGCAAGATCGATCCTGGCAAGGTCTTCGACCTCACCCTTCCGCTGGAGGACGCCGCGGAGGGCTACACGGCGATGGACGAGCGTCGGGCCATCAAGGTCTTGCTGACCGTCTGAGGCGCGGTTGTGGCGGACGGCACCGCAGCGCCGACCAGGTCAGGCGACAGGTCTACGGTGGAGGATATGAGCAGGAAGGACGAGGTGCGGGAGTTCCTGATCTCCCGCCGGGCGCACGTGACCCTCGAACAGGCGGGACTGCCCGACTTCGGCGGCGAACGGCGCGTGCCCGGCCTGCGCCGCGAAGAGGTCGCCATGCTCGCCGGTGTCAGCGTCGACTACTACACCCAGCTCGAACGCGGCAAGATCCGCGGCGCCTCCGAGAGCGTGCTCAACGCCGTCGCGCGAGCGCTGCAACTCAACGACGTCGAACGCGAATACCTGTTCGACCTGGCCCGCCCCACCCCGACGACACCGGCCGCGCGCAGCCGGCGGCGGGCCAGGGCGTCGGTGCGGGCCTCGGTGCACCGGGTCCTCGGCAAGCTGGCCGTGCCCGCGGTCGTGGTCAACGCGCAGCAGGACCTCATCGCCGCGAACCTCATGGGCCGCGCGCTGTTCGCCCCGCACTTCGAGGCCGAGGAGCCGAACCTGGCCCGCTTCATCTTCCTCGACCCTCGCGCTCGAGATTTCTACGTCGACTGGCCCCTTGCCCGCAGTATGACCGCCGCGATGCTGCGACTCGAAGCCGGACGCGACCCGCTCAACCAGGAGCTCACCGCACTCATCGGAGAGCTCTCCACGCTCAGCCCACAGTTCCGCGCGGATTGGGCCGAGCGGGACGTGCACGAGCACCGCACCGGCCGGAAGGTCTACCGCCACCCCGAAGTCGGCGAGATCGACGTCACCTTCGACGTGTTCGAACTGCCCGGCGAGCCGGGCCTGTCCATCTGCGCCTACAGCGTCGAAGAGGGCTCACCGTTCGCTGACAGGTTCGCCCTCCTGTCCAGCTGGGCCGCCACCCAGGGGTTCGGGAGCCGGCAGCGCGTGACCGCGGCCCACGGTGAGGAACCGGCAGACAGCGCGGAACCGGCCGGTCATGCAGGCGCGAGAGGACTGACATGGCACTGATTCTGGTAACCGGGGCATCCACCGGGCTCGGGCGCGACACGGCGAACGCGCTGGCCGACGGCGGGCACGACGTGGTCATCCACGTCCGCAACCGGGCCCGTCTCACCGGCGCGGATGACACCGCCCGGTGGAAAGACGTCGTCATCGGGGATCTCGCCGAGCTGGCCGAGATCCACGACGTTGCCCGGCAAGCCCGCAGGTCCGGCCGCTTCGACGCCGTCATCCACAACGCCGGCACCATGCGGTCTCCCGAAGCGGGCATCGTCAACACCGTCGCGCCGTACATGCTGACAGTCCTGATGGACAAACCAGGCAAGCTCATCTACCTCAGCAGCTCCATGCACCGAAGCGGTTCCACCGACCTGCGCCGGCTGGCCACCGGCACCGCTTCCTACAGCGACAGCAAGCTGTGGGTCACCACGCTCGCGCAGGCGGTCGCGACGCGGTGGGAGGGAACCTCGAGCCATGCGGTCGACCCCGGGTGGGTCCCCACACGCATGGGCGGCGCCGGCGCACCGGATGACCTGGCAGCCGGACACCAGACACAAGTGTGGCTCGCCACCCACCATGACGTGCGCCCGGGCACCGGCGGCTACTGGCATCACCGGCAGGTGCAGACGCCACACCCCGCGTCGCAGGACGAAGACTTCCAAGATCGCCTCATTCGCGCCTTGGAGAGCCACACGGGCGTCCCACTCGTCTGACCGCGGACCCCGCCGCACCAGGGCCGGAGCGGGTCACCTCGGGCACCCGCGTTATGGAGCGATCGGCTCACCCGCGGCCGGCTTCGGCTTGCTGATCTGTCCTTCGGCGTCGACCACGACCACCTCGACTCCCTCAGCCGAGAACGGGGCCAGCGCGTCCTCCGAGGCTCCGGCGTCGGTCACCAGCGTCCAGGGCCGGGGGAGCCGGACCCAGGCGTGGAACGGACGTCGTCCGAGCTTGGCCGCATGCGCCAGCACGTAGGTCCTGTGGGAACTGCGCGCCATGAGCTCCTTGAGCCGGGTCTGCTGGAGGTCGGCCTCGCAGATCCCGCGGTCGGCGGTGACTCCGTCAGCCCCGAGAAAGACGCGGTCGAACGACATCCGCTCCAGGGCGGTCTCGGTGACGGGGCCGACGAATCCCTGGCTGAGGTGGCGCAGCCTGCCGCCGAGACACTCCACATGGAGGCCCTCGACGTCGTCGAGCTCTTTCAGCACCGTCAGGCTCGTGGTGGCGATCAGGAGCTGGGTGCTGGAGCGCAGTTCGTGAGCCAGCGCCGCGACGGTCGAGCCGGCGTCGAGCAACACGGACTCCCCGGCTCCGATCTGCTGCGCCGCCCACCGGGCGATTCCGCGCTTGGCCTCGAAGGCGTCACCGAAGCGCTGGCGCAACGAGTCCTCGGGGTGCGCGACGACGGCCATCGCACCGCCGTACGTGCGGGCCAGCAGCCCCTGCGCGGTCAGCCGGGCGAGGTCACGCCGGATGGTCGAGGACGTCACGTCGAACGTCGAGGACAGCTCCTCGACGCTGGCCAGACCACTGGTCGTGGCCAGACGCACGATCTCGGCGCGCCGACGCTCAGAGTTACTGGACAACGCTCCTCCTTCTCGGCTTGTCGTTCAACGCCCCGGGGTCAGACGGCCGGGCTGGGAGACATCTGGGCGGCCTGCCGCAGCGCCTCGATCATGCTACCGACCTCGGCGAGGCCCTTCCCGGCGATGTCGAAGGCGGTTCCGTGGTCCACGGACGTGCGGATGACGGGCAGGCCCACGGTGATGTTCACCCCGGCCTCGATGCCGAGGATCTTCACCGGGCCGTGGCCCTGGTCGTGGTACATCGCCACGATGAGGTCGTAGTCTCCGCGCCCCGCGACGAAGAACGCCGTGTCGGCGGGCAGCGGTCCCTGCACGTCGATGCCGTCGGCCTTCAGGACCTCGATGGCGGGAACGATCTTCTCGGCCTCCTCCCCGTACCCGAACAGGCCGTTCTCCCCGGCGTGCGGATTGATGCCGCACACGCCGATGCGCGGGTTGTCGATCCCGGCCCGCCGCAGCGCCTCGTGGCCGCGGCGAACGGTCCGTTCCACCAGGCCGGGTTCGATCTTCGCGATCGCGTCGATCAGCCCGATGTGCGTGGTGACGTGGATGACCCGGATCTTCGGTGAGGACAACATCATGGACACCTCGTCGATCCCGGTCAGGTGCGCGAGGAGCTCGGTGTGTCCCGGGAAGATGTGGCCGCCCGCGTGCAGGGCCTCCTTGTTCAGCGGTGCCGTGCAGATCGCCTGCACCTCCCCGGCCATCGCCAGTCCGCTGGCGACGCGTACGTAGTGGTACGCGGCCGCCCCCGCCACGGGGGAGACCTTCCCCCAGGGCAGATCCTCCGGCAGCAGCGCGAGGTCGATGACATTGACGCGTCCCGGCTCGAACACGGCATCGGCCACGGTGTCGACCGCCACGATCTCGGTGTCGATCCCGAGGATGTCGGCCGCCTGGCGCAGCCGTACGGCGTCGCCGATGACGACGGGACGGCAGAGCTCGGCGACGTGGGGGTCTTGGAGGGCGCCGACGATGACTTCCGGGCCTACGCCGGCTCCGTCACCCATGGTGACGGCGATGATCGGGGTGGCCGCGGTGCGCGGCTGTGCGCCGACGGCGGCGGTGGTGATGCTCACTTGGGGACCTTTCGCTTGGTTCTGGGGAGGGGCGGGGTCGAGGGTTGCGAGGGAGCGCGCGGCCAGGGCCCTGACGATCTCGACGAGCGAGTCGGCTCCCCCGAAGCTGCCCGGGCGGGTGACCACGGAACGGCCGTCGGGCGTCCGGGAGTGGACGGCTCCCGGGTGCACCTGTCCGACCGGTGTCAGTTCCCGCACCTGAAGGGCGTCAAGGACGCGCCGGGCGGTCTCGCCGCCGGTCAGCACGAGGTCCACCGTCCGCGGGGACGCGCGCACCGCGTCCGCGACGACCTCGGCCAGCCGCCGCGCGATGTCACGCGAGGCCGCCGGCAGGACGGCGCCGGCGGAGTCGAGGAAGGCCACGACCGCCCGCTCGCCGATCGGGATGCGGGGGAGGGGGTCCCGTCCGGAGGGTGTGCCGAGGAGCGCCGTCAAGGGTAGGGCCACGGGTACGGCTCCCGCCTCGACCAGTCGGCGGACCTGCTCGGCCGCGACCGGCTCGGCGCTGCCCACCACGACGAGCGGCGCCGGGCGGGCCACGTCGCCGTGCCGCGCGGTATGCGCAGGGACGGGCTCATGCTCCTCGATGGCTATCTGCTCGGTGGTCGTCTGCTCGGTGGCCGTGCCGAGACTCCGCAGATGACGCCCGAGCGCGTCGGCGAGTCCGCCGGATCCGACCAGCCGCACCGACGGCACGGCCAGCGCGGCACGCAGCACGGCGTCCAGATCGGCATCCGTCTCGGCGTCGCACAGCGCGATGTGCGAATCTTCGGCGCAGGAGGCGATCGCGCCGGAAAGGCGATCCGATCGCACGGTCGCGAGGTCCAGCACGCGGGCCGGAAGCGGCGCCAGGGCCGCCTCGACCGACGCCGGAGGGGAGACGCCGTCCACCGCCCAGGCGTTCGCACGGTGGAGGGCCACACCGGCCAGGTAAAGCACGCCGCCGCGTACCACCCGATCCAGGCCGGGCAGGGCAGGGGCGACGACGACGCCGGCCCCAGGCGCCATGAGCGCGGCCACCTCCGCCGCGACGTTGCCGCGCAGCAGAGAGTCGATCTTCTTGAAGACCAGCCGCGGACGCCCGGCCGAGGCCAGGGCGACCGCGGAACGCACCGCCGCGGTGGCCTCGGCGGGATGCCGGTGCCGGGAGTCGGTGTCGACCACCAGGATGTCGGCGGGGTCGCACTCGTCCCGCACGGCCTGGTGCGTGAGAACAATCCTCGTGCGTGTTCCGCGCATAACTATTCGCGCTGCCGACTCGGCCGCGCCCGAGAGGTCGTCGGCCACGATGAGGACATCGTGCGCGGCCGTGCTTCTCCTGGGCGTCAAGGAATCCCCCGATGTGTTCGATCTATGCACCTCAGACAGGCTTTCACTATCCCTGCGAACCCTCATGCGCGATCCGCTCCGGAGTGAGGCGTGCACGTCGGCGCAGCCTTCGTCTTGACTGGATGATGTCACAGCTTGCACAAAATGCGCTAGAGCTCTTGCGCGAAGCGCGCATGCGTGTAATGGTGCAGCAACGTCGTTGTGACGTGGGAAACATCCGGTCCTGGCAGGCGGCCGCTGAGAAGCGCACCGCTGAGGACGGTCCAGAAAGCGAGAAGCCCAGTGACTCATCTCGGAAGCGGCCCCCAGTACTCCCGACGAAGTCTTCTCCGTCTCGGTGCTCTCACCGGCGCGGCCATGACGTTGAGTCCCCTCGCCGCCTGCGCGGGACCGGGGCCCGTCCCCGGCGCCGGCTCTGGTGCCGGTTCCACCGCCGGTCCTGGCCTCACGCTGGCGCTCAACCGCTCGCTCGTGTCGCTGGACAACAAGCTCAACCAGTTCGATGCCGCCGTCAGCGTCCAGCGCGGCGTCCGCCAGGCGCTGACCTTCATCGATCCGAAGCTCACCGTGCAGCACGTCCTGGCCGAGAAGTTCGAGCTGACGGCTCCCACCGAGTGGACGGTCAAGCTGCGGGACGGCATCCGCTACTCTGACGGCAGCCCGGTCAAGGTCGAAGACGTCTCAACGGCCCTGCAGATGTACCAGAAGGTCCCCGGATCGTTCCTGGCCGGCCTGTTCCCCGAATGGCCGACGGTCACCCCCGTCGACGCGAGCACCTTCAAGCTCGTGACCGAGAACCCGGTGCCGACCCTCGACTACCTGATGGCGAACATCCTGATCACCCCCGCCGCCGCGAACAAGGCGGAGGAACTTCAGGGCGGCATCGGCTCGGGCCCCTACGTCGTCACCTCCGCGAACCGGGGCACCGGCGAGTACACGCTGCAGGTCAACGACAAGTACTGGGGCCCCGCGCCCGGGATCAAGACCGTACAGGTCAGGTTCCTCCCGGAGGAGGCCAACCGCGTCGTCGCCCTGCGCAGCGGCGAGGTCGACGTGATCGACGCGATCTCCCCCGATGCGATCAGCCAGCTCTCCGGTCTCGGCGACGTGGAGATCCAGCAGGTGCCGAGCACCCGCATCACGCAGCTCTTCTACAACTTCCGCAAGCCCTCCGGGCACCCCCTCGCCGACGCGCGCGTGCGCGAGGCGCTCAGCTACGCCATCAACGGCCCCTCCCTGATCAAGGACGTCTTCGCCGATTCGGTGACCCAGGCCCGGGGCGTGGTGGCCGACACCCTGACCGGGGCGGTGCAGACCGGCGAGTACGTCTACGACCCGCAGAAGGCCAAGCAGATGCTCGAGGCCGCCGGGGTGAAGGATCTCAAGATCAAGATCATCTGGGAGACCGGGGAGTTCGCCAACGACACGAGCGTCATGGAGGCCGTGGTGGAGATGCTCAAGGCGGTCGGCGTGCAGGCCGAGCTCCAGCAGTTCCAGCCGGGCGGCGACATCTCCAAGTGGCGGCAGGGCCGGGGCGGCGACTGGGATGTCCTCGGCAACGGCTACCCCGGCCCGACCGGGCTGGCGCTGACTCCGCTGCAGGGCATGTTCGCCGGCACGAAGGAGAAGGAGGCCACCCGGGACACCTACCACGGCTACGTGTTCCCCAAGATCACCGAGATGCTCCAGAAGGCCTCCCGGGAAACCGACAAGACGGCCCGGGACGCCCTGCTCGCCACCACCCAGAAGGAGATCTGGAACACGTGGCCCTGCATGTGGGCCTTCGTCCCCAAGACCGTCATCGCCCGGCGCAAGCGGGTGCAGAACGTACTGCTCAGTCCCACCAACTCCTACGACCTGGCATCTGTCCGGCTGAATGGATGACTCGTGGTCCGATATGTCGCCCAACGTGTCGGGCAGAGCCTGCTGGCGATCTTCCTGACCGTCTCCACAGTCTTCGTCCTCGTACGGCTGGCGCCAGGGGATCCGGCCGCCGCCTACGCCAGCCCCCTGGCCACCACGGCGGAGCTCGAACGCATCCGCGTCCAGTTCGGCCTGGACAAACCGCTGCTACAGCAGTACGGAATCTTCGTTCGTGACCTGTTCAGCGGCAACCTCGGCACGTCCTTCTCCTTCCAGGCCCCCGCCCTGGACGTCGTCCTCAGCCGGATGCCGTACACCGTCATGCTCGCGGTGTCCTCCATCCTGTTCGCCGCGGTCGTGGCCATCCCGCTCGGCGTCTGGATGGCGCGGCACGCCGACACCGCCCGCGAGCTGGGGGCCAACGTGGCCATGATCGCCGGCCAGTCGATGCCGGAGTTCTGGAGCGGCATCATGCTCCTGACCATCTTCGCGGTGCTCGTCCCCGTGCTGCCGGCATCCGGTTTCACCAGCTGGGGCGGCCTGGTGCTGCCGACCTTGACGGTCGGCATCCTGCAGATCGCGCTGATCTCCCGCCTGGTGCGCCGGGAGATGGGGACCGGCTTCGCGGCTCCCTACCTGACGATCGCCCGCTCCCGCGGCATCTCCGAGCGCGGCCTGACCTGGCGCTACGCCATGGGCAACTCGGCCGTCCCGGTGGTGACCGCGCTCGGCACCCGGTTCGCCGCCATGCTCAACGGCGTGGTGGTGGTCGAGGTCGTCTTCGCCTGGCCGGGTGTCGGATCGCTCGTCGTGCGCGCGCTGGAAACCAGGGACTATCCGCTGATCCAGGCGACCGTCCTGGTCACGGCCATCCTGACGGTGGCCGTCCAACTCCTCATCGATCTGGCCTACCCGCTGCTCGACCCGCGGGTACGACTCGGGAAGGCGGTGGCCTCATGACCGCCATGGAGGCCGGCCCCGCCGACGGCTTCAGGGACCAGGACGTCCCGGAGCCCCCCGCGCGGCCCAGCGCGGTGACCGCCAAGGATCTCGCGCGATCCGCGGCGGTCCGCCGCCGCAAGGGCGCGCGGCTGAAGCTGTGGATCGGCTCGGTGTGCGTGGCCCTGGTCGTCGTGCCCGTCGTCCTGGCCAACGTGCTGCCGATCCCCGGGCCGGAGGAGCAGAGCCTCGGCCTGCGCCGCCTGCCACCGCTGACCGGCGGGCACCTGTTCGGAACCGACCAGCTCGGCAGGGACCTTCTCTCCCGGGTCCTGCACGGTGGCCAGGTCTCGCTCACCGTCGGGGTGCTGGCCATCGTCGTGTCCGGCATCATCGGCCTCATCGCCGGCGCCGCGGCCGGATTCTTCGGCGGCTGGGTCGACACCGTGGTCTCCCGCCTGCTGGAAGCCCAGCTCTCGCTGCCTCTGCTGTTGATGCTGCTGCTGGTCGTCGCGCTCTTCGGCCCCTCCATCCCGGTCATCACCTTCGTGATCGCGATCGCGCAGTGGCCGGAGGTGGCTCGCCTGACCCGTTCCCTGGTGCTCGTCGAGCGGGAGAAACCCTATGTGGCCGCGGCCCGGGTGCTCGGCCTGCGCCGCGTCACCACCCTGCTCCGGCACGTGCTGCCCAACGTCGTCAAGCAGGCCACACTCGTGATCCTGCTGCTGCTGGCCCAGGCCGTGCTGCTGGAGAGCGCGCTGAGCTACCTGGGCGCCGGTCCGCAGCGCCCGTTCGCCACCTGGGGCCGCATCATCTCCGACGGCCAGGACTACATCACGACGTCGTGGTGGCTGGTCACGCTGCCCGGACTGGTCATCGTGCTGCTCGTCGTCGGAGTCAACCTGCTCGGAGACGGGCTCCGGGACCGCGTACGCAGGCGGAAAGGGAAGGTGAGCCGAGCATGACAGCCGAGTTCGACGAGGCTGATCGTCCCCTGCTGGAGGTCGAGGACCTGCAGATCGAGCTGATCACCGAAGCCGGTATCGTCCGCGCGGTCGACGGCGTCAGCTTCCTCATCCGCCAGGGCGAAACCGTGACGATCATCGGTGAGTCCGGATCCGGCAAGTCCACCACGGCCATGGGCATTCTGCGGCTGCTCCCGCCGGAGCTGGCGGTCCTGTCCGGCAGAGCCCGCTTCCAGGGCGTCGACGTCGTCGCCGACCCGCGCGCGGCGCGCAAGGTACGCGGGCGTACCGTCTCCCTCATCCCGCAGGATCCGATGACGGCGCTCAGTCCCGTCCACACCATCGGGCAGCAGCTCCGTGAGGCCGTTCGGCTGCGGCACCGCGGCCTGTCCAAGTCGGAGACCATCGCGCGATCCGTCGACCTGCTGGCCAAGATGCACATCCCCGATCCGGAGTCCCAGCTCCGCAAATATCCGCATCAGCTGTCAGGCGGCATGCTGCAGCGCGTGCTCATCGCGCTCGCGCTCGCCGGGTCGCCCGTACTGCTCGTCGCCGACGAACCGACCTCCGCCCTGGACGTCACCGTCCAGGCAGGCATCCTCGACCTGCTGCTCGAAGTGCAGGAGAACACCGGCATCGGCATCCTCATGATCACTCACGACATCGGCGTGGCCCGGCTCGTCTCCGACCGCATCCATGTCATGAAGGACGGGCGATTCGTCGAGTCCGGCGAGGCCGAACAGATCGTCGACGCGCCGGGCAACCCGTACACCAGGAAATTGCTGACGGCGGTCCCGCGGCTCGGCCCGTGGGACGAGGACGGTGAGTCGCCGGAAGCGCCCCTCGACGACGGGTCGCCCGCCGACCCGGTGGCACTGGGAGAATCCCGATGACCGATGACGCGTTCCTCGAGGTCGACGGCCTCGTCGTGGACTATCCCGTCGCGCACGGCTTGTTCCGCGCGGTCGACGACGTCAGCTTCACCGTCCGGCAGGGCGGCACCCTGGCCATCGTGGGGGAGTCGGGCTGCGGCAAGTCCACGATCGCCCGGTCGATCGTACGGCTGGTCAAGCCCACCGCGGGCCGCATCGTGGTGGGCGGCACTGACATCGCGGGGCTGAGTGAGAAACAGCTGCGCCCGATGCGCACCCGGGTACAGATGATCTTCCAGGACCCGTACGGATCGCTCGACCCGCACCTGTCGGCGGAGGAGATCGTCGCGGAACCGCTGCGGGTGCGCGGAATGCGTGACAGACGCGCACGGGCCAAGGAGGCGGCCAGGCTCATCGACCAGGTGGGCCTGCCCGCCACGGCCCTCGAGCGCCGCCCGCCGGAGTTCTCCGGCGGCCAGCGCCAGCGCATCGGCATCGCCAGGGCCCTGGCTTCGCGACCCGATCTGCTGGTCTGCGACGAGGCGACGAGCGCTCTGGACGTGTCCGTCCAGGCGCAGGTCCTCGCCCTGCTGATGAAGATCCAGGCCGAGACCGGTCTCACCTATGTCGTGATCTCCCACAACCTCGGTGTGGTCAGGGAGATCAGCGAGGACATCATCGTCATGAGCAAAGGGCGCCTGGTCGAGTCCGGCCCGACCCGGAAGGTGCTGGCCGCGCCGGCCCACCCCTACACCCGCGCCCTCCGCAGGGCCGCGCTGGACCCGTCCGCCATACGCGGGCGCAAGCCGCGCGATCTGGTGCGGGCCCCGTCCGCCAATCAGTCCGCCAAGCAGTCCCCCGGGACACCCGTTCAGCGAGGAACCGACCGATGACACCTTCCGTACCGGCGGCGACACCGGCGGCGACACCGTCCGGGGCGCGCATCGGGCTGTCCAGGCTGGTGCTGGGCACCATGACGTTCGGCGACACGGCCGACGCGAAAGAGGCCGCGCGCATGCTGGACGCGGCGCTCGACGCCGGCATCACCGGGGTGGACACCGCGAACGTCTACGCGGGCGGCGCGACCGAGTCCATCCTGGGACCGCTGCTCGCCACCCGGCGCGACCGGGTCGTCCTCGCCACCAAGGCCGGCATGCCCCATCCGGACGCGGGCGATGACGCGCCGTTGTCCGCCAAGGCGTTGCGGGCGAGCCTCGAAGGCAGCCTGCGCCGCCTGCGGGTCGACCACGTCGACCTGTTCTACCTGCACCAGCCCGACCGCCGCACGCCGCCGGCCGAGACGCTCGGCGCCGTCGCCGAGTTCGTCGCCGAGGGCAAGATCGGCGCGCTCGGCGTCTCCAACTACGCGGCCTGGCAGATCGCCGAGCTCAACCACACCGCCGACGCCGTCGGCGCGCCGCGCCCGGTCGTCGCCCAGCAGCTCTACAACCTCCTGGCCCGCAGGGTGGAGGAGGAATACCTGGAGTTCGCGCAGAGCACCGGCCTGACGACCATGGTCTACAACCCGCTCGGCGGGGGCCTGCTCACCGGCCGGCACACCTTCGAGCAGGACCCTTCCGCCGGCCGCTTCGGCGACTCCAAGCTCGCCCCCATGTACCGGCAGCGGTACTGGAACCCGGTGCTGTTCGAGGCCGTCACCGCGCTCGGTGAGATCGCCGCGCAGTCGGGCACCCCCCTCGTCGAGTTGTCTCTGCGGTGGCTGCTCCATCGCGACGGCGTGGGGGCCCTCCTGCTCGGCGGTTCCAAGGTCGAACACCTCCGCGCGAACATCGCGACCGCCGCGGCGGGACCCCTTCCCGAGGACGTCGTGGCAGCCTGTGACCGCGTGGGCGCGGCGCTGCGCGGCCCCATGCCCGCCTACAACCGATGAGAGCCGACCACCGAGGAGAAGGCCAGCCGTGAGCATCACCGACTTCACCGCCAGGATCCGCGCCCGGCAACCCGCACTGGGCTACTGGTCCGTGCTCGATTCGCCCGTGTCCACCGAGCGCATAGCGCGCCTCGGATACGACTACGTGTGCCTGGACGCCCAGCACGGACTGCTGGGCTACTCGGGGTTGCTGAGCGGCCTGACCGCGATCGACGCGGGCGGCGTGTCCGCGGGCCTGGTCAGAGTCGAGGCGAACAACCCCGCCCCCATCGGCCGTGCCCTCGACGCGGGCGCCGCAGGCGTCATCGTGCCTCTCATCGACACCGCCGAGGACGCCGCGGCCGCTGTCTCCGCGACCCGCTATCCACCGAAAGGGCGCCGCTCGTACGGCCCGATGCGCTCCGCGCTCCGCATCGGACCGCGCCCCGCGGACAGCGACGCCACCGTGCTGGTCCTCGCCATGATCGAGACGGCACAGGGGCTGGCGAACGTCGAAGCGATCTGCGCCACCCCCGACCTGGACGGCGTCTACGTCGGCCCGTCCGATCTGTGCCTGGCCCTGGGCGGCGCCTTCCCCGGCGACCCCGCGATCGCCTCCCAGTTCGAGGACGCGCTGGTCACGGTGCGTGAAGCCGCCAGGTCCGCCGGTATCGCCGCCGGCATTCACACCCCCGACGGCGGGACGGCCGCCAAGCGCCTGGCCGAGGGATACACCTTCGCCACCATCGCCTGCGACCTCGTCCACCTCGAACAGGCCGCGAAGTCCCACCTGACCGACGCCCGAGCCCAGTCTCGCCAAGGAGAGCAGTGAGCCAGTCCCCGACCTCCGTCCCCGATCACCTGCCCATGGACGGCCTGATCCGGGTTCGCGACGACGATCCGGACCGCCATGACGCGTACCTGATCGCGCCCGCCGTGCAGAACCACGCGGCCAACCTCATGTCGCTGCACGACGGTGATCTCGGCTGCGTGTGGTTCGGCGGCACGCAGGAAGGCGTCTCGGACATCTCCATCTGGTTCTCCCGGCTGCAGAAGGGCGCGGACACCTGGTCCACGCCCACGCGGCTGTCCGACGACATGACTCGTTCCGAGCAGAACCCGGTCCTGTTCCCCACGCCCGCCGGAGAGCTGTGGCTGCTGTACACCGCCCAGCACGCCGGCAACCAGGACACCGCCGAAGTCCGCCGTCGCATCTCCCGAGACGACGGTCAGACCTGGGGGCCTGTGCACACCCTCTTCCCCGCCACGAGCCGCGGCGGCGTCTTCGTCCGGCAGCCCGTGCTCGTGCTGCCCTCCGGCCGATGGCTCCTGCCCGTCTTCAACTGCGTCACCACGCCGGGCAGGCGCTGGGTCGGCGACCGTGACACCAGCTCCCTCATGATCTCCGACGACGAGGGACGAACCTGGCGCGAACAGCTCGTCCCCGACAGCACCGGCTGCGTCCACATGAACGTCCACCTCCTGGCCGACGGCACGCTGCTCGCGCTGTTCCGCAGCCGCTGGGCGGATTCGATCCACGCCAGCCGGTCGGAGGACGAGGGCGTGACCTGGAGCGCTCCCGCCGCCACCGAACTGCCCAACAACAACTCCTCCATCCAGTACGTCACACTGCGTGACGGCCGGCTCGCGCTGGTGTTCAACGCCAGCAGCGCGGCCGACGCCACCGAGCGGCGAGTCTCCCTGTACGACGAGATCGATGACGAGGGCCTCGCCGCGACCCCGGCGACCCCGGTCGACGAAGAGCCGGCACCAGCCGGGAGCGATGAGCGGACCGCGTTCTGGGGCGCTCCGCGCGCGCCCATGACCCTCGCGCTGTCCGACGATGGTGGGCGCACGTGGCCGATCCGCCGCGATCTGGAGGTGGGCGACGGCTACTGCCTGACCAACAACTCCCGCGAGGGTCTCAACCGGGAGTACTCCTACCCGTCCATCCAGGAAACCGCCGACGGCGACCTGCACATCGCCTTCACCTACCACCGCCGCGTCATCAAGTACGTACAGGTACGACCCGAGTGGGCCGCCCGCGCCGCGGGCGTCTGACGTGTCGACGGACACCACGCCAGACCGCCACGCCGCGGAGCAGCCGCAGCACGCGGTGGTGACCGGGGCCAGCTCCGGCATCGGCCAGGCCATCGCCGCACGCCTGCTCCGCGAGGGCTGGAAAGTCACCGGGATGAGCCGTACCCGCCCTCCGGAGCACCGCCAGGACAGCCCGGCCTGCTCGTGGATCCAGGCCGACCTGACCGACCTCGACCAGTTGGCCGACGCGTCGGCCGCGGTGGGCACCGTCGACGCCGTCGTT
This sequence comes from Nonomuraea sp. NPDC051941, assembly GCF_044593615.1. Taxonomy (NCBI): domain Bacteria; kingdom Bacillati; phylum Actinomycetota; class Actinomycetes; order Streptosporangiales; family Streptosporangiaceae; genus Nonomuraea; species Nonomuraea sp. NPDC051941. Next base: position 71,552 of record NZ_JBIUCF010000005.1, read on the forward strand.
CACGCGGCGGGCCTGCAACGCTCCGCACCGCTCGGACGCCTCTCGGCACCGGACGGCGCCCTCATGTGGCGCGTCCACGTCGAGGCCGCGAGCGTTCTGGTGAACGCCCTCGCCGGCGCGATCCGCCCGGGTGGCCGCGTCGTGCTGATCGGAAGCCGCACGATGGCGGGCGCGGTGGGCAAGAGCCAGTACGCGGCGACCAAGGCCGCGCTCGTGGGCCTGTCCCGTTCCTGGGCCATGGAACTGGCCCCGCGTGGCATCACCGTCAACGTGGTCGCCCCCGGCCCGACGGACACCCCCATGCTGCGGGACCCCGGACGGGCCGCCACGCCGCCACGGGTCCCGCCGCTGGGCCGGTTCATCAGACCCGAGGAGGTCGCGGGACTGACGGCCTTCCTCCTCGGCCCGGAAGGAGGCGCGGTCACCGGCCAGCACCTGGTGATGTGCGGCGGCGCGTCCCTGTGAGCCGGCGGCTCCGTCTCCTGGGCTAGCGGCTCCGTCTCCTGGCCTAGCGGACCTCCACCTCCGTGATGCGGGTGTAGTCGTTGGCGCCGTTCGAGGCCAGGGCGACGATGCGGACCGCGTCCGCCGTGACCGCGGTGAAGTCCGAGCGCACGCTGCCCGCGGTGTTGCCGCGGACCTGCGCGACCGTCTGCCACTGGCCGTTCAGCCCCGCCTGGACGTCCCAGTCGCGCAGCCCGACGCTCGAGGACGGGTAGCGCTCGGTGTTCAGGGTGTAGAGGTCGACGCGGGAGATCTGCTTGGGGCCGCCCAGCGCGATCGACACCGTGTCCGGCCAGGCCCTGGCCGTGGCGTCGTTCCAGCCGTTGCCCCCGGCCCAGCCGTTCGAGCCGGCGTCGCCGTCGGCAATGCTGCACGGCGGGTAGTTCGCGTTGGTGTGCTGGGACGAGGCGGTGACGGGACGGCGCAGGGCGAGATTGCCGCCGTTGTCGAGCTGGTCCAGGGTGACGACCTGGACGGGGACCGACAGGGTGCGGTCCGGCGTCTTGAGGCGCAGCGCGTACTCGCCCTCCGGCGTGGCGGGCGGCACGGCGATCAGCAGCTTCGCGCCGAGCTCGTAGCCGGGCGGCAGGTAGCTGGTCAGCATCGAGCGGGAGGCGGACAGCGGCGCTGTCATCTCGACCGACATGGTCGCGTACGACGGCTTCCTGGCGTCGCTGCGCATGCCGATCTCGAGCTTGGCCGGGCAGGCCGGGTCCACGCCGAGCGGGGCCACGACCCGGTCGGCGCCCGCGATGGGGGTCAGCCTGCCGGTGCCCTTGGAGGTGCCCGATCTGACGGTGAGCGACGGGTTCGACGGGGGCTCGGAGGGATCCTGTGCATAGGCGGCGGCCGGGGCGGTCAGGACGACGGCGGAGGCGGCCAGCGCGGCGGTGAGGAGTCGCATGATCGGTCCTTCCTGTCAGAGCGCGTGCAGGCCGGGCACGCCGTCGAGGGTCACGAGGCTGGCCCTGGTGGAGACCGGCGCGCCGGGCCGGTCCACGTACGGCACCACCTTGAAGTCCGCCCGCCACTGGCTCCTGGTGACCTCGCAGGAGACGTAGCCGCGCTGGTAGCTGGAGAAGCGGAGATGCGGGTTGACCGGGTCGGTGCCGCCGGCCGGCAGGCCGGTGTTCGGGTTGCCGTTGCCGCCGCTGCTGACGGAGGTCCCGACGAACTCCACGCCGACAGTCTGCGAGGAGGGGTCGTCGAAGTTCGCCTTGAGCTCCCCGGCCAGGTTGTAGTGGATGTCGCCGGTCAGCACGACGGGGTTGCTGACCTGCCGCTCCACCATGCCGTTCAGCACGCGGTCCTTGGCGGCCTTGTAGCCGTCCCAGAGATCCATGCTGAGCTTCTGCGCGGGCCCGGCGTCGTAGTCGAGCTGGATCATGGCGATCTGCTGGGCCAGCACGTTCCACTTGGCGCGGGACTCGCCCAGGCCGTCGAGCAGCCACTTCTCCTGCTCGGCCCCGAGCATCTGGCGGGCCGGGTCGAGCCGCTCGGCGCAGTCGATCTGCTGCCCGTCGCCGCAGACCTGGTCGTCGCGGTACTGGCGGGTGTCCAGCACGTTGAACTCGGCCAGGTCGCCGAAGGAGAACCTGCGGTAGATCCGGGCGTCGGGCCCCTGTACGGCGGGCACTCTGATGGGCATGTTCTCCCAGTACGCGCGGAAGGCGTTGGCGCGGATCACCAGGTAGTCCTGCTCGGACACCTCGCCGCCGGGGCCGAAGCGGCCCGCCCAGTTGTCGAGCACCTCGTGGTCGTCCCAGGTGACGATCCACGGCGCCGCCTGGTGCGCGGCCTGCAGGTCGGGGTCGCTCTTGTAGAGGCCGTACTGGACGCGGTAGCGGTCGAGCGTGTCGCACTGCACCCGGAACTGCTCGGGCACCGGCGTGTTGCGGTTCCCGCCGGAAGGCACGATGCCGTACTCGTAGATGTAGTCCCCGAGGTGGAAGACGACGTCGGGACGCTCCTCGGCGAGGTGGCGGTAGGCGGCGTAGTAGCCGTCCTGCCACGACGCGCACGAGGCGAAGGCCAGGTGCAGCGACTCGGGGCTGCTGCGCGGCGCGGGCGCCGTCCTGGTCCTGCCGACCGGGCTGAGCTCGCCGCCGGTGCGGAAGCGGTAGAAGTAGTCGCGGCCGGGGCGCAGCCCCTTCGCGTCCACGTGGACCGAGTGGCCGTACTCGGGGGTGGCCCACGTGGAGCCGTACCCCGCGCGCCGGGTGAACGCCTCGTCCTCGGCGATCTCCCACTCGACCTTGATGTTGTTGTACGGCAGCCCGCCCAGCGGTTCGAGCGGCCTGACCGCCAGCCGGGTCCAGAGGATCACCCGGTCGGGCAGCGGATCGCCGGAGGCGACGCCGAGCTGGAAGGGGTAGTCGCCGCTCACCGTGGCGGCTGCGGTCCACGGGTCGGCGAGGTCGGTGCTGAACGCCAGGGCTAATGCGCTCAGACCGAGGAACGAACGGCGCGTGTGCATGCTGCTTCCTCAGATGGGGGGCGAAAGCCCTCACTTTGTAGCAAGCAGGCAAGCTTGTAACAAGACTGAAGTTAAAAATCACACACAAACGTGTTACAACTGGGCGACCTCGACCCGCCGGTGCCGGTCGCGCAGGCGCTGCAGCATCTCGGCGGGGGCGTTGGCGTCGACCACGATGACGTCGAAGTCATCGAGCGGCGCGACCCGGTGCAGCGCCACCCTGGCCAGCTTCGAGCCGTCCACGGCCAGGATCCGGCGGGTGCCCGAGCCCAGCATCGCCCGCTTGACCAGCACGATCTCCTGCTCCTGGTGGAAGGCGTACTGGTCGGAGACCGCGGAGGTGGAGACCACGACCACGTCCGTGCTGACCGCCTCGACCGCGTCCACGCAGCCCAGTCCGAGGAAAGAGTCGTGTGTGGCATGGTACTCACCGCCGAGCGCGATGAGCCGGATGTCGGGGGTGGCCGCGAGCAGCCTGATCGCCTCCAGGAAGTTCGTCAGCACGGTCAGCGGCGCGAGCTCGCCCAGGTGGCGGGCCACGGCCAGGGCCGTGGTGGAGTCGTCGAGCATCACGGAGCTGCCCGGCTCGATGAGCCCGGCCACCACCCTGGCGATCGCGTCCTTCTCCGCGGTGTGCGCCGTGAGCCGGTAGGCGATGTTGCTCTCCCAGACGTTGGAGGCCTGGGCGGTGGCGCCGCCGCGAACCTTGCGCACCATGCCCTGGCGCTCCAGTTCGTCGAGGTCGCGGTGCACGGTCATCACGCTCACGTCGAAGCTCTCCGCGAGCTCCGTCACCGTGGCCGAGCCACGCCGCACGATGTGCTCGGCCATGTCCCGCCACCGAGCGGACTTACCGGAGGTGTGCTGCCGCGAATTCACCCTGAGCCCTCACCCTTGCCTGGACGGTTGCGGATCCTACTCTTGACACTCTTCTCGGGCGACTCGTACTCTCCCGACATCCCTCATTTTTAACAAAATCGGCTGTTAACTTAACAGGCCCGTCATTAAAACGTTCGTATCGGCTCCCCCAGCGCCGGGCGAGGAGACATGACATGACCGATCTGCGTGACGCCCGACTGAGCCGGGTCCAGTTCTTCCGCATGATGGGTGGCCTCGCCGTGGCCGCGGCCGCCACCGCCTGCTCGACCAAGCCCGAGACCACCGCCACCACGGGTGGAGGGACCGCCGCCGCCGGGGTCGACCTGAAGTTCCTCGGCGTGGCCGACCAGAAGGCGCCGATGGACGCGCTGCTCGCCGCCTACCAGAAGGTGAAGCCGGAGGTGCGGCTCACCGCCTCCTTCGCCCCCACCGACCAGGTGCAGACCTCGGTCCGCACCCAGCTCGGCGCGGGCAACGCCCCCGACCTGCACGTGGTCTACCCGGGCAACGGCAGCGCGATGTCCATGAGCCAGATCGCCAAGGCCGGGCTGCTGGCCGACCTGTCCTCCCAGGCGTGGACGCAGACGATCCCCGCCGGGTTCAAGCCCGCCTTCCAGCTCGACGGCAAGACCTACATCTACTCCGCCGGCTCGTCGGTCATCGGCGCCGTCTACAACAAGAAGGCGTTCGAGAAGGCCGGCGTGGAAGCGCCGCCCACCACGTGGACGGAGTTCCTCGCGGTCTGCGACAAGCTGAAGAAGGCCGGCATCACGCCGATCGCGCTGGGCGCGCAGACGCCGTGGGTCACCCAGCTGATTACGTACGCGCTGGTGCCCTCCACCGTCTACGCCAAGGACCCGACGTTCGACGACAAGCAGCTCGCCGGGCAGACCTCCTTCGCCCAGTCGGGCTGGCGCCAGGCCATGGAGATGTACCTGGAGCTGCAGAAGCGCGGCTTCTTCAACGACAAGCCGAACGGCACCACGTTCGAACAGCAGATCTCCATGGTGGCCACCGGCAAGGCCGGCATGGCGATCCAGGTGTCGGCCGTGCTGCCCGACTTCCGCAAGGCGGCCTCCTCGCCCGACGACCTGTCGATGTTCCCCGTGCCGGGCGCGGACGACGCCAACCAGGTGTGGATCCCCGCCGGCGTGGTCGTCGGCCTCGGCGCCAGCGCCAAGGGCCAGCACGTCGAGGAGGCCAAGGCGTTCATCGACTTCCTCGGCAAGCAGGAGAGCATCAACGCCTGGGCCAAGGCCATCGCCGCCATCCCGCTCACCCAGGACTCCTCCTCGACCATCGACCCGGCCGTCCAGTCGTTCCTGCCGTTCACCAAGGACCGGGCGGTGCCGTTCATGGACCAGCGCTGGCCCAACGCCGAGGTGCAGCCGGTGCACTTCGCGGTGATCCAGGAGCTGCTGGCCGGCAAGTCGACCATCGACGAGGCACTGAAGAAGATGGACGAGGCGTACAAGAAGTGACTTCCCTGACTGTCCAGCGGCGCTCGGCCGTCTCGCGGCGCAGGCGGCGCTTCAGCGCCAACTCGCCGTCCTGGCTGTTCGCCGCGCCCGCCCTCGTCGTCTACGCGCTGGTCGTGCTCTACCCGGCCGCGGCCGGCGTGGTGTACGCCTTCACGGACTGGAGCGGCATCGGCCAGGACATGTCCTTCGTCGGCCTGGCCAACTTCGGCGCGCTCCTGGGCGACGAGCAGGCCATGGGCTCGATCGGCAACACGCTGCTGCTCACCGTGGCCATCGTGGCCGTCCAGAACGGCGTCGGCCTGCTGCTGGCCCTGGGCGTCAACGCCAAGCTGAAGAGCCGGGCGCTGCTGCGGGTGATCTTCTTCGCGCCCGTGGTCGTCAGCCCGGTCATGGTGGCGTTCCTGTGGAAGTACGTCTACAACCCCGACCCGTCGGCGGGCCTGAACGGGCTGCTCGGCCTGAGCGTGGACTGGCTGGGCGACCCGTCGGTGGCGCTGTGGTCGATCGCCGGCATGGTCGTGTGGCAGTACGCCGGATACTCCATGGTCATCTTCCTGGCCGGACTCGAAGGCGTGCCGAAGGAGCTGCACGAGGCGGCCATGATCGACGGGGCGGGCACCTTCCAGCGCTTCCGCTACGTCACCTGGCCGCTGCTGGCCCCCGCCGTGACGATCAACCTCATGCTCTCCACGATCGGCGGGCTCAAGCTCTTCGACCAGATCTTCGCCGCCACCAACGGCGGCCCCGGCTACGCCACGGAGACCCTGTCCACGGTGCTCTACAAGCAGGCGTTCGTGTTCGGCAAGTTCGGCTACAGCACCGCGATCGCGCTGGTGCTCGCCCTGTTCGTGGCGGCCGTCTCCCTCGTCCAGGTCTACTACCTGCGCAACCGGGAGGTGTCCGCATGAGAAGGACGTTCCTGCTGGAGATCGTGATGATCGCGGCGGCGGTGGCGTTCCTGTTCCCCGTCTACACGCTGATCTCGCTGTCGCTGAAGGACCCGGCGCAGATCTCCCAGACGCCGCTGGCGCTGCCCGACCCGCCCACGCTGGACAACTTCGGCAAGGCGTGGTCGGCCGCCGCGCTCGGCCCGTCCCTGGTCAACAGCACGGTGATCACCGTGGCCAGCCTGGTCCTGCTGATCGCGCTCGGCTCGTTCGCCTCCTACTTCCTGGCCCGCGTGCACAGCAGGCTCGGTTACGGCCTGTACATCCTCTTCCTGCTGGGCATCGTGCTGCCGTTCCAGCTCGGCATGATCCCGCTCTACGAGCTGGTGACCGACCTGGGGCTGATCGGCACGCACGCCGGGATGATCCTCTTCTACACCGGCATCCAGCTGCCCTTCACGGTCTTCCTCTACACCGGCTTCATCCGCGCGCTGCCCCGCGAGTACGCCAGCGCCGCCCAGATCGACGGCGCCTCCCACCTGACGGCGTTCACCCGGGTGGTCTTCCCGCTGCTGCGGCCCATCACCGGCACCGTGCTGATCCTCAACGCCGTCTTCATCTGGAACGACTTCTTCACCCCGCTGCTCTACCTGGGCGGCTCCGGGTTCGAGACGGTCCCGGTCAGCGTCTTCGCCTTCGTCGGCCAGTACGTCTCCGACCACGGCCTGGTCTTCGCCGGGCTCGTCCTCGGGGCGCTGCCGATCGTGCTGGTCTTCCTGGTGCTGCAGCGTTACGTCATCAAGGGCTTCTCCAGCGGGCTCAAGGGATGACCGTCTTCGACGTGCTCCGCGAGCCGCCACGGGAGTTCTCCCCGGCGGCCATCTGGTGGTGGAGCGGCGAGCCGCTGCGCCGCGACCGGCTGCGCTGGCAGATGGAGCGGCTCGTCGCCGGGGGAGTGCGCAACCTCGTCATCCTCAACCTGGCGCCGTCGGGGCCGCTGTTCGGCTCCGACGCCGACGACCCGCCGTTCCTGTCGGAGGCGTGGTGGGAGCTGCTGGACGGCGTCTGCGCCGACGCCTGCGAGCTGGGCGCGTACCTGTGGTTCTACGACCAGCTCGGCTTCTCCGGCGCCGACCTGCAGGCCCGTCTCGTCCAGGAACGCCCGGAGTTCGCCGGGCAATGGCTGGCCCCCGACGGGACGGTCTCGACGCGCGGCTTCGACTACCTGTCCCGCGAGGCGTGCGCGGTGCTGCTCGACCGGGTGCACGGCGAGTTCGAGCGGCGGGTCGGCCACTGGTTCGGCACGGTGATCGCCGGGTCGTTCCAGGACGAGCTGCCGACCGTGCCCACCTGGTCGGCGACGTTCGCCGAGGAGTACGCGGCCCGGCGCGGCCGGCCCTTCACCCTCGACGCGCCCGACTGGCACGCGTACCAGCAGACCCGGGCCGAGCTGGCCGAGGAGGCGTTCTTCCGGCCGCTGGCCGCCTGGCACGAGCGCCACGGCCTGCTCAACGGCTGCGACCAGCAGGACCCGGCCCGCGCCGGGCATCCCGTGGACGGGGTCCGGCTCTACGCCGACTACGCGCGTACCCATCGCTGGTTCGGCGCGCCCGGCTCCGACCACCACGGCGACGCGCGCCTGCACTCCTCCCTCGCCCACCTGTACGGCCGGCCGCGCACCTGGATCGAGGCGTTCCACTCCAGCGGCTGGGGCGGCACCCTGGAGGAGACCTTCGACTGGCTGCTGCCCTGGTTGCGCGCCGGTGCCAACCTTTACAACCCGCACGCCGTCTACTACACGACCCGGCGCGGCTGGTGGGAGTGGGCGCCGCCGTCCACCGACTGGCGCCAACCCTACTGGCGGCACCACCGGGTCTTCGCGGACGCGGTGACCCGCCTGTGCGCGGCCCTGTCCCTGGGCCGCCACGCCTGCGACGTCGCGGTGCTCCTGCCCACCGCGACGTCGCAGGCCGGAACCGGGCTGGACGGCGTCGGCGCGCAGGCCGCGCGGGCGCAGGAGGTCTACCGGGAGCTCGTGGGCGACATGGCGTGGTTCGCGACCGTGCCGGGGGCGCTCGACCGGCTCGGCCTCGACGCCGACGTGATCGACGAGGACTCGGTGCGGCGCGCGGACGTGCGCGACGGGCGGCTGGCCGTCTCCACCGAGGCGTACCGGGCCGTCGTGCTGCCCGCCGTGACCGTGCTCGACGAGGACGTGGCCGCGCGGCTGAAGGAGTTCGCCGCCGGCGGCGGGCTGCTGGTCGCGGTGGGGGCGGTCCCCGACGGGCTCCCGGCCGTGTCCGTGGAGAGCGCCGAAGGGATCGGGGCGGCGCTGGCCGGGCTCGAACGGCGGGTCGAGGCGCCGGTGCCGCCGCTGGTACGCGAGATCGGGGAGACCACGCTGGTGTTCCTGACCGCCGCGTTCCCCATGGCCAGCAGGATCGGCGTGGGACGGCCCGAGGAGCGCGGCGTCGAGCTGGGCTGGCTGGACGCCGCCATCGACTTCGACCCGTCCCGGTACGCCCGCGAGATGCGGGTGAAGGTGCGGGGCGTCTCGGGGACGCCGCTGCTGGCGAGCCCGTTCGGCGGGGAGCCCCGGGCGCTGCCGTGCACCACGGACGGGGACGCGCTGGAGGTCGTCGTGCCCTTCGACGACGGGCCCGCCGCACTGCTGATCTTCGACGGGACCTCCCGGGTCCCGGAACCGCGCCCGAGCTTCCCGCATGAGGTGGAGCTGGGCGAGGAGTGGGACGTCGAGCTCGTGCCGACGCTGGACGACACCTGGTCGGACTTCGGCAGCCGCGCCGTCGTCGAACGCTGGACGCTGCGCACGCCGGACGGCGAGCCGGTGCACGTCACGTTCGAGCCCAGGGGCGAGCAGCGGGTCGGGGCCGGGCCGTGGACGCCGTCGGTGTGGTCGCCGTCGCGCGGGCTGCGCAAGGACCCGATCCACCGGGAGACCCTCGGCCCCAAGGGGCACGTGCCCGTGGAGTTCCTGGCGTTCGGGACGGTCGGGGCGGGGGAGGAGGCCCGCTTCCGCAGCCTGCTCACCGTGCCCGCCGACATGCCCGAGGACGGCCGGCTGGCGATCGGGGCGGGCGCGGCCAAGACCGCCTGGCTGGACGGAGAAGAGCTGCCGCTGGACGACTCCGGATACGCGGCGGTCTCGCGCGCGCCGCTCGCGCCCGGCACGTACCTCCTGGAGCTGCGGTTCGTCCCCGACGAGGAGCTCGACCTGCGGGCGTACGCCTGCCTGGTCGCCGACCCCCGCGACGCCGCTCTGCCCGAGTGGATCGGCGGGGCCATGGAGACCACCGTGCACGTCGGCGAACCGCCGTACGAGCTGCTGCAGGTGGCCTCGACCTCGTACTGCCGGGTGCTGGTGAACGGGGCGGAAGCGGGCAGGCAGGGCGGGTTCGACCCGTACGAGGAGGCGGACATCCCCCGGGTGCGCCGCTACGACGTGTCCGGCCTGCTCCGGCCGGGCGGCAACACGATCAGCGTGGAGTCGGACGGCTGGGTGCTGGTGGACGGGCTCGCGGTCTCCGGTCCCGGCTGGCCGTCGCGGCCCCGCGTACGGCGGCGCCAGCAGGGCGACCCCGCCGCGCTCCACCTGCGGCCCCGGCCGCATCCGCTGCCCGAGGCGGGCTGGCTCGACGGGCGCGCGAGCGCGCTGCCCGCCGGGTTCGCGGTCCCGGGCGGGCAGGTCCCGGGCGGGCGCCCCGGCCGTCTCCTCCTGGACCCGCCGCCCGGCGTGACCGGCATCGAGGTGGACGCGACGGGTCCCGTACGGATCCACGGAACGGAGCTGGAGGTCACCGGGTCGCTCACCGGCCCGGTCCGCTTCACCTGCGGACCCGGCCGGATGCGGCTCGGCGACTGGGAGGAACGCGGCCTGTCCGGCTACAGCGGCGGTGTCCGCTACCGCACCACGATCACCGCCGCCGCCGGGCCCGGCGTGCTCGACCTCGGCAGGGTGCGCGGCACGGCCGAGGCCACCGTGAACGGCCGGCCCTGCGGGATCCGGGTGTGCTCCCCCTACACCTTCGACGTCCGGCTGGACGAGGGCGAGAACACGATCGAGATCCTCGTCCTCGGCACCCTGGGGCCGTTCATGGACGAGGCCAGCCCCACCCACTTCGTCTTCCCCGGCCAGCGCAGCACCGGCCTGTTCGGCCCCGTCCGCCTGCGCACGCCCTGACAGCGTGCTGCCAGGGTTTTGCCAGGACGGCCGGGGACCGTGAGGTCATGGACATCCGACTCGGAGTGGTACGAGGCCTCCAGTACGGCCTCGTCGAAAAGCCCGACACGTTCGCCCCGCAGGCCAGGGAGCTGGGCGCCGGGCTGGTGCGCGTGTTCTTCTACTGGTCGCAGCTCGAACCCGAGCCCGGCCGCCACGACTGGTCGGCGGTGGACGCCGTGCTCGACCAGTTCGACGACGACACCGAGCTCTGGTTCACGCTCGGCGCGGCCTCGCCGTGGGGCTCGACCCGCTCCACCGACCTGCTGCCCGCCTCGCCGCCGCTCGACCCGGCCGCCTACGCGGCGACGCTGCGCGCCCTCGTGACGCACTGCCGGGGCCGCGTGCGCTACTGGCAGTGCGAGAACGAGCCCTGCATCCCCCTGTTCTGGGCCGGCACGGCCGCCGACTACGTGGCCCACCTCGCCACCTTCCACCAGGCGGTCAAGAGCGCCGACCCGGACGCCGCCGTGGTGCTGGGCGGCTGCCCGCCCGGCGTCTTCTCCGCCTCGGACGAGCCCGACGCCGAACGGGACTTCTTCCTCCAGGTCATCGAGGAGGGCCGGGACGCCTACGACGTCTTCGACGTCCACCTGTACGGGGACCCGTACGTGATCCCCCGCGCGATCGACGACGTGCGCGCGGCCGTGGGGGACAAGCCGATCGTGGCCGGCGAGTACAACGGGCCGCTGCCGACGCAGTACCCCGAGGTGTTCGAGCACCTGGCGGAGGTGATCGAGGCCGGGGGCATGCAGCCGTGGCACCGCCTGACCGTCGAGGACCTCCACGAAGGGCGGCTCACCACCGAACCGGTGCGCGCCGCCATGAAACGGCTCTACGACCGGATGGCGGAGCTGCCGCCCACGCTCCAGATGTTCATGACCGGCTGCCCGCCGGAGCTCGAGGCCGAGCGGCACCGGATCAACGCCGACGACATCGTCATCAGGAACATGCTGGCCCTGTCGTCCGGCCTCCGGCTGACCGTCTGCTGGCAGCTCGGCCCCGACATGCCGGCGCCGCCCGATCCGTACAACCTCCTCCAGCTGATGTTCTCGAAGTTCCAGCTCATGGCCTTCGAGGGCGACACGATGTCCGTGCGCCACCCGTGCGCGGACGCGTTCGCCGAGCTGTCGTCGCGGCTGGCGGGCGCGACGGACGTGCGCCGCGTGGAGGTGCCGGAGCGCCCGGACGCCCACGTCTTCGAGCTGGTCGGCACGGGGGTGGAGGTGGCCTGGCTGCGCCCCTCGTCCCCCGAGCCGCCGGCTCTGGTCTGGAACGGCACGGTCCTGGACGCCCGGCCTCAGTTCACGTACGCCCACAGGTCGTAGGTGGGGTACTGCGGGTTCTGCGGCTGGGTGGTGCTGCACCACCAGGTGCTCCACCGGCCGTTCTGCTGGCCGGACTGGCCGAACGAGATGCAGATGTCGTAGGGCAGACTGGAGTAGACCTTCTGCAGGGTCAGGTCCGCGTGCGCGGGTGCGGCCACGGCAACGGCGGGCACCAGGGCGGTGGCGGCGAGCAGTGACAGGGCGGCGAGTCGGTGACGCACCAGGTCTCCCATCTCGAAGGGGGCGGATCACCGTAAATTGCACGACGTGGTGATCCGCCGCCGCAACGGCGTCGCCCCCGCCCTTCCGGCGACCAGCGCGAATGCCCGTCACCGCGGTGAAATTTTCAGCGGGCGTCCGGCGGCCTCGCACCCGGCGCGGCTCAGCCGGCGAACAGGTAGTTGCGCCGGTGCGTGCTCACCCGGTCCGCCCGGTTCCAGCGGCCCCGGTGCCAGACGTGCATCCGGTACCCGCGCGCGATCAGTGAGCCCGCCACCTCGGCGGAGTCCCTGCCGTACCTGCCGAGGTGGCGGTCCTCGATCTCCAGCAGCAGAGCGGGCCGGTGCTGCTCGATGGTCCACTCCGCGCCCTTCAGCACCTCCGTCTCGCACCCCTCGACGTCCATCTTGATGAAGTCGACGCGAGGGATCTCCCGCAGCTCGCACACGCGGTCCACGGTGTACACGGGGACCTCGAGCGTCCTGGTGGCGGCGAAGGGGCCGGGATGCTTCAACCCCTCCTCCAGGTGCGCCCAGCCGTGGACGGGCAGGCCGAACCGGTACGGCAGCCGCAGCCGTCGGTATCCGGTGGACGAGCTCAGCGCGGCGTTGGTCACCCGCACGTTGCGGGCCCCGCTCGCCCGCCGCCCGGCCTCCAGGATCCGGTACGGCACCGGCAGCGGCTCGAAGCTGTGCACCTGCCCGGCCGGCCCGGCGAGCCTGGCCAGCGGGTAGGTGTACATCCCGTAGGCGGCCCCGATGTCGAAGCAGACCGCGCCCGGCCGGACGAACTCGGCCAGGCCCCGCAGTTCCGGCTCGCTGAGCGACACCGCCGCCCCCGCCCGCAGCATCGCGGCCACGGCTTCCACTCTCCTCATGCCGGTGACGGTAGAGACGGGGTGGGGAGCGGCGAATCCCTCTCAGGAGCGCAGTCGCGAGCCCCGGCGTGCCGCCGGAGAGGGATTGCCGGGTACGACCAGACCGCTCTCGTAGGCGAGCATCACCGCCTGCGCCCGATCGCGCAGGCCCAGTTTGGTGAAGATCCGGCCGACGTGCGACTTCACGGTCTCCTCCGCGATCGTCAGCTCTCCGGCGATCTCGGCGTTGGCCAGCCCGGCCGCCACCAGCCTGAGCACGTCCAGCTCGCGCGGGGTCAGCGCGTTCAGCCGCAGCGCCTCCCGCTCGTCGATGGGCTGCCGGGTCGCGAACTCCTCGATGAGCCTGCGGGTGACGGAGGGCGCGAGCAGCGCCTCGCCGGCGGCGATCACGCGTACGGCGGTGATGAGGTCGGCCGGCGGCGCGTCCTTGAGCAGGAAGCCGCTGGCCCCGCCACGCAGCGCGGCGTAGACGTAGTCGTCGATGTCGAAGGTGGTGAGGATGAGCACCTTCGGGCCGCCGCCCGCTCCGGCGATGCGCCGGGTGGCCTCCAGACCGTCGAGGTGGGGCATGCGCACGTCCATGAGCACGACATCCGGTCGCAGATCGCGCGCCGCCGTCACCGCCTCCAGGCCGTCCGCGGCCTCTCCCACCACCTGCAGGTCGGGCTGCGCGGAGATCAGGGCCGCGAACCCGGCCCTGATCATCGCCTGGTCGTCGGCGACCAGCACCGTGATCATCCAGCGCCTCCTTCGGCGACGTCGCGGAACGTTCGTCTTCGCCCTGCGGCGACCTCGTGGTTCACCCGGCCGCCTGCCGCGGCAGCCGCGCTCGTACGGTGAAGCCGCCCGCGTCGGTCGAGGCCGCCGTGAGGTCGCCGCCGAGCACCGCCACGCGCTCGCGCATCCCGATCAACCCGAGTCGCGAGCCTGGCTGCGTCGTGCCGGACACGTGCCGGGGAGGCTCGTTGTCCACGGCGAGCGACACCGCGTCCGCCTCGGTGCGGACGGACACGGTGGTCCTGGCTCCGGGCGCGTGCCGTACGACGTTGCTCAGCGCCTCCTGGATGATCCGGTAGACGGTGACGGACTCCACGGGAGAGAGTGACGGAGCGGGGCCGGAGACGGTGAGCTGGACGGGCACGCCCGCCCGGCGCACCGATTCGGCCAGTGCGCCGAGATCCTCCAGCCCGGGCTGCGGCACGGTCCCCGGTCCGTCGTCCGAGCCCCGCAGCGCGCCGAGCAGGTGCCGCATGTCGCGCAGGGACTCGCGGGCGGCCGCGTTGATGGCCGCGAACTCCTCCGCGACCTCCTCGCTCACTCCGCCGCCGATCCGGTAGGGCGCGCTGGCGGCCTGTACGGCGATCACTGACATGTGGTGGGCCACCACGTCGTGCAGTTCCCTGGCGATCCGCGCCCGTTCCTCGAGGATCCGGCGCCGCCCCAGCTCGTCGGCGACGCGTAAGGTGGCCAGCCGCCCCATGCGCCTCGCGTGGCCGAGGACCACGGCCAGCAGCAGGGCCAGTGTCCAGGCCAGTAGCCCTCTGGACAAGCGGTCCGGCGCCATGTCCTGCGGCACGCTCATGGCGACCCCGGCCGCGAGCGTGATGGCGACGGCGATGATCGTCACGCGCCGTGCCGATGACAGCGCCAGCACGTACATGACGGGGAGCTGGGCCAGCGTGTGATCGAGCAGCCACGGCTGCGGCACGATCGAGCTGTGCAGCGCCAGCCCGAGGCCGGTGATCAGAGGCATGGCGACCACCATGGCCGCCCAGGCGGGCAGCGGCCGGTACCACGCCATGAGCACGGGTCCGGCGAGCAGGACCGCGGCCGGGACGGAGAGCACCCCGAACCCGGCGCTCACGGCGTAGAACGGCACGTTGAAGATCAGGACCGCCGCGGCCATCGCGGCGAACGTCAGGCGGCGGAGCATCGGCCGGCCTGTACCCGGCGCCGGAGGCACCCGGACGTGCCACGCCTCCCTGAGCACCCCCATGAATCCCACCTTATGGGCTGCAGGCGGGCGAAGCCGTGGCCGCGGTTCCGCCCGCCTGGGGCTCAGAACTCCACGCCGCCGGCGATCGGCGGGTTGAGCCGGGCGAAACCCTCCTGACGCCGGTACGGGAAGTAGGGGTACGCCGCCGTGGTCGCGCTCGCCGCGTCCAGCCGGGCCACCTGGTCCGGCGCCAGCTCCCAGCCGATCGCCCCCAGGTTCTCCTGGAGCTGCGACTCGTCGCGGGCGCCGACGATGACCGAGGAGACGGTCGGGCGCCGGAGCAGCCAGTTCAGCGCGACCTGGGGGACCGACCTGCCGGTCTCCGCGGCGATCTCGTCCAGGGCGTCCACCACCGCGTACAGCAGCTCGTCGGCCACCGGCGGTCCGAAGGCGGCGGTCCTGTGCAGCCGGCTGCCCTCGGGAAGAGGCCGGCCCCGGCGGATGCGGCCGGTGAGGCGGCCCCAGCCGAGCGGGCTCCACACCACCGCGCCGACGCCCTGGTCGTGGCCGAGCGGCATCAGCTCCCACTCGTAGTCGCGCCCGACCAGGGAGTAGTAGACCTGGTGCGCCACGTAGCGCGGGTAGCCGTACCGCTCGGCGGTCGCCAGCGACTTCATGAGCTGCCAGCCGGAGAAGTTGGAGACGCCCACGTAGCGCAGCTTGCCCGCCCTGACCAGGTCGTCGAGCGTGGACAGCACCTCCTCCACCGGGGTCGCCGCGTCGAAGGCGTGCAGCTGGAACAGGTCGATGTGGCCGGTGCCGAGGCGGCGCAGCGCGTCGTCGACCGCCTTGATCAGGCGGTGCCGGGAGGTCCCCGCGTCACCGGGGCCATCGCCCATGGGCAGCCCGGCCTTGGTGGAGATGAGCGCCCGGTCGCGCCGTCCCTTGAGCGCCTGGCCCAGCACCTCCTCGGACGCGCCGTCGGAGTAGACGTCGGCCGTGTCGAACATCGTCACCCCCGCGTCGAGGCAGATGTCCACCAGCCGCCGGGCCTGCGCCACGTCGGTGTCGCCCCACGCGCCGAACAGCTCGCCCTTCCCGGCGAACGTGCCGGCGCCGAAGCTCAACGTCGGGACCTTGAGCCCGGACGCCCCCAACTGCCGATATTCCATGAAAAATCACTCCTTAATGGGTCTGTCGTCCCCTTAAGGTAGCACGCTAACGGGAAAGCTGTTTCATTATGAGTGGCGGCGCCGGTGGAAGGAGAGGGAGGCGAGGCAGAGCAGCACGGCCCACACCGCGCAGTAGCCACCGAAGAGAGCGCCGCCGCGCTCGGCGAACAGGGCGCCGGCGGTCATGCCGATCGCGCCCGCCGCGGCCATCGCCGCGCACGACCACAGCAGCGCCGCCAGCGTCCGGCGCGGCAGCGGCCGCCGGAAAGGAATGAGGGAGGCCAGCACGACGGCGGCCATGAGCAGGCCGGCGGCGGCGTTGGCCCACTGGGCCCGCGCGACCTCGCCGGGCCCGTACTCCAGATAGGTCTCCGGGGCCACGCGCGGGCCGCCGGTCACGCCGATGCGCTCGGCGAAGGCGAAGTGAATCTTGGACGCGACGTAGAGCAGCGTCCAGGAGGCCGCTGCCCAGACGGCCCATCGGCCGGTCCAGGTGATCATGTCACGATCGTGCCGGTCGCCCGGGCAGCGGCGGATCCCCGTGACGAGCGAGCGCCCTCACTCTCACGGGGGAGACGGCTCCTTACGCCTCGATACCGGCCTCCTTGGCGGCGCGGTCGATGGCGGCCAGCTCGTCGTCGGAGAAGTCGAGCCGGTCGACGGCGGCCACGTTCGCCTCGAGCTGCTCGGGGCTGGAGGCGCCGACCAGCACCGACGTGACGCGCGGGTCCCTGAGCGCCCAGGCCAGGGAGAGCTGCGCCACCGTCTGCCCGCGGGAGGCGGCCAGCTCCGACAGCGACCGCACGAACGCCAGCACCTCGGGCGTCACCCGGTCAGGGGTGAGGAAGCGCGCCTCGGCGGCCCGCGAGTCGGCGGGGATGCCGTCGAGGTAGCGGTCGGTGAGCAGGCCCTGGGCCAGCGGCGAGTAGACCACGCAGCCGACGCCCTCCTGCTCCAGCACGCCCAGCAGGCCGTGCTCGATCTTCCGGTTGAGCAGTGAGTACGACGGCTGGTGGATCAGCAGCGGCGTGCCCAGCTCGCGCAGCAGCCGGGCGGCCTGCGCCGTGCGCTCGGGCGAGAAGTTCGACACGCCCACGTAGAGAGTGCGTCCCGTGCGGACCATGTAGTCCAGCGTGGCGACCTGCTCCTCCAGCGGCGTCTCCTCGTCGTCGCGGTGCAGGTAGAAGATGTCCACGAAGTCGAGGCCGAGCCGGGCCAGCGAGCGGTCGAGCGTGGCGAGCAGGTGCTTGCGCGAGTTGCCCTTGCCGTACGGGCCGTCCCACATGGGGTTGCTGCCCTTGGTGGTGACGACCACCTCGTCACGCAGCGACCGCGGCAGGAGCCGGTTGAACGTCGCCTCGGCGGCGCCGAACGGCGGGCCGTAACGGTCGGCGATGTCGAAGTGGGTGATGCCGAGGTCGAGCGCCTTGTTGAAGATGGCGCGCTGGCTGTCGAGGGATTTACCCCCGCCGAAGTTGTGCCAAAGGCCGAGCGACACGGCGGGGAGGAGGAGACCGCTGCGGCCGCACCTTCTGTACGGCTGGCGTTCGTAGTCCAAGGATTACCTTCCTGCGATTCCGGTGAGCGTGACGCCCCGGATGAACGTCTTCTGCGCCAGGAAAAAGATGACGAGGATGGGCAGCATCGACACTAGCGCGACGGCCATCATCTGGTTGTACTGGGTCACATACTGACCGTTGAACATGCCGAGCCCCTGGGCGAGGGTGATCTTCTCCATCGAGCGCAGGTAGATGGAGTTCTCCAGATACTGGTTCCAGTTGCCCACGAAGGAGAACAGGCAGATCGCCGCGATGGCCGGCTTGGCCAGCGGCAGCATGACGCTCCACAGGATGCGCAGCTCCGAGGCCCCGTCGATGCGGGCCGCGTCGATGAGCTCCTGCGGGATCGTGGTGAAGAACTGGCGCAGCAGGAAGATGTACAGCGCGACGCCGAAGAACTCCGGCACGACGAGCGGCAGATACGTGTCGACCCAGCCGAGCTTGGAGAACATCACGAACTTCGGCACCAGCGTGATCTCGCGCGGGATCATCATGGTCGCCAGCAGCGCCGCGAACATGAAGCCCGCCGCCCGCGCCCGCAGCCGGGCGAACGCGTACGCCGGCAGGATGCACGAGACGAGGTTGCCCGCCATGGACAGCGCGGTGATCACGATCGTGTTCATCAGGAACCTGGTGAACGGCAGCGACCCGGACCAGCCCTTGGCGTAGTTGTCGAAGTTGAAGGAGTCGGGCAGCCACTGCGGCGGGAAGGCCAGGTTCTCGGCGTCCGACTTGAGCGAGGTCGTCACCATCCACAGGAACGGCAGCAGGAACACCGCCGAGCTGATGGCCAGCAGGATGTACGCGCCGGAGCGCCGGATCCGTCTGACGCGCTCGGCCTGCTCCGAGCTCAAGGGCTTGCCGCCCGTGCGGGGGGAGCGCGCGGGTTTCACCGCGGTCTCGACGAGCATCGGCGACCTCACTTGAACTCGTAGTGCACCCAGCGCCTGGCCAGGCCGAACTGGATCGCGGTCACGGCGATGACCAGCACGAACATCGCCCACGACAGCGTGGCCGCGTACCCCATGTCGAAGTAGACGAACGCGTGCCGGTAGATGTAGAGCCCCAGCACCATCGTGGCGTTGCCGGGCCCGCCCTCGGTCATGACCAGGATGAGCACGTAGCTCTGCAGCGCCGCGATGAACCCGGTCACCACGTTGAAGAAGATGACCGGCGACATCATCGGCACGGTCACGCTCCAGAAGCGGCGCCACCACCCCGCCCCGTCGATCTCGGCGGCCTCGTAGAGCGTCTTCGGGATGCCCTGCAGCCCGGCCAGGTAGATGACGATCGTGTTGCCCGCGCCCCACACGCTCATCAGCACGAGCCCGGGGATGGCCCACTCCTGCGAGGCCAGCCAGCCCGGCCCCTCGATGCCGACCGACGCCAGCACCTTGTTGATCAGGCCGTAGTCGGGGTGCAGGATGTTCAGCCACAGCAGCGCCGTGGCCAGGCCCGACACCACCGACGGCAGGTACATCACGGTGCGGAACAGCCCCTGGAAGCGCAGCGGCTGGTTGAGCAGCAGCGCCAGCAGGAATGTGAACGACACGCCGAGCGCCACCGAGCCGAGGCCGTACTGCACGGTGTTCTCGATCGACTCCCAGAACTCGGGGTCGTTGAGCATGCGCTCGTAGTTGGCGAGCCCCACCCACGTCGGCGGCTTCAGCAGGTTCCAGTCCATGAAGCTCAGCACGACGGCGCCCAGGATCGGGCCCGCGCTGAAGAGCACGAACCCGATCACCCACGGCGAGACGAACAGGTGGAAGCGCCGCGCCTCGCGGCGCGCCAGCGTGCTGCGGGCGCTGACGGCGGTCATGCGATCTTGTTCTCGACCAGTACGGGCGTGACCTTGTCGGCGATCTCCTTCAGCGCGTCGTCCACGCTGACCTTGCCGAGCATCGCGCGCTCCCAGATGGGCTTGGCCGTGTCGACGACCTTCTTGTTGGCCGGCAGTCGCAGCACGCCGTCGTCGGAGGCGTAGTCGGCCAGGACCTCCTTGACCAGCTTCGCCGTCTCGTCGGGGATGCCGACCGCCTTGGCGTTGGCGTCCCAGGCGGACTGCCGGGCGGGCGCGGTGATCTGGCGGAACTTGTAGCCGGAGGACGACAGGAACTCGTGCATGTAGATCCAGGCGGCGTCCTTGTTCTGCGAGGAGGCCGTCATCACCAGCGCGCTGCCCACGGCCGGGGTGAAGCGGCCGGCCGGGCCCTTGGGGATGTGCGTGGCGCCCCACTTGAACGCCGTCTGCTTGGACAGCTCCAGCATCAGCCAGGCGCCGTTGATGAGCATGGCCGCGTGGCCGGTCTTGAACGGGTCGACCTTCTCCAGCAGTTGCAGCTCGGCCAGGCTGGGCACCGCCTTGTCCTTGACCAGCAGGTCCAGCCAGCGGCCCATGGCCTCCCTGGCCTTGGGCTCGTTGATCATCACCTTCGACTCGGCGGCGTCGAGGAAGCGGCCGCCGAACGGCATCAGGAAGACGGCGCCGAGGTCGGGACCCGGGGTCGGCATGGGGGAGAAGCCGTAGATCTTCTCCGCGCCCGACCCGCTGGTCATCTTCTTCGCCGTCTCGAAGAGCTTGTCGAACGTCCAGCTCTCGTCCGGGTGGTCGATCCCGGCCTTGTCGAACAGGTCCTTGTTGTAGAAGAGCAGCTTGGGCGCCATGTCGGTGGGCAGGCCGTACAGCTTGCCGTCGCGTTTGAAGTAGCCGAGCCCGCTCTGCGGGATGTCGTCCATGTCGAACTCGGGCGTCTTGGCGATGTACTCGTCCACCGGATGCAGCACCTGGTTGGAGATGAGGTTCTGCGTCCAGGAGTAGTGGTTGTAGAGCACGTCGGGCAGCGTGCCGCCGGCGGCCTGCGTCATGTACTTCGTCAGGAACTGGTCGAAGGGCGACGACTCGCGCTTGATCTCGATGTTCGGGTGGCGCTTCTTGAAGAAGAAGTCGAACTGGGCGTTGCGCACCTCGGTGACCGCGTCCGTGGTCATCGCCACCGTGATCGTCACCTTGGACGCCGGGTCGGCCACGTCCGTCTTCGGCCACGTCAGCGAGTTGTTGAGCTGCTCGGCCGCCTCGAACGGCCAGGCGTCGCTGCCCGGCCGGTTGGGGTCGATCAGCTGCGCCCCGGACTTGACCGGTGCCGCGGCCTGCTTCTGCTGCCTGGTGTCCGCGCAGGCGGACAGCACGGGCGCCGTCGCGGCCGCCACCGCCAGGGCCAGCATCTGGCGACGGTTCATCTCCATGGTGGGCCTCTCAAAGGAAGAGCTCGATAGAGGTCGGATGTATCAGCGCGTTGATGAGCTGGACCTGTGGCAGTCCGTGAGGCATGGCCGTACCGTAGACCCGGTAATTAACTTCGTCAAGAATTGAATTGAAAGCGCTTGCAACCTAGGCTCTAGCGCACTGTGAGGAGATCCGGACGCCTTGACCGGCGGCCGTGCCAGGTGTGGGGACGGCTGGTGAGCCGCGATCGACTCCTCCTATCTCTTCCTTTTCCCTGGAGGGCACGTGCCAAGCTGGACGTTCAGTGACGAGGACCTGGAAGCGGGGCTGACCCTCTCCACCGAGGGCGTGCTCACGCTGGAGGTGCGCCACCGCGAGCGGACGGTGCTGGAGCCGTCCAGGCTGGGCATCAGGACCGCCCATGCCGACCTGAGCAAGGGGCTCACCCTGTCCGGGATGTCCGAGCGGCGGGTCGAGGAGACCTACCGGACGGTCACCGGCAAGCGGCGCGAGCACGGCTACGAGGCCGGCGAGTGGACGCTGTCGTTCACCAAGGACGGGCACCGGCTCGACGTGCAGGTCCGCGTCGGCGGGCACGGCGTGGCCTATCGGTACGTGGTGCCGTGGACGGGCCCGGTCACCGTCGTGGAGGAGGCCTCCGAGTACGTCCTGCCGCCCGAGGCCCGCGCGGTGCTGCTCCCGTACGAGAACGGCCGCTGCGACTACGAGGAGATCCACCGGCACGGCACCGTCGCCGACGCCGAGCCCATCCTGTACGGCTACCCCTCGCTCTTCGAGACCGGTGGCTCCTGGATGTTCGTGACCGAGTCGAACCTGGACAGCGGCTACGCCGGCTCCCGCCTGCTCCTCGACGGCAACACGTTCCGGCTCGACCTGCCCGACCCGTACGTGACCGCCGCCAGCCCGCTCACCACCCCCTGGCGCACGATGATCGTCGGCGACCTGGCCACGATCGTGGAGAGCGACCTGGTCACCAGCCTCGCGGAGCCGTCCAGGGTCGAGGACACCTCCTGGATCAAGCCCGGGGCCGCCGCCTGGTCGTGGTGGTCCGACGGGCCCTCGACGCGCGACCTCGACGCCCAGAAGCGCTGGACCGACTTCGCCGCCGCGAACGGCTGGCCGTACCTGCTGGCCGACGCGGGCTGGAACAAGGAATGGATGCCCGAGCTGATCGCCTACGCCAAGGAGAAGGGCGTCGGCGTCTGGCTCTGGTCGCACTGGCAGCACGTGGACACCGAGCTGGAGCACCGCGAGAAGCTCGCGCTCTGGAAGGAGTGGGGCGCGGTCGGCGTGAAGATCGACTTCACCGAGTCCGACGGCCAGGACCGGATGCGCTGGTTCGACGCCATCCTGGCCGCCACCGCCCGGCTCGAGCTCATGGTGGTCTTCCACGGCGGCACGATCCCGCGCGGCACCGAGCGGACGTGGCCGCAGTTCATGACCGCCGAAGCCGTCAAGGGCGCCGAGTGGATCAAGCCGAAGCCTGGCAAGCAGCCGCTCTACCAGCCCGTCCACTACCTGTCGCTGGCCTTCACCCGCAACGTGCAGGGCCCGATGGACTTCACGCCGTGCACGTTCACCGGCGTGCGCACGATCTCGGCCGGGTTCGAGCTCGCGCTGTCGGTGATCTTCGAGTCCGGCGTCCAGCACTTCGCCGACGGCATCGAGGCCTACGAAGCCCGGCCGGAGGCCCTGCGGTTGCTGTCGGCCGTCCCCATCGCGTGGGACGAGACGCGGCTGCTGTCCGGCGACCCCGCCGACCACATCCTGCTGGCCAGGAGGAACGGCGGCGAATGGTACGTCGGCGCGGGCGTGTCGGGCGAGGCCCGCACGCTCACCGTGCCGCTCGACTTCCTCGACCAGGGGGAATGGGCGGCCGAGATCTACCGGGACGCCCCAGGCGACCGGATCCTCGCCGAGACGGTCACCGTCTCCGCCGGGGGCAAGCTCGACCTCGCCGTTCCCCCCAACGGCGGGTTCACGCTTCACCTGAGGAGAGAGGTCTCATGAACAAGCGCATCGGCGGCGTCTTAGCCGCCCTGGTGGTCACCGCCGCCGCAGCACTGCCCGCCGCCACTCCCGCCGCGGCGGCCGCCTGGACGCTGCGCTGGAGCCCGGATCCGGCGGACGACACCGTCGCAGAGGCGTTCGAGGGCATCGAGGACGACCGCGCCGACTCGCACTCCGGCGTCACGCACATCTACGTCTCCGGCGGCGCGTACCGCTTCGACATGCACACCCAGGACCGCGACGGCGACGACCGCCAGCGCAACGAGGTCAAGGGCATGCGGACCGGCGGCAGCTCGTACCTCAAGATCCTTGAGAACGAGACCTGGCGCATCAGCTACCAGATGTACATCCCGACCTCGCTGGACGCGACCAGCAGCTTCACCCACATCGCGCAGATGAAGGTGCCCGGCTCCGGCGCGCCGCTCTACACGATGTCGCTGCCGATCTCGGGCGGCACCCCCAAGATCAACGTCCGCTACTGGGACGAGGCCGAGCAGACCCACGAGGTCGGCAACACCAACCTGGAGCCGATCCAGGGCAAGTGGGTGGACACGACGTTCGAGTTCAAGGCCTCCGACAGCGGCTACCTGCGCTGGACGCTCAAGGACGGCTCCACCACGCTCGTCGACAAGCGCCTGGACAACACCGACCTGTGGCGGGGCGACGACGAGTACCTGCGGCCCAAGTGGGGCATCTACCGCAGCATCAACAGCTCCGGCCTGCAGAACACCTACCTCCTGGTCCGCAACCTGCAGGCCTACCAGCTCACCGGCGGCGGCAGCACCGACCCGTCCGCGTACGAGGCCGAGCAGGGCTCCTTCAGCGGCACCGCCCGCACCGCGTCCTGCTCCGGCTGCTCGGGCGGCACCAAGGTCGGCTGGATCGGCGGCGGCTCCGGCAACGCGGTCACGCTGAACGTGCAGTCCTCCTCCGCCGGCGCCCGGCAGCTGACGGTGCACGGGCTGGTGAGCGGTACGCGCAGTTTCCAGGTCAGCGTGAACGGTGGCTCCGCCCAGACCGTCTCGCTGACCGGCACGGACTGGAGCACGCCCGTCTCCACGACGGTCCCGGTGCAGCTCGCCGCGGGCGCCAACAGCGTCCGCTTCTTCAACGACGGCGCCAGCGCGCCCGACCTCGACAGGGTGACGATTCAGTGAGAAGGCACCTGGTGGGAGCCCTGGCGGCGATGGCGCTGCTCCTGCAGACGGCCCCGGCCCACGCCGTCGCCGCAGCGTCTCCCGGTGGGGCTCCCCGATGGGAGACCCGGTGGAACCCCAGCCCGTGGCGCGACGGCGTCAACGCGTTCGAGGCCCTGGAGGACGACCGGCGCGGCTCCCATCCCGAGGGCCTGCCGCACGTACGCGCGGAGAAGGGTGTGTGGCGGTTCGACGCGCACCTGGAGGACCGCGACGGCTCCGACCGCATGCGCAACGAGGTACGCGGCATGCGGGCCGCCGACGGCAGCCCGTTGGAGATCCGCAAGGACGAGACCTGGCGGATCACGTACCAGATGTACATTCCGGACACGCTGGACGCGACCACGAACTTCACCCACATCTGGCAGCTGAAGAACTCCGACGTCGGCACGCCGATCGCGCAGATCTCGCTGCCGGTCGTGAACGGCGTGCAGAAGATCGCGGCCCGCTACTGGACGCTGGAGGACAACAAGTCGCACGACTTCGCCACGGCCGACCTGGAGCCGATC
Source organism: Nonomuraea sp. NPDC051941 (assembly GCF_044593615.1). Classification (NCBI taxonomy): domain Bacteria; kingdom Bacillati; phylum Actinomycetota; class Actinomycetes; order Streptosporangiales; family Streptosporangiaceae; genus Nonomuraea; species Nonomuraea sp. NPDC051941. The sequence goes on from NZ_JBIUCF010000005.1 coordinate 96,069, forward strand.
CAGAACAAGTGGGTCACGACGACCATCGAGTTCAAGTCCGGCGACGCCGGATATATGCGGTGGGTGCTGCGTGACGGCCCGAAGAACGGCTCGCGGACGATCGTGGACCAGAAGGTCGAGAACATCGACCTGTGGTGGACGCAGGAGCAGTACAACCGGCCCAAGTGGGGCATCTACCGCAGCATCAAGAGCGCCGGGCTGCAGGAGACGTACCTGCTGGTCAAGGATCTGAAGGCGGAGCAGCTCGGGCCCGCGACGCCGCCGGTGAAGCTGCCGCCGCCGGACCGCGGCCCGGGGACGTACGAGGCCGAGCGGGCCGGCAACGTCTTCGAGGGCGCCGCCGAGCCCGCCTACTGCGCCGTCTGCTCCGGCGGGCGGAAGGTCATCCTCGTCGGCGGCAACGTCTACGACTACACCGTGGTCAGGGGCGTGCTGTCGGAGACCGCCGGGACCCGGCAGCTGACCGTGCACGCGCTGGTGGACGGCTCCCAGACGTTCTCGGTCAGCGTCAACGGCGGCGACGCGATCCAGGTGCCGATGACCGGCACCAAGGACACGGTGACCACCACGACGGTGCCGGTGGACCTGGTGGCCGGGGTCAACACGATCCGGTTCTTCGGTCTCACCGCCCGCGGGCCCGAGCTCGACAAGATCGTCATCAGATAGGTGGACCATGGCACATGACCTCAGCAGGCGGGCCGTGCTCGCGGCGGGCGGCGCGCTGGCGCTGTCCGCCGCGGGAGCGGTCTCCGCGAGCGCTTCGACGATCTGGCAGTCCCGCCTGGTGCGTTACGACCGGCAGGGGCGGCTGGCGTACGAGCAGGACGCGGAGGGCAACCGCATCCCCGACTTCAGCCATGCCGGCTACCGCAACGGCGAGCGGCCGATCCCGCACGTGCCTGTCGTCAAGACGATCCGCCCGATCGAGGGCGACAACACCGCCCATATCCAGGCGGCGCTCGACGAGGTGGCCGCGCTGCCCCGCGCGCGGCGCGGCGCCCTGCTCCTGCTGCCCGGCCTCTATCCGGTGGCGGGCACCCTGTACGTACGGGCGAGCGGCACGGTCCTGCGCGGCTCCGGCGACGGCGAGGACCCGGCCGGCAACACGATCATCAAGGCCACCGGGAACAACCCGAAGGACCGCGACGTGATCGTGGCCGGCGGCGCGGCGGGCGGCGGCTGGACGGGCGAGGTGCCCGGCACCCGCACCGACATCACCACCGACTTCGTGCAGGTGGGCGCGCGCGAGTTCGCGGTGGCCGACGCGGGCTCGCTGCGGCCCGGCGACAACATCGTGATCACCCATCCCTGCACCGAGGAGTGGCTGAAGGCCATCGACTACGGCGGCCACGACGTGGGACCGGCGTGGAAGGTGGGCGAGCACCCCCTCATCTACAACCGGTACGTACGCGAAGTTTCCGGAAATGTCGTGAAAATCGATGTCCCGGTCTTCAACCACCTCAACCGCGCCCTGTCCCCGTCCTTCCTCTACAAGTGGGACCGGGCCGGGCTGGTCACCCAGGTGGGCGTGGAGCGGCTGCGCGTCGACATCGAGTACCAGGGGGACCCGGAGCAGGACGAGGACCACGCCTACAACGCGATCGTCCTGCTGCGCACCGAGGACTCGTGGGTGCGCGACTGCACGATGCTCCACTTCACCCAGGCCGGGGTCGCCACCCAGGAGACCACCCGCGCCACGGTCGAGAACTGCCGGGCCGTCGACCCGGTCAGCATCGTGACGGGGAGCAGGCGCTACAACTTCAACACCTACGTCTACTCGCAGCAGGTGCTCTTCCGCGACTGCTACGCGTACAAGGCCAGGCACGCGTTCGTCTCCAACGGCCACAGCACGGTGTCGGGCGTGGTGTTCCTGCGCGGCACCTCGGAGTACGCGCTCAACTCCAGCGAGGGCCACCGCCGGTGGTCGCAGGCCCTGCTGTTCGACGGCCACAAGGACGTCGACCCGCACTACGACTACACGCTCGGGCTGTACAACCGCGGCCGGTACGGCACCTCGCACGGGTGGTCGGCGGCCCACTCGGTGGCGTGGAACTGCGACGTGTCGACCAGCAGGCTCATCGTGCAGAAACCGCCGACCGCCCAGAACTACGCGATCGGCTGCCAGGGCACGATCACCGGCGACGGGCCGTTCGCGCAGCCGGTCGGGTACATCGAGGGCGCCAACCAGCCCGGCCTCCTGCCGCCCTCGCTCTACCAGGCCCAGCTGCTGGACCGGCTGCGCCGGTAACGCGGACCAGGCGCAGCCGCCGACTGTCCGGGCGCTAGGGCGGCTGCGCCTACAACCTGACCCGCTAGCGGGTCAGTCGGAGCAGGCCACCCACGGGGACGTTGACCTGGGCGATGCCGGGGCGCAGGGGCAGGTTGCCCTCGGTGACGGTGCGGCCGCGGCAGTCGAGGATCGTGGCGTGGGCCGTACCCGAGTCGGGCACCCGCAGCAGCACGTCGGTGGAGGCGTCGCCGTTGGCCAGCCAGAGCGTGCCGGTGGCGGGCGCGGCCACCGGCATCGGCGCGTACCGGGCCGTGATCACCGTGTCGCCCGAGTGGGCCGTGACCTGCGGGTAGCCCAGGTCGGGCCGCGCGGGCTCGAAGGAGCCGCGCTGCAGCACCTCGGCGTGCTCCCGGAAGAAGCCCAGCCAGAACCGCAGCACCTCGCGCTGCTCAGGCGTCTGCGCGGTCAGGTCCACCGAGATCTGCGGCACCGAGAAGAGCACGTTGACGAGCTGCGTGGCGACGTGCTCGGGCCGCTCGTCCGGGTGCCACATCAGCATGTCCGCGTGCACGGCCAGGGGTCCCGCGATCAGCCGCAGGTCCACCGTGCGCTGCCGGTTGTGCGCCGGGCTGAGCGGGCAGTCGGAGGCGCGCACCATCGTGGCGTACGGCCACAGACCCGGGCTCACGTACGGCTGCCGCAGCTCGACCAGGCAGTCACGCGGCAGCTGCGCCAGGAGCCGGCGCACGCCCTCGTTCACCGTCCGGCAGTCGGCCTCGGGGCCGGGCTCGGGCGGGTCCTCCACGGCGAACTGGTCGATGAAGTCGATCTTGAGGCCGTCCATGCCCCACTCCGTGACCGCCCGGGTGAGGTGGCCGGCGATCAGGTCGCGGACGTGCGGGTAGCGGGGGTCGACGACGGCGGCGTTCATGTGCTCCTTGTACGCCAGCGTGTACCCCCGCACCTGCTCCCAGAGCGCCGTGTGGCGGCCGACGAACGGCAGGGCGTACCAGAGCAGGTAGGCCAGTCCCGCGCCCCGCACCTTGGCCACGTGTCCCGAAATATCGGGGAATGTGGTGGGGGATGGCTCCCACTCGCCGACATAGCCGTACCCGCGCCCCCGGTCGTCGCTGTGCCAGCCGTCGTCCACGATGATCGCCTCGCAGCCCAGCTCGGCCGCCGGCCCCGCCTGCCGCTCCACGCTCTCGGCGCTGACGTGCTGCTGCATGGCGTACCAGGTCGAGTACGCGGGCATCCGCGCCGCCCGCGGCACGTCGGCGACCGGGCCGTGCAGCGCGCGCCACCAGTCCGCCACCTCCGCCAGCGTGGTCGCGAAGTGCCGCCGGGTGAGGTCGAGCCGCAGCACGAGCCCCGTGTCCGGCTCGGCCTCGTGCTCCACCCAGAACCCGAACTCGCCGGTCTCCTCCACCACCCCGGTACGCGTCCGCACGGGCCTGACCACCTCGCCCGCGGCGTAGGCGCACAGCGCCACGTCACCGGCGCCCACCAGGCAGCCGACGGGCGCGTTCTTCTCCAGCGCCGCCACGCGGGGACGGCGCCAGAACGGCGGCAGCCCCCGGTGCTCGCCGCCGTCGGCGGCCCAGAACGCGGTCGCGTCCACGCACGGCACCCGCCAGGCCACCCGCACGTCCGCGGTCCGGTCGGGGACGACGCGCAGCTCCAGGACGCCCGGGGACGGCTCGGCGGCCGTGCAGGTGAGCACGGCCGCCGCCGAGCACTCGAACGCGAGCCCCGCGGCCTCGATCCGCACCTCCTCCGGCTGCTCGAACGCTCGATCGTGCGGCTGCCAAATGCCGGGCGCTGCGGTCACTCAGTCTCCCTGGAGCGCGAAGTGCTGCTGGATGGCGACCGCGGCGGCGCCGCGGGCCCACTGCTCGAACGATCGCGGGCGCAGCAGCAGGCGGCAGTCGGCGGCCGCGCCGAACGCCTGGGCCGCGAACGACCGGTTGAGCTGCTCCTCGAACAGCCCGTACGAGGCCAGCCCCGGCACGTCCCCGGTCACGATGATCCGCTCGGGCCCGAACAGGTTGGCCATCGCGGCCATGGCCAGCCCGATGGCGTGCCCCGCGCGGGCGAACACCTCGCGCACCGCCGGATCGCCCGCGTGGGCGGCGTCGATGGCCGCGTCCACGGTCAGCGACGCGTCGCCGGACGCCGCGCGCGCGGCCGCCAGCAGGGGCGCCGTGCCGGCGATGGCCTCGACGCAGCCGCGCCCGCCGCAGTGGCACTCGGGCTCGTCACCCCCGACGGGGATGTGGCCGATCTCCCCGGCCACCCCGTGCGCGCCGGCCACCACCCGGTCGTTGACCACCAGCCCGCACCCTATCCCAACCCCCACCGTGACCAGCGCGAACGACGACGTGCCCACCCCGTCGCCGAACCACTGCTCGGCCACGGTGAGCGACTTGACGTCGTTGTCGATCGTGACGACCAGGCCCGTGGCCTCGGCGGCCAGCCGCGCCAGCGGCACCTGGTGCCACTGCAGGAAAGGGGAGTAGCGCACCACCCCGTGGGCCTTGTCGACGTCGCCCGACACGGCCAGGCCCAGCGCGTGGCAGCGCTCGCCGTAGGCCGGGTCGGTGGCCAGCAGCTCGGCGACCAGCTCGGCCAGCGCCGAGACCACACCCTCGGCCGACGTCGTGGCCAGCGGGCGGTGCGCCGAGACCAGCGGCTGCGCGCGCAGGTCGGTGACCACGCCGATGAGCTCCTCGTGGGTGATCTTCACCCCGCAGAAGAACTCCCGCTCCGGCCTGATGGAGAGCGGGCTGGCCGGGCGGCCCGCACCCGGCGCCGTGCGCTCGGTGGCCTCCAGCTCCTCCAGGTAGCCCGCCTCGATGAACGGCCGGGCGGCCTTGGTGACGGCGGCGGACGACAGCCCGCTCCGCCTGGCGATCTCCACCCGGGAGACCGGCCCCTGCGTCAGCACCATGGTGAACACGGTCGCCGCCGCGGGGGTCGAGGTGAGCCGAGGGTGCATGAGTGCGATAGTAGCAGTAATTAACTTCGTCAAGAATTGAATTCGAGCGGGGTCGTGCCTAGGCTCCGGGGCATGCGATCGGTGACTTTCGACGCCTCCAGCCGCAGGTGGCTGCTGCGTACCCCGGGCACGAGCTACGTCGTGGCCCTCGCGGACGACGACGCCCCCCGCTGCCTGCACTGGGGCCCCGCGCTGACCGCCGAGCAGGCCGCCAGCCTCCCCGGCCCCACCACGTCCGGGGCCAGCAGCTTCGACAGCACGGCGGGCGAGGAGGAGCTGGTCTCCGAGGTGGGGGCACGGTTCGAGACGCCGTCGCTGCAGGTCGTCCTCCCGGGCGGCGACCGGGGGATCGAGTGGCGGCACGACGGCCACGACATTGACAGGGGCCACCTGACGCTGCGCTTCTCCGACCGCCGCCATCCGCTCCTGGTCGAGCTGCACTACCGGGTGCACGAGGACAGCGACGTGATCGAGCGCTGGACCGTGCTGCGGCCGCGGGTGCCGGTGACCGTGCTGCGGTGCGACTCGGCGGCCTGGAGCGTTCCGGCGCTGGAGGGCTACCGGCTCAGCCACGTCACGGGCGGCTGGAGCTCGGAGCACGCGCTGGGCCGTACCGAGCTGGCCGTGGGGGAGACGACGCTGACCAGCAGGCGCGGGGTGACCAGCCACCACGCGAACCCCTGGCTCATGATCGACGGCGGCGACGCGGGCGAGCGGTACGGCGAGGTGTGGAGCTGCGCGCTGGCCTGGAGCGGGAGCTGGCGCGTCACGCTCACGCGGACGCCCTCCGGGCGGGCGAGCTGGACCGGCGGGTTCGGCCACGAGGGCCTCACCTGGCGGCTGGAGCCGGGCGAGGAGTGGGTGACGCCGGTGTTCGCCGGCGTGTACGCGCCCGACGGGTTCGGCGAGGCCAGCCGGCGCTGGCACGACCACATCGCCAGGCACGTGCTGCCCCGGCCGGACGAGCCGCGCCCGGTCGTCTACAACGCCTGGGAGGCCGTCGGGTTCGACGTGAACGAGGCCAACCAGCGCGACCTCGCCCGGCTGGCCGCCCGGGCGGGCGTGGAGCTGTTCGTGATGGACGACGCCTGGTTCGGCGGGCGCACCGGCGACAGCGCGGGGCTCGGCGACTGGTGGGTCAACGAGGAGCGCTTCCCCGACGGGCTGAGCCCGCTCATCGACGAGGTGCACCGGCTCGGCATGCGCTTCGGCCTGTGGGTCGAGCCCGAGATGGTCAACCCCGACAGCGACCTCTACCGCGCCAACCCCGACTGGGTCCTGCACATGCCGGGCCGCTCCCGCACGCTGCTGCGCAACCAGCTCGTGCTGAACTTCGCCCGGCCGGACGTCGCCGACTGGGCGCACAAATGGCTGCACAAGCTGGTCTCCGAGCACGCCGTCGACTTCCTGAAGTGGGACTTCAACCGCGCCTTCACCGAGGCGGGCCGGCCCGGCGACCCGGACCAGGACCGGCTCTGGATCGACCACGTCAGGGCCGTCTACTCGATCATGGACCGGCTCCGCGCCGACCACCCGCACCTGCGCATCGAGGCGTGCGCGGGCGGCGGCGGCCGTACCGACCTGGGCATCCTGGCCCGCACCGACCAGGTGTGGGCCTCCGACAACACCGACGCCCACGACCGCATCGCGATCCAGCGCGGATTCAGCCAGGTGTACCCGGCCCGGGCCATGGCCGCCTGGGTCACCGACAGCCCGAACCCGCTCACCGGGCGGGCGGTCCCGCTCCGCTTCCGCTTCCACGTGGCCATGGCCGGGGCGCTCGGGCTCGGCGGCGACCTCGCCCGCTGGAGCGAGGCCGAGCTGTCCGAGGCGGCCGAGCTGGTGGCCGTCTACAAGGACATCCGGCCCGTCGTGCAGTTCGGGCGGTTGTGGCGGCTTCCGTACGGAGTGCAGTACGTGCACGGGGACCGGGTGGTGGTGCTCGCCTGGCACGGGCCCGTCGCGTTCGGCACGCCGATCGCCCCGCTCCGCCTGGCCGGGCTCGACCCGGACGGCCGCTACCGGGACGAGGACACCGGCGCGGTGCACCACGGCGCGGTGCTGATGTCCCGCGGCCTGCCGCCGCTGACGCCCGGGGGCGGCTACACCAGCGCCCTCCTGCGCCTGCGCGCCTGCTGACCCGTCGGATCACTGGGCCGGATCACCGGGTGACCTCCCGCCGCAGCTCCTCGAGGGACTCCTCCATCAGGCGCGGGAGCCGGTCGCCGTGCGCGAGCGCGGCGGACAGGACGCAGGAGACGACCACGGTCGTGTCGCTGTAGACCATCGACACGGCCCCTCCGCCGGTGTCGTACGTGGGCGGGACGGCGAAGCAGCCGTCCAGGGGCAGGTTCACCCCGATGACGCTCACCGTCATCCGGCCCGGGAACGCCTTCGGCACGAGCCACCTGAGCAGCCGGAACACCACCGCCGGGGCCTTGACGGGATAGCGGTCGCGCCGGTAGACGGCCATCCGCTCGAAGCTCGTCTGCTCCATGACCCCGCGCAGCCGCTCGCGCGCCGCGGGCTCGGCGCAGGGCAGGACGACCGGCATGGTGGTCGCGCCGTTGCCCAGGCCACCGTCGCGCAGGCGGCCGTTCAGGTTGAGCGGGAAGGAGACGGTCGTGCCCCGGCGGCCCGCCTTCCGCCAGTGGGCCGGGTTCCAGGCCCGCAGGGCGCCGGCCAGCACGGCCAGGCCGACCTGCGGGACGCTCGCGCCGGTCGCGGCGGCGATCTCGCGGAAGGCGGCGAGGTCGAGCCGCAGGAAGAACGTCCGCGCCCCCGACCTGCCGGTCCTGCCCGGGGGCGGTCTGAGCCGCGCCGACGGGGCCGCCAGCCGGGCCGCCGTGGCGAGCAGCCGTATCCGGGCCATGGCCGGCGCCCGCACCGCCACGTTCGGATCGGGCGCCGGGACGGTCCTGCCCAGCAGCACGGCCCGCGTCGCGATCCGGGCCGCCCCCACGCCGTCCTGGAAGGCGTGGTGCACGCGGTAGCACAGGATGTGCTCGTCCGCGGCGTACCCGTGCACGACCATCAGGCTCCACAGCGGGTGCTCGGGCAGCAGCCGGTTCTCCCTGACGGCGTCCACCACGGCCGCGCCCACGTCACGACCCGGCGCCACCCGGTACTCCACGACGTGGCAGGCCGGGTCGAAGGCGGGATCCGGCTCCCACTCCTCGCGGGCCAGCCGGTAGGTCAGGACCGGCGCCCGCGCGGCCGCCTCGGCGACCCGCCGCCGCAACTCCCAGGAGTCGGGGGCCGGGCCGGGCATCCGCGCCGCGAGGGCGATGTGCAGCCGGTGGTCTCGGGCCGAGCCGACCTCGCCGAGAAAGAGCCGGTCCGACCCGGTCAGCGGTACGGCCCCAGCAGCTCGCATGACCGGGCTAACCGGCCGTTTGCCGCGCGAGGTACGAACGGTGCGCCAGCCGGGCGACGTCGCCGACCGTCATCTCCATCGTGAAGTCGGAGGGGTCGATGTCCAGCCCGTGGCCGCCCAGCGCCGCCCGCAGTTCGAGCACGCTCATGCTGTCGGACTCGAGATCGTCCACGAACGTCGTCTGCGGGGTGACGGCCGCCGGGTCGACGACGTAGATCTCGGCGCAGTACTGGCGTACGAGCCGCAGGATGTCTTCCTCGGACAAGAGTCCTCGCCTCTCCGTCGGGGGTCTGTCGGGGGTCCCAGCATGTCGCCGCGTGGGAGGCCGGGGCGGCGCCGGAGTCCTCGTGTCCGGTCAAGAACGGCCCTGGACTAGTCGATCAGCGGGCCGAGCCGGGTCGCGACGTCCGCTCCGGCCTTGAGGGCGGCCCGGCAGCCTGGGACGGGGCGCGCCATGGTCACCCGCCGATGGTAGGAAAGGGCACCCGCCCGATGCCTCGTGCAACGCCGGGAGCAGGTAGAACGGGGGTGTGCGATTCGGCGTGCGGCAGTTTGAACTGTCCCTGATGCACCGGATGCGCGATCTCAACCCCGCGCGGGTCGAGGACGCGCTCCGGGTCATGGGCGCGACCAGGGCGGAGCTGCGGGCCGCGCACGCCCAGTGGACGAGGATGCTCCACTCGCCGAGGGCGCCGAAGACGCTCCGGCCGCTGCTCGGCCGCCCCGTGTACGAGGGCACGACCGCCGTGGGCAGCCTGACCTGCGGCGTGTCCCGCTGGGCCCTGCCGTCCTGGCCCGGCCTGGAGTTCGAGGTCCTGTACGGGCCCGGCGGCGAGACGTGGAACCAGTGGTTCGTCCGCCCCGGTGACCCCAGGACGCTGTCCTTCGCCGAGCTGGCGCCCTGGAGCTGCGTGGTCGCCGACGTCGCCGCGAGCTTCCCCGGCGCCGTCCATCAGGAGGGCCAGGCCCCGCAGCACTGGGCGGTCGACTTCGCCCACGGCGGCGCCACCTACCGCGCCCGGTTCGTCTACGGCCTCTGCCAGCGGATCGACGCCCGGTAGCCCGCCGCCTCCTCTTCAGAGATCATCGGCTGGGAGGCTTCGATGATCTCTGAAGAAAAGGTGACGAACATGCTCCGCGCCCTCGCCGTATCGGTGGCCGCCGGGATCCTCTCGCTCGGGGGATCGCCTCCGGCTCAGGCGGCGATCACCTGCCTGCCGGAAACGCCTGTCTGCCAGGAAGTCCGCGGGGTGCCCGGCGACCGCTTCTACTGGTTCGAGATCCAGCCCGCGCCGGCCACGGCCGTCTTCACCTTCATTGTGAACGATGTCCTGACCCCCGGCTCTCTGACGACGTCCACCTCCGGCACGGCGCTCGAAGGGGACTTCCGGCCCGCTGCGGTGCTGGTCAGCGGAGACGAGGTATGCATGCGCGTCAGCACCCTGAGCGGCGAGTTCTGCGCCACCACGCCGTAGCCCGGACAGTTCTTTACTGGTCTGTACAAAATCCGCTAGCCTCCTCCCATGGGCAGGCCACGGGAGTTCAGTGATCGGGCGGTCGTCGACGCCGCGATGGAGGTCTTCTGGGAGAAGGGGTACGAGGCGACCTCCACCCAGGACCTGTGCGAGCGCACCGGGCTCGGCCGCGGCAGCCTCTACAACGCCTTCGGCAGCAAGCACCGCCTCTACGAGGAGGCGATCCGCCGCTACGCCGAGACCAAGGCCGAGGCGCAACTGGCGATGCTGGCCGAGCCCGGGTCGGTGCGCGCCCGGCTCAGGGACCTCATGCTCGGCGTGATCGACGCCGACATGGCGGACCCGGGCCGGCGCGGCTGCCTGGCGCTCAACGCCGCCACCGAGGCCGGCGGGCGCACCGAGGCGGTCGCGGGGCTGGTGCGGCGGCAGTTCACCGACCTGGAGCAGGCGCTCCAGCGGCTGGTCGAGATCGGCCAGAGCACGGGCGAGCTGTCGTCGGACCGGTCGCCGCGGCAGGTGGCGCGGGCGTTCCAGAGCGCCTACTACGGCCTGCGCGTGCTCGCCAAGGTCACCGACGATCGGGCCGCCCTCCTCGACGTCGTCGACGGGGCCGTCGCCGCCCTGTAGCAGCCCCGGCCGCGGTTCATGGAGCCGCGGCCTTTTTGCCGCCCTAGTTCTGTACTGATCTGTAAAGAAAGAGAGCGAAGATCGATGAGGCTCAGTGTGCCCTCGCTGATGTGGTGCGTGTTCGGGATAACGACCGGCGAGTTCGTCATCGCCGGCATCCTCCCGGGCATCGCCACCGACCTGGCCGTCTCGATCCCGGCCGCCGGGCTGCTGGTGACGGCGTACGCCATCGGGATGATCGTCGGCGGGCCCGTGCTGACGGCCCTCACCGCCCGCTTCCCGCGCAAGCCGCTCATCCTGGTGCTGCTCGGGATCACGATCGCCGGGAACCTGGCCTCCGCGCTCGCCCCCGCGTACGGCGTGCTCTTCGCGGCCCGGGTCGTCACGTCGCTGGTGACGTCCACGTTCTTCGCCAACGCGATCGTCATCGCGGTCTCCACCGCCGCGCCGGGCAAGCAGGCGTCCACCGTCTCCAAGCTCGTCTTCGGCATGAACCTGTCGATGATCCTGGGCGCGCCGATCGGCACGTTCATCGGGAACGCCCACGGCTGGCGGGCCACGTTCCTGGTGGTCGCGGCGTGCTGCGCGGCCGGGTTCGCGCTGGTCGCGCGGTTGGTGCCGGACGTGCGCGAGCCGTCCGGCGGGGGCTCGGCCGTGAGCGAGCTGCGCGTCTTCCGCGACCGGGACGTGCGGCTCGCCATCGCGGTCACGGCCGTGGGCAACGCGGGGCTGCTCATGGTGTTCACCTTCTTCGCGCCCCTGGTCACGGACGTCAGCGGCTTCGCCGGAGGCGCGGTGGCGGCCCTGCTGCTGGTGTACGGGGTGGGCGCGGCCGTGGGCAACTTTCTCGGCGGCCGGCTGTCGGACCGGGCGCCGATGGCCGCGCAGCTCGGGCTGCTGGGTGTGCTCGCGGCGGTGCTCGTCCTCATGTGGGCCGGGAGCGGCAGCACGGCGGTGACGGCGGTCATGGTGTTCGTGCTGGGCGCGGCGGGGTTCGCGGTCATCCCCGGCATGCAGGCGCGCGTGCTGGCCACCGCCTCGGCGGCGCCCACCCTGGCGATGGCGGTGAACGCCTCCGCCTACCAGCTGGCCGCCGCGTTCGCCGCCTGGCTCGGCGGGCGCGTCATCGACGGCGGGCTCGGGCTGCGCTCCCTCTACGTCGTGGCCGCCGTGGTCACGGTGGCGGGCATCGCGGTCAGCTCGTACGCCTGGCGTCGCTCCCGCGTACCGGCCTGACCCCCGCGAAGGCGGCGTGGACGGCGTCGGCGATCTGGCGCTGGATCGGGTCGGCCTCCGGCCCGAACAGCAGGTCGTCCACCCGGGACACCGCGCCTGTGGCCGCCTCGAGCATGCGCGCGCCTTCGGGCGTCAGCTCGATCGTCGACGCCGACCCGGCGCGGGCCGTGCTGTCGCGCGCCAGCCCCGCCGCGACCAGCGCCTTCACCGCGGTGTGCACGCTCTGGACCGTCGTCCCCGACATCCGCGCCAGCTCGCTGAACGACACCCCGGGCACGCCGGATATGTGACCGAGCAGGCCCAGCCGGCTGACCGTGAGGTCGAGCGGGGCCAGGGCGGCGGCCAGCTCGGTCTCGATGCGGCGCGCCAGCGTGAGCAGGACGATCGAGGGGCTGGTCACGGGCGGACCGGGGCGATCGGCGTTCTCGGTGGTCACCCCACCAGTCTCCCGCACCCGCGCGGCCACGGCTGCGAGCGCACCCGCAGGAGTGGGAATCACTCGGAGGGACGGCACGGGGCGGACGCGCGGGAGAGTGCGATGACCGATTCGGCGATGGTGCGGTTCTACCAGGACAACGGCTACCTGCTGGTCAAAGGGCTGCTCGGCGCGGCGGAGGCGCGGGCGTACCGGGAGGAGTGTCACGCGGTGCTCGCGCGGCTGCGCCCGACGGACCCCACGTGGGGGAGCGCGCGGGAGATCGGCGGGGCGGGGACCGAGCTGCGGCACTGCCACGACGCGCAGTTCCACTCGGCCGCCTTCGCCCGGCTCATGGTGGATCCGCGCTTCACCGACGTCGCCGCGGCCCTGATGGGCTCGGAGAACGTGCAGCTCCACCACACCAAGATCTTCGTCAAGCCCGCCGAGAAGGGCTCGCCGTTCCCCATGCACCAGGACGCCGCGCACTTCCCGCACACCCGCCACACCATGGGTGCGGCGATCTTCCACTTCGACGCCGCGCCCGAGGAGAAGGGGTGCGTGCGCGTCGTGCCGGGCAGCCACCGCTACGGGCCGCTCCCGCACCTCGAGGCGGGCGGGTGGCACCTGCCGCTCGCGGAGTGGCCGCTGGAGGCCGCGGTCCCGGTCGAGGCGGAGGCCGGGGACGTGCTGTTCCTCAGCTATCTCACCGTGCACGGGTCCGGGGTCAACCGGGCGGACGAGGCGCGTACGACCCTGCTCATCCAGTACCGCGACCCCGAGGACCAGCCCGCCGACGACGTCCACCGTTCCCCGGGCCAGGGCATGATGCTCCGCGGGATCGACCCGACGGGATCGTGACCATTCCGTTATCGACCTCTCGTATCGAGGCGGGGGCGCCGCTCTCGTACGCCACAGAGGGAAGAACGGAGACGGTGAGATGAGCATCGACTACATCCGCGAACCAGCTGCATCGGGCGGCTCCGAACGATTCGGGCCGCCCTGGCAGGGCATCACGCTTCCCCGCGAGATCCTGGACCGGCACGGCGCCAGGATCCTCGACCCCTGGGGCGTCCCCCTCGACCCGGGCGAGCGCCGCCCCGACTCCACGGTCTACCGTTCGGACGTGCTGCTCTTCCCCGGGCAGGCGCTCCGCTCCGACGAGGTGGTCTCCTGGATCAACCGGGCGCTGTCCGGGATCCGGCTGGAGCTCTCGCCGGTCAGCGTCAGGCACGCCCGCGAGCGGGATTACGGGCGCGAGACCGTCTGGCTGCCCGGCGTGCTGGAGATCCAGAAGGAGGCGCAGGACGTCGACGTCGACGCCTGGCGCGCCCTCCGCGTCGTGCGCAGGGCGCTGCGCGCCGAGTCCGACGGGTGGCCGTTCAAGGCGGTGCTCGCCACGATCTCGCTGGACCACCTGTTTGTGGGCTCGGCCACGAGCGGCATCGGCTCGCTCAGCCTGGGCGGCGAGCCCGCCACCAGCGGCCACGCCGTGATCGAGGAGCCGCAGACGAGCGCCCGGCCAGGGTATGGACGCGTGCCCGTGACCGTGGTGGCGGGGCCGCCGCGCCGCAGGTCGCTCGCCCAGCTCGGCGGGCGCAGGATCACGGTGGTCACGCTGGACACCGGCGTGACGGAGCACCCCTGGTTCAGGCCGGTGACCGACCCCGACGCCTTCCTCACCGTCGATCCGGCCGGGCAGCAGCTCATCGAGGACTCCCACCCCGCCTACCAGGGCCGCGACGTCGCCAAGCTCGTCGGCTACGAGGACCTCGGCGAGCTGCCCAACCCGCTCATCGGCGTACTGAACTCCCACACCGGGCACGGCCTCATGCTCGCCGGCCTCGTCGCGCAGATCGCGCCGGACGCCCGCGTGCTCATGTACAAGGTCATGCACAGCGACGGCGTGGTCCCCCTCGAGGCCGTGCACGCGGCGCTCGACCGGCTGCTGGCGCTCATGGCCTCCGGCACCGCCGTGGACGTGCTGTGCTGCTCCTTCGGCGGCTTCTCCGAGGCGGGCGACCCGGCCATGCAGGCGCTGTTCGACAAGGTCAACCAGCTGCGGGCGCGCGGCGTCATCGTGGTCAACGCCGCCGGCAACTACGCCACGACCAGGCCGTTCTACCTCGCCGCGCTGTCCGAGACGGCCGTGCCCGGCCCGCCGCTGGCACCCATGCTGGGCGTCGCCGCCAAGAACCCCGACAGCACGATCGCCATCTTCAGCAACGAGCACCCCGCCGTCCGGTGGCGCGCTCCGGGCGCGATGGTGGTCAGCACGTTCCCGCCGAAGTTCAGCGGCGCCCAGAACGCGATGCTCACCACGGGCGAGCGCGCCTCGCTCGACTGCGACGCCGTGGGGCCGTTCTGCGGCTGGAGCGGTACGTCGTTCGCCGCCCCGATCGTCGCCGGCACCATCGCCGCCGAGCTCACCAAGACCCTCGGCCAGGTCGGCGTCGATCCCGTCCAGCGGGCCAGGCAGGTCGTCGACGCGATGGTCGACGACAAGGCCGTGCGGCCGGAAATCGTCCCTATCTGATGACCGGCGACCCCGCACTCGAACGCGCGCCCGCTCCCGGCCGGCGCCGCGACCGGCTGGCCGCCCTGCTGGTCGAGGCCCGGGAGGGCAAGAGCGGCGCGCTGGACGCCATCGTCGCCGAGCTGACGCCCGTGCTCTGGC
Source organism: Nonomuraea sp. NPDC051941 (assembly GCF_044593615.1). NCBI lineage: Bacteria > Bacillati > Actinomycetota > Actinomycetes > Streptosporangiales > Streptosporangiaceae > Nonomuraea > Nonomuraea sp. NPDC051941. Next base: position 111,103 of record NZ_JBIUCF010000005.1, read on the forward strand.
ACACCGCCAGGAACCAGGGCCTCAGCCCGCAGGCGGCCGAGGACGTCGTCCAGACGACCTGGCTGATCCTGCTGCGCCACCTGCACACCATCTCGGCGCCGGGCGCGCTGATCGAATGGCTCGTCACCACCGCCCGGCGCGAGGCGTGGCGGGTCAGCGCCTCCTCGCGCAAGGACGACCTGCCGGGCGACGACGCGTTCGAGGAGCTGCCCGACCCCGTGCTGACGCCGGACGAGCTCCTCGTGCACGACGAGCGGCGGCGCGCGCTCTGGCAGGCCGTCGAGAGCCTGCCCCAACGGTGCGCCGAGCTGCTCAGGATCATCGCCTTCGTGCCTCGTCCGCACTACGACGCCGTGGCCGCCGCTCTGGGCATGCCGATGGGCAGCATCGGACCCACGCGCGGCCGGTGCTTCGCGAAGCTACGCCGCCTGCTCGCGAAGGACCCCGATTGGAGCCCCCGATGAACACGGCCGACGGGACCGACCCTCCCCCCTTCACCGCCGAGGACCAGCTCCTCGTCGAGGACATCGCCGACGTCTACCGCACCGTCGACCCGGTCCCCGCCACGCTGGTCGAACGCCTGCAGTTCGCCCTGGCCCTCGAATCCCCCGAGCTGGACTTCGAGATCCTCCGCCCGCAGGAGGAGGCCCCGCTGCCGGCGGACGTCCGGGGCGGTGAGGACAGCCGTACGATCACCTTCGACAGCGAGGTCCTCACGATCATGATCAGCGTGACCGCGCGGGACGAGGACGCCGTGCGCGTGGACGGCTGGCTCGCGCCGCCGGGCGACCACCTGGTCGAGCTGCGCACCGGCGAGGGCCCGCGCACGGTCAGGGCCGACGACCAGGGCCGCTTCGTCCTGGACGCGGTGCCGCGTGGCCTGTCGCAACTCGTGGTGCGCCAGGGACTGGACGATCCGGCGCGGGCGACGATACTGGCGGTGACGCCCTCACTCATTCTCTGACCACCGCGAGGCGCGATTGCGGGACAGCGGGCGTGCAGCGTCGCTCCGGGAGCGAGTGGAACGCCTGCACCGGCTCAGCGTCGAGGCGACCGACGACGGCCGCCCGGCCCTGGCCGCCCGCAGACTCCGCCGGGCCCTCACCCTGCTCGAATCGGCGACTGCCGTCGGTTCCGCGGCCGAGGACCGCGACGGGTCTGCCGGCCTGGTCGCCCGGGTGCTCACCAGCCTCGCGCACGCCGAGGCCGAGCAGGGGCGGACCGAGCTCGGGATGGAGCTGCTCGACCGGGCCCAGCGCCGCGCGCCACCGGCCGAGCTGGCCATCGTGCACGCCCAGCGCGGCCTGATGCACCTGCGCATGGGCGCCGGCACCGAGGCGCTCCGGGAGCTGGACATCGCCGCGCCCCTGCTCGCCGACGGCGACCGGGTCGAGCTGGCCAGGGTGCTGCTCAACCGGTCGGTCATCCACCTCATGGCCGGCCGGATCCGCCTGGCCAGGGACGACGCGCGCCGCAGCGCGCAGCTCGCGCACGCCCACGGGCACGAGGTGATCGCCGCCAAGGCGCTGCACAACGACGGCTACTGCGACCTGCTGCTCGGCGACGTGCCGGCGGCGCTGGCCGTGTTCGCCCGCGTGGACCGGCTCTACGAGGACGTCAACCCCGGCTTCCGCCCGGTGCTCGCGCTCGACCGCGCCAGGGCGCTGCTGGCGGTCGGCCTGACGGACGAGGCGGGGCGCGTGCTCGACCGGGCCATCGACGGGTTCCGCAGGCAGCGCCTGATGCAGGACTACGCCGAGGCGGAGCTGGCCCGGGCGCAGTGCGCGCTCGACGCGGGCCGGTTCGCCGAGGCGCGCGCCCGGGCGCGGCGCGCGGAGACGCACTTCGGGCGCCGGGGGAGCACGGCGTGGGCGCTGCGCGCGGCACTCATGCGCCTGCGCGGCGAGGAGGCGGGCGCGGCGGGGCGGGTGGCCAGGCGGGCGGCGGAGCTGTCGGCGGGGTTCGCGGCGTTCGACATGGCGGACGACGCTGAGCTGGCCCGGCTGGTCTCGGTCAGGGCCCTGATCGCCGCCGGCCGCCTCCCCGAACCAACAGCCGCCGCGTCGGGAGGGGGTGCGGGGTCGCGGAGGGCGTCGTTGGAGGTGCGGCTGATGCGGCATCTCGCCGCCGCCGAGCTCGCGGGCGCGCACGGGGAGCGGGGCCTGGCGCTGCGCCGGGTGCGAGCCGGGCTGGCGCTCGTGCACTCGCACCGCGGCCGGCTGGGCAGCCTCGACCTGCTGACCGGCGTCGCCGCGCTCGGCGCGGACCTGGCCGCGTACGGGCTCACCACGGCGCTGGCCGGCGGGTCGGCCAGGCAGGTGTTCGCCTGGTCGGAGCGGTGCAGGGCGCAGGCGTTCCGCCACCGGCCGACGCGCGCCCCCGAGGACCCCGCGACCGCCGAGGCGCTGGCCGAGCTGCGCCAGCTCGCCGAGCGGATGCGCGCCGACGAGGCCGCGGGACGCCGGCGGCCCGGGCTGCGCAGGCGCTGCCTGGAGCTGGAGCAGGTGATCAGGGAACGCGGCTGGCAGCTCCCCGGCGTCGGCCCCGGCCTGGCCCCCGCTCCCGTCGGCGCGGTCGAGGAGGCGCTGGCGGCCGGCGACGATGCCATGGTCAGCCTGCTCAACGTCGGGGGCAGGCTGCTGGCGCTGGTGCTCGTGCGCGGCCGGTGCCACCTGTACGAGCTCAGCGCGTACGAACCGGTCGCCGAGGCCGCCCGCCGACTGGCCGGAGACCTCAACGCGCAGGCCGGACGCACCCTGCGACCCGCGCTAAGAGAGGTGATCGAGGCGTCCGTCCGGCGGCAGCTGGCGACCATCACCGACGCGGTCATGGCGCCCCTGCGGCAGGTGTTGTCCGGCGCGCGGGGGATCGTCGTCATCCCGACGATGGGCCTGTCCGCCGTGCCCTGGGGCCTGCTGCCCGACCTGCGCGGCCGCCCCCTGGTGGTGGCGCCGTCCGCGCTGGTGTGGCTGTCGGCCGGGCGCGGGCGGGCGCCGTACGGGCCCGACGGCCCGCCCGTCCTGGTCGCCGGACCCGGCCTGGACCACGCCGAGACGGAGGTCGGGCGGCTCGCGGCCGTGCACCCCAAGGCGCGCCGGCTCAGCGGCGGGCTGGCCACCGTGTCGGCCACGCTGGAGGCGCTGGACGGCGCGTCCCTCGCCCATTTCGCCGCGCACGGGCACCACGAGCGCGAGAACGTGTTCTTTTCCCGCCTGGACCTGGCCGACGGGCCGCTCATGGCGTACGACCTGCAGCGGCTCGGCAGGGCTCCCGGGCACGTCGTCCTGTCGGCGTGCGACGTGGGCCAGGCGGTGGTGCGGGCGGGGGACGAGCTGCTCGGCTTCACCGCGGCGCTGCTCCATCTGGGCACGTCCACCGTCATCTCCAGCCCCACCCGGGTGCCGGACCACGTCGCCGAGGCGGTCATGACGGCCTACCACCGGGGCGTGGCCGAGGGCGCGGCCCCGGCCGACGCGCTGGCGGCCGCGTCGGCGGGGGAGCCCGCCGCCACGTTCATGTGCTTCGGCGCCGGCTGATCATGGGAGGTTCGGCCGGGCAGCCGGAGCCCGCCCGGGTGGAGCGTTCCTAGGAGGCCAGGGCGGCGGTGATGGCACCCTCGACCGTGTCGTGCACGGGCACGTGGGCGATGACGCCGGTCAACTCGAAGAGCCGGGCGGGCATGCGCTGGACGGCGGCCAGGTGGACCGCGCCGCCGTCCTTGAGGCAGTTGGTGGCGCAGGTCAGCAGCACGTGCAGACCCGAGCTGTCCATGAACGGCACCTCCGACAGGTCGAACACCAGCCTCCCCGCGGGCGCCGGCTGGACCTGCGCGATGTACGCCTCGAGCTGGGCGCGGTTGGCGGCGTCCATCTCACCGATCACGGCGATCACGGTCACGCCGGGCAGTTGCTGGTGCGCCAGCCTCAGTCGCGGCATCTATGCCTTCACCGCTCTCGCCCGGCTTAAGTTGACCATCAATGAAGGATAATGCGCCGGAGACGTTGGCGATATCCCGGTTTTTCTTCAGTGACCGTGACCGTGACCGTGGCCGTGGCCGACGAACGCCGCGGCCGGTCGGCCCGGCGGCACCAGCCCCAGCGAGACGGCCGCCGCGACCACCGCGACGACGGCGCACAGCGTGAGCCCCGCGACGAAACCTCCGACGCCTCCCGCCGAGCCGGGTGCGAGGCTCGACGCGGCGACCGTCGAGACGGCGGCCACGCCGATCGAGCCGCCGAGCTCGTGGAAGGTGTTGATGACGCCGGACGCCACGCCGTTCTCGCCGGGCGGGATGTTCGCCATGGTCGTCGTGGTGGCCGTCACGAACGCCGGCCCGATGCCCAGCGCCGCCAGGACGAAGCCCGGAAGCAGCGTGGTGTACGCGCTCGCGTCCGGTGAGATGCGCGTCATCAGCGCCGCCCCCGCCGCGGTCAGCACGAAGGACGCCACCGCCACCGGCCGCCCGCCGATCCTGCCGATGAGATGCCCGCCGAGCTGCGCCCCGATGGTGATCGCGATCGCCACGGGCAGGAAGAGCAGGCCCGTCTCCAGCGCGCTGAACTTCAGCACGTGCTGGAGGTAGAGCGAGCTGAGGAAGAACAGCCCCAGCATCAGCCCCGTCGCCATCAGCATGACGAACGTCCCCGAGATCACCGGCCGCCTGGCCAGGGTCTCGGCGCGCATCAGCGGTGACCGTACCGACCGCTCGACCACCACGAACAGGACGTACAGCAGCACCGACCCGGCCAGCGGCAGCACCGTGCCCGCCGCGCCCCAGCCGGCGTCGCCCGCCGTCACCAGCCCGTAGATCAGCAGCGCCGTCGCCAGCGTGACCACCAGCGCGCCGGGCACGTCGACCCGCTCGCCCCGCCCGCGCGCGGGCGGCACCAGGGCGGGCACGGCCGCCAGCACCACCAGCCCGATGGGGACGTTGACGAAGAACACCCACGACCATCCCGGCCCGGCGGTCAGCACGCCGCCGACCAGCACGCCCAGGGCCGCTCCGGTGCCGCCGATGGCCGCCCAGACGCCGAGCGCCCGGCCGCGCCGCTCACCCGTGAAGGTGGTGGTGATCACGGCCAGCGCGGCGGGGGAGAGCAGCGACGCGCCGACCCCCTGCAGCGCCCGCCCGGCGATGAGCGCGGCGCCGCTGCCGGCCAGCCCGCACAGCAGCGAGGCCGCCGTGAACAGCCCCAGGCCCGCCAGGAGCGTGCGGCGCGCGCCCAGCGCGTCCGCGAGCCGCCCGCCGAGCACCATCAGCCCGCCGAAGCAGAGCGTGTACGTGGTCACGACCCAGGTGAGGGACTCGCGGTCGAGCGCGAGGTCCACGCCGATGGTCGGCAAGGCGACCTGTACGACCGTGATGTCCACGATCAGCATGAACTGGGCCAGGCACAGCAGCACCAGCACACCCCATCCGCCGGTGCGTCGCCCGGCGGGAGCCGTATCAAGGCTCATCGGATACCCTCCTTAACTTGAACACTGATGTTCAAGTTAGCACGCATGAACCATACGTGGGTAGGGCATGCTGAGGGCCCGCGGGAGCCCGCGGTCAGGGCCGGTAGGGTTACGGCCGGGTGGGGGCGAGCAGCGAGAGCATCGTCCTGGTCAGCACCAGCTCGACCTCCTCGGGCGCGAGCCGCCCCGCCTCACGCTCCTGCGCGGCGGCGTGGATGATCGAGAAGAACGTCGTCACCAGCCACCCCGACGGCAGGTCCGTACGGAACTCGCCCGTGCGCTGCCCGCGCACGATGAGCCGCTCCACCCGCCGCAGCGGCCTTTCGTGGTGCTCCCTGATCCGCTCCGTGGCCAGCACCCGGTCGGCGGCCAGGAACAGCCGGCGGTGCCGGTCGAGCACCTCCCACGACGAGCGCAGCAGCCGCGCCATGGCCTCGGGCGCGGGGGCCGTGTCGAGCGAGTCGTCCGCCAGCACCGCGTCCGCCACCTCGACCGCGTGGTCGAGCACCGCGTCCACGAGCGCCTCCCGCGACGGGAAGTGGCCGTACAGCGTCACCCTGCCCACCCCGGCGGCCTTGGCGACGTCCGCCACGCTGGCCGTGGGGTCGGCGCTGAGCAACCTGGTGCCTGCTTCGAGGATCGCGGCGATGTTGCGCTCGGCGTCCGCGCGCCGGGCGGGTACGGGCTGTCGTGCCGCGGTCTTGGCCATGCGACCAGCCTACGACGCCGCGCGGGTCACAGCTCCAGCACGTGGTCCAGCAGCGACTGCAGCGTGACCGCCCCCACCAGCCGGCCCCCGTCGACCACGGCCACCAGCGGGCTGCGCGTGCGCGCCATCAACGCCGCCAGCTCCAGCACGGTCGCCTTCAGGTCGGCGACCGGCAGCTCCTTCGGCTGCTCGGGCAGGCACTCCCGCACGGTCCTGCCCCCGAGCCGCCGCAGGAACAGGTCGGCGTGGGCCTCGTCCACCACCCGGGCCAGCGCCGGGTCGTCCTGGCAGTAGGCGGGCACCGCCAGCCGCAGCACCTGGGTGCCGGGCAGGATGCTGAGGGGGCGCCCGTCCGGGTCGACGAGGATGAGCCCCGGCAGGTCCTGCTCCGCCAGGAGCTTCGCGGCTTCCAGCGCCGGGGTGTCCAGAGTGACCGTCGGGAAGTCGACGGCGAGATCGCGTGCGCGCATCAGTGGCCTCCGGCGCCCAGCCTACGTCGCCCCCACCGCCGCCGGGTCGTCAAGGGCGCGTGGGGTTCGCGTCAAGGACGCGTAAATGCGCCGGCGTCACCCGGGCCTGTTACGGTAGTGCGCGGTGCGCCGGGAAGTCTGGTCGGCTGGGATTTCGGCTGGGGTTCGACGGGGGGAGGCGCTCTCGATGCGTGACCTGTGTGGCGGGGCCAGGTGATGAGCATGATGCCGTCGTTCTTGACCCGTTTCCGGCATCCGGCGCAGGTCGTGGCCGCCGGGTTCGTGCTGGCCATCGGGATCGGCACCGTGCTGCTGACCCTCCCGATCGCCACCACCGAGCGCGCGCCCGCCGACTGGGTCGTGGCCCTGTTCACCGCCACCTCGGCCGTCTGCGTCACCGGGCTGGTGATCGTGGACACCGAGTCGCACTGGTCGGTGTTCGGGGAGGTGGTGATCGCGGGGCTCGTGCAGGTGGGCGGGCTGGGGATCATGACGATGGCCACCCTGTTCACCCTGCTCGTCTCCGGCCGGCTCGGGCTGCGGGCCAGGATCGCGGCGCAGGCGGAGACCAAGACGCTGAGCATGAGCGACGTGCGCCGCGTCGTGCGCAAGGTGGTCCTGTTCAGCCTCGTGTGCGAGGTCGTCGCCGCCGTCGTGCTCACCGCCCGGTTCGCCATCGGGTACGGCGAGCCGCTGGCCCGGGCCGCCTACCTGGGCGCCTTCCACGCGGTCACGGCCTTCAACAACGCCGGGTTCGCGCTCTGGCCGGACAACCTCATGCGGTTCGTCGCCGACCCGTGGATCTGCCTGACCATCGCGCTCGCGGTCATCGTCGGCGGGCTCGGCTTCCCCGTGGTGTTCGAGCTGGCCCGCTCCTGGCGCCACCCGCGCAAGTGGAGCGTGCTGACCAGGGTCACCGTGGGCGTGAGCGTCACCCTGCTGGTGCTGGGCACCCTGGTCTTCCTGATGACCGAGTGGCGCAACCCCCGCACGCTGGGCGCGCTCGACGATCCCGGCAAGCTGCTGGCCGCGTTCTTCGCCGCGGTCATGCCGCGCTCGGCCGGGTTCAACACCCTGGACATCTCCCAGATGTACCCGTCGAGCTGGCTGGCCACCGACGTGCTGATGTTCATCGGCGGCGGCAGCGCGGGCACGGCGGGCGGGCTCAAGGTGACCACGTTCGGGCTGCTGGCGTTCGTCGTCTGGGCCGAGGTGCGCGGCGAGAGCCGGGTCAACATCGGCCATCGCAGGCTCCCCGAGGCCACGCAGCGCCAGGCCGTCACGATCACGGTGCTGGGCGTCACGCTGGTCGCCGCGTCCACGTACGTGCTGCTCGCGCTCACCCCGCACGGCCTGGACCAGGTGCTGTTCGAGGTGGTCGCGGCGTTCGGCACGGCGGGGCTGAGCACCGGCATCACCCCGAGCCTGGGCATGGCCGGTCACCTGCTGCTGACGGTGCTGATGTTCATCGGCAGGATCGGCCCGCTCACCATGGGCTCCGCGCTGGCGCTCAACCAGCGCTCCCGACATTACGAGCTACCCGAGGAGCGAGTCATCGTTGGCTGACAACAACCCCGTCGTGGTCATCGGCCTCGGCCGGTTCGGCACGTCGCTGGCGCTGGAGCTGACCCGGCGCGGCACCGAGGTCCTGGCCATCGACCACCGGCCCAAGGTCACGCAGAGCCTGGCCGGGCGGATCACGCAGATCGCGACCGCGGACGCCACCGACATGGAGGCGCTGCGCCAGCTCGGCGTGCCCGACTTCTACCAGGCGGTGGTGGCCGTCGGCGGCGACATCGAGGCCAGCATCCTCACCACGTCGCTGCTGGTCGAGCTGGAGATCAACGACATCTGGGCCAAGGCGATCAGCACCCAGCACGGCCGGATCCTGAGCCGCATCGGCGCCCACCACGTCGTCTTCCCCGAGCACGACATGGGGGAGCGGGTGGCCCACCTGGTGAGCGGGCGCATGCTCGACTACATGCAGGTGGACGAGGACTTCGCGCTGGCCAAGACCACCCCGCCCAAGGAATACGTCGGCGTCCCCCTCGGCCGCTCCAACCTGCGCCGCAAGTACGGCGTCACCATCGTGGCGGTCAAGGCGCCGGGCGAGGAGTTCACCTACGCCACCGCCGAGACCGAGCTGTCCTACGGCGACGTCGTCCTCGTCTCCGGCCGGACCGAGCAGGTCGAGCGCTTCGCCGAGCTGCCCTAGCGGAGCCGGCCGAAGAACTCGCGCAGGTCCGTCACCAGCAGGTACGGGGTCTCCAGCGCCGCGAAGTGGCCCCCGCGGCCGAACTCCGTCCAGCGCACCACGTTGTGCACCCGATCGGCCAGCGGGCGCACCGAGAAGTCCGTCGGGAAGACGGCCGCCGCGGTGGGCACCGTGCCCCGCTCCTTGGGCGCCCACGCGCTGAAGTCGTTGAACCGCTCGTAGTACGTGTGCGCCGTCGACCCCGCCGTCTGCGTGAACCAGTAGATGCTGACGTCGGTGAGGATCCGGTCGCGGTCCACGGCGTCCTCGGGCAGCTTCGCCTCGGGATCCGTCCAGTCCTTGAACTTCTCCACGATCCAGGCGAGCTGCCCGGCCGGCGAGTCGTGCAGCGCGGCGGCGATGGTCTGCGGCCGGGTGCCGTGCAGCTGCATGTACGCCCCGAGCTTGTCCTGCCACTCCCGCATCCCGGCCATCCGTGCCTGCTCGGCCTCGTTCAGCGAGCCCATCACGGCCGGGTCGGGGAAGGTGAGCAGCCCGTTGACGTGCACGCCGATGACGTGGTCCGGCGCGGCCCGGCCCATCAGGGGAGCGATGAAGGCGCTCACGTCGCCGCCCTGGACGCCGTACCGCTCGTACCCGATCCGGGACATCAGCTCCACGAGCGCGGCCGCCGTGCGGCCGTCCGTCCAGCCGGCGCCGGGCAGCGGGCCGGAGAAGCCGTAGCCGGGCAGCGACGGGATGACCAGGTGGAAGGCGTCCTCGGCGGCGCCGCCGTGCGCGACCGGGTCGGTGAGCGGGCCGATGACGTCGAGGAACTCGACGACCGAGCCGGGCCAGCCGTGCAGGAGCAGCAGCGGGGTGGCGTCCGGCTCGGCGGAGCGGACGTGCAGGAAGTGCACGTCCGCGCCGCCGACCGTGGTCGTGAACTGCGGGTACGCGTTCAGCGCCGCCTCCTGGGCGCGCCAGTCGAAGCCGTCGGCCCAGTACGCGGCCAGGTCGCGCAGGTAGCTGGTGGGCACGCCGCGCTCCCAGCCGGTGCCGGGCAGCTCGGGGGCCCAGCGCGTACGCCGGAGGCGGTCGCGCAGGTCGTCGAGGTCGGCCTGCGGGATGTCGATGCGATAGGGGGCGATGCCGTTGTTCGTCATGTCCGCGACAGTAGAAGGGATTGGTGACAGGTTCTGGCACCGATGTCCGGCAGAATCATCCTCATGTTGGAGACCTCGGCGCGGCTGCTCCGCCTGCTGTCCCTGCTCCAGTCGCGCATGGATTGGAGCGGCGCCGAGCTGGCCGAACGGCTGGAGGTCGGCCTGCGCACCGTGCGGCGCGACATCGAGCGGCTGCGCGAGCTCGGCTATCCCGTGGACGCCACCCCCGGCGTGGCCGGCGGCTACCGGCTCGGCGTGGGCGCCGCGCTGCCGCCGCTGCTGCTGGACGACGAGGAGGCGGTGGCCGTGGCGATCAGCCTGCGTACGGCCGCGACCGGCAGCGTCGCCGGGCTGGAGGAGGTCGCGCTGCGGGCGCTGGCCAAACTCCACCAGGTGCTGCCGTCGCGGCTGCGGCACCGGGTGAGCGCGTTCCAGGCGGCGACGGTGCCGCTGGCGGGCGCAGCGGCCCCGGAGGTGAACGCCGACGTGCTGGCCGGGCTCGCCGCCGCCTGCCGCGACCACCGGCGCCTGCGGCTGCGCTACCGGGGGCGGGACGGCGTCACGGCGCGCGAGGTGGAGCCGCACCGGCTCGTGCACACGCCGCGCCGCTGGTACCTGCTGGCGTGGGACGTGGCCAAGGAGGACTGGCGGACGTTCCGGGTGGACCGGATCGAGGATCCCCCGGGGGAGCCGGGAGCCCGGTTCACGCCGCGTGCGGTGCCCCAGGAGGACGCGGCCGCGTACGTCTCGCGCGCCATCACCTCCGCGCCCTACCGCTACCGGGCGCGCATCCTCTTCCACGCGCCCATGGAGACGGTCGCGCCGCGCACCTCGCCGGGGGCCGGGCGGCTGGCGGCGGTGGACGCGCGCACGTGCCTGTTCGAGGCCGGCTCCAACTCGCTGGAGGAGCTGGCGATCCACGTCGCGGCCAAGGGCTTCGACTTCGAGGTGCTCGACCCGCCCGAGCTGGTGCCGGTGCTGCGCGAGGTCGCCGACCGCCTCATGAGAGCAGGCTCGCGAGCGTAAGGTATGGGGACATGTCCGACGAACTTCCCATGACCGTGGACGAGGCCATCGCCGCCGAGCGATCCGGCCGGCACGTCAAATATCTGTACTTCTGGGGCCACCAGCCCGCCCGCGACGGCGGCGTCGGACCGGGCTGCCTCAGCCAGTGGTGGCCGGTCACCTTCACGGAGGACGGCCACACGTACGCCTCGGCCGAGCACTACATGATGGCGCACAAGGCGTGGCTGTTCGGCGACGGGGAGAGCGCGGACAAGATCCTCGAGGCCGGCCACCCGGGCGAGGCCAAGGCGCTGGGCCGGACCGTACGGGGCTTCGACGAGCCCACGTGGGACACCCACCGCTTCGGCATCGTGGTGCGCGGCAACGTCGCCAAGTTCGGGGCGCACGACGACCTGGCGGAGTTCCTGCTCGGCACGTCAGGCCGGGTCCTGGTGGAGGCGAGCCCGCTGGACCGGGTGTGGGGCATCGGGCTGGCGGCCTCGGACGAGCGGGCCGCGTCACCGGCCGCGTGGCAGGGCCCCAACCTGCTCGGCTTCGCGCTGATGGCCGCCCGCGACACCCTGCGCGCCCGCCGTCAGGAGGGGAACCGCAGGTAGCCGGGCGGCACGTGGTCGGCCAGCCACACCCCGTTGGCGCTGACCCGGAACTCGTGCCCGCCGGCGTGCATCGCCCCGGCCGCGACCACCAGCACCACGGGCACGCCCCGCCGGGCCCCCACCCGCGTCGCCGTCTCCCGGTCGGGCGACAGGTGCACGTGGTGCCGGTTCATGGGCCGCAGCCCCTCCTCCTTGATCGCCGCCAGGAACCGGCCCACGGTGCCGTGGTAGAGCACCTCGGGCGGCCGCACGGCGGGCAGGTCGAGATCCACCGGCACCGAGTGCCCCTGGCTCGCCCGGATCCGGCCGTCCTCGATCGCGTAGCGCCGCTTGTCGTTGGCCTCGACGACCTTCCACAGCTCCGCGGCGGTGATCGGGAACCCGTGCTCGGCCGCCGCCCGCAGCAGGGTGTCCACCGGCACCCACCCGTTCGGGTCCAGCGTGAGGCCGATGCGCCCCGGGTCGTGCCGCAGGTGCCTGGCCAGATATTTGGAAACGCGTATCAAGCGTCGTTCGTCCATCACCGCCATGATCCCGCGCCCGTCAACCGGGTTTCGACGTGGCTGTCCCCGGGTGTCGCAGCCCGCCTGCGACGTCCCGCAAAGTTACCTTTGACCTGGGGGAACTCCTTGCCGGGGGAAGGACAGGACAGACATGAGCCACACCGACGACTTCGTGCTGGACGTCACCAGGATCCGTGACCAGGTGCGCCAGAAGATGGACGAAGGTCCGATCACCGGCACCTTCGGGCACGACCCGCAGAAGGTCATCAACATCCTCAACGACGTCATCGCGACCGAGGTGGTGTGCTGGCTCAGGTACACCAGGCACGCCATCTCGGCCAAGGGGATCGACCGGGCGCAGGTGTCGGCGGAGTTCACCGAGCATGCCCAGGAGGAGCTGCAGCACGCGCTGCGCGCCGCCGAACGCGTGAGCCAGCTCGGCGGGGAGCCCGACTTCGACCCCGCCAGCCTCGTGCAGCGCTCTCACACCGACTACCAGGTCCCCGCCGACACCGACCTGCGCGGCCTGCTGGAGGCGAACCTCTGGGCCGAGCGCATCGTCATCTCCACCTACCAGGAGATCATCCGCTGGCTGGGCGAGGGCGATCCGACGACCCGGCGGCTCATGGAGTCGATCCTCGAAGAGGAAGAAGAGCACGCCGACGACCTCACCGATCTGCTCGGCGTCTAGGGCCGGGCGGCGGACGATGGCGGGCGAAGCTATGGACAGCCTGATCAGAACACCGGCCGCGCGCCCGCGCCGGCCGTTCGAGATCGACGTGGAGCCGCTGCAGCGGCGGCTGGAGGAGACGGTCGACGGCGAGATCCGGTTCGACACCGGCAGCCGCGCCGCCTACGCGCGGGACGCCTCCAACTACCGGCAGGTGCCCATCGGCGTCGTGGTGCCCTACACGCTCGACGCCGGAGTGGCTGCAGTGGCCGCGTGCCGCTCCCGCGACGTGCCGGTGCTGTCGCGGGGCGGTGGCACCAGCCTGGCCGGGCAGTGCTGCAACGTGGCCGTGGTGATCGACTGGTCCAAGCACTGTGGCTCGGTCGAGTCCGTGGACGTCACGGGCAGGCGGATCACGGTGCAGGCCGGCGCGGTGCTGGACGCGGTGAACCACGTGCTGGAGCCGGAGGGCCTGATGGTCGGGCCCCGGCCGTCCAGCCATCCGACCTGCACCATCGGCGGCATGATCGGCAACAACTCGTGCGGGGCGTCCGCGCAGGCGTACGGGAAGATGTCGGAGTCGGTGCTGCGGCTGGAGATCCTCACCTACGACGGCGTGCGCATGTGGGTCGGCCCGACCGACGACGACGAGTACGCTAGGATCCAGGCCGAGGGCGGGCGGCCGGCCCAGCTCTACCGGCAGCTGCGCGAGCTGCGCGACGACACCATGGAGCTGGTGCGCACCCGCTTCCCCAAGCTGGAGCGGCGCATCTCCGGCTACAACCTCGACCAGCTCCTGCCCGAGAACGGCTTCAACCTGGCCCGCGCCCTCGTCGGGAGCGAGGGCACGCTGGTGACCGTGCTGCGCGCCGAGCTGGCCGTGGTGCCGAGGCCGGCCGCGCGGTCGCTGGCGGTGCTCGGCTTCGAGGACATCTTCGCGGCGGCCGACGCCGTCCCCGCCGTGGCCGGGCACCAGCCGCTGGCGCTGGAGGCCATGGACGACCGGATGTGCCGGCTCGCCCGCCAGGAGCGCCCCGACGATCTCGCGCTCCGCGACCTGCCGGAGGGGCGGGGGTGGCTGCTGGTGCAGTTCGGCGGCGACACCGCCGAGGAGGCGCTCGAACGGGCGCACGGGCTGATGCGCGACGTGGGGCAGCACGCGACCCACACCTTCCTCGGCGACCCGGCCAAGGAGGACGAGCTGTGGCGCTGGCGCGAGGCCAGCCTGGGCGTGGAGGCGTACCCGCCGGAGGGGCGGGAGACGTACGAGGGCTGGTCGGACGCGGCCGTGCCGCCCGAGCGGCTGGGCACGTACCTGCGCGACTACGAGCAACTGCTGCGCCGCCACGGCTACGCGGACTCGGCGCTGTACGGGCACTTCGGACAGGGATGCGTGCACGGGAGGCTCCCGCTCGACCTGCACACCGACGACGGGATCGCCCGATTCCGGGCGTTCGCGGAGGAGGCGGCCGACCTGGTGGCCGCCTTCGGCGGCTCGCTGTCGGGGGAGCACGGCGACGGGCAGGCGCTGGCCGAGCTGCTGCCGCGCATGTACGGCGACGAGGTGGTGGAGGCGTTCGGCCGGTTCAAGGCCGTCTTCGACCCGCGCAACCGGATGAACCCCGGCAAGGTCGTCCATCCCAACCGCCTCGACCAGGACCTCGCCCAGCGGCACTTCTACCCGCTGGAGCCCCGGCAGAAGTCCTTCGACTACCAGGGCGACCACGGCCGGTTCGGGCACGCCGCCACCCGGTGCGTCGGGATCGGCAAGTGCCGCCAGGACACCTTCGAGGGCGGGGTGATGTGCCCTAGCTACCGGGTGACGCGCGAGGAGGAGCACTCCACGCGGGGACGGGCCCGGCTGCTGGGGGAGATGGTGCGCGGCGAGCTGATCACGGACGGCTGGCGCTCGGCCGCCGTGCGCGACGCGCTCGACCTGTGCCTGGCCTGCAAGGGCTGCCGGTCCGAGTGCCCGGTGAACGTCGACATGGCCACGTACAAGGCCGAGTTCCTGTCCCACCACTACCGGCGCCGGATCCGGCCCCGCGAGCACTACTCCATGGGCTGGATGCCGATGTGGGCGGCGCTCGCCTCCGCCATGCCCGGCCCGCTCAACGCCCTGGCGCACACGCCGGGCCTGTCGCGGCTGGTCAAGGCCGTCGCGGGGGTCGCGGCCGAGCGGGAGCTGCCCCGCTTCGCGAACGAGCGCTTCACCGACTGGTTCAAGCGGCGGGGCCCGGCGCGGCCCGGCACGCGGGGCAAGGTCGTGCTGTGGGCGGACACGTTCATGAACAACTTCGACCCGCACATCGGGCAGGCGGCGGTGAGCGTGCTGGAGGCGGCCGGGTTCGAGGTGCACGTGCCACCGGTGGCGCTGTGCTGCGGGCTGACCTGGATCTCCACGGGACAGCTCGGGGTCGCGCAGCGGGTGCTGGCCCGCAGCGTGCGCGCGCTGCGGCCGTGGGCGGAGTCCGGGATCCCGGTGGTGGGGCTGGAGCCGAGCTGCACCGCCGTGTTCCGCGCCGACGGGCCGGAGCTGCTGAACACGCCGGACACGCGGCTGCTGTCGGAGCGCACGCTGACGCTCGCCGAGCTGCTGGAGTCGCGGGCGCCCGACTGGCGCCCTGCCTCCCCGGGCGGGGAGGCGGTGGCGCAGGTGCACTGCCACCAGAGCGCCATCATGGGGTACGACGCCGACCGCGCCGTTCTCGACCGCTTCGGCATCCGCACGGAGGTCCTGGACGCGGGCTGCTGCGGCCTGGCCGGGAACTTCGGGTTCGAACGCTCGCACTACGACGTCTCGGTGGCCTGCGCGGAGGAGTCCGTCTGGCCCGCCGTCCGGGCGGCGGGCCCTGACCAGGCGATCCTCGCGGACGGCTTCTCCTGCCGCACCCAGATCGCCGCCTCCCGCACCGGCCGCCAGGCCCGCCACCTGGCCGAGCTCCTGGCCACGTCGCTGTCGCGCCCGGAACGCGGCTGAGCCACCCTTCCGTGGTGCTTCCTGCGGGCAGAGCGAGTACGCCGCCCGCGGGAAGCACAACGGAAGCAATCCGGTAGCGCTTTGCGCAACGGTCGGGTCCGTCCTGAAAGATCCTTTCACCTCTTCCTCATACGAGGTCACGTCGAATGTCCACATTCTTACGCTGGGCGCCAGTCCGTACCAGAACGCTGGCGGCGCTGGCTCTGCTCACCGTCCTGGGCTCGCTGCTCTCCGCGCCCGCCGCGTCCGCCAGCGCGGCGGGCGCGCCGATGCTGCCCCTGTTCGTCCGCAGGGCGAGCGACGGTCACCTGCTCGCCTACGAGCCCAAGGGCACCGGCGGCCTCCAGACCCCCGTCGACCTCGGCGGCGGCTTCTCCGCGGCGACCGCGATCATGCGCGCCACCACCTCGGAGAACGGCACCGGCAACGACCTGTTCTTCCGCCTGGGCGGCGAGCTCTACTACACCGCCGAACGCGGCACCTCGACCATGCCGGTCGCCTCGACCATGGACCAGTACAACCTGATCATGACCCCGGGCAACCTGGGCAGCAGCGCCTCGCCCGAGATCATCGCGCGGGATGCGGCCGGCGCCCTGTGGCTGTACCCGGGCCGCTCCGACGGCGGGCTCGCCGCGCGCGTGCAGGCCGGGACCGCCGGCTGGAACGGCATGGACGCCCTGGCCGGATACGGCGACTACACCGGTGACGGCAAGAACGACCTGCTGGCCAGGACCACCGCCGGCACCCTCTACATCTATCCGGGAACGGGCGGCGTCACCGAGAACCAGATCCTGGGCGCCCGCGTCAGCGCGGGCACCGGCTGGGACGCCTACACCGCGCTGGTCTCGACCGGCGACAACAACGGGGACGGCAAGGCCGACCTGATCGCCCGCGACTCCGCCGGCGCGCTCTGGCTGTTCAAGGGCACCGGCGTCGCCTCGGCCCCCTTCGCGGCCAAGGAGAAGATCGGCAACGCGGGCTGGAACGCCTTCAACGCCTTCTTCTGAGCGCACCCGTCCCCGTAACCAACGGCTGAAAGCTGACCATGTTCACCACCACATCTCGGCACCCTTTATCGGGCCCTTTATCGGGATGGCTTCGCGCTGCCGCCGCGACCCTCGCCTCCATCACCGTCCTCTCCGCGCAGGTCGTGCCCCTGCCGGGCGTAGGGCCGGCGGCCGCCTACGCCGCCGAGTACGACCTCGCGCACGCCGCGTCGGTGCGCGCGGCCCAGTGCCTGCTCACCACCGCACAACGCAGGGGCGGCCAGGACCTCAAATCCGTCGCCCGCGCCGGGCTGGGCGGCACCGACGACGTCCTGCTGCGCAACGCCGCCGACGACTACTGGGCCGACCCGCCGACCCCGCTGCACGCCGCCTTCGACAAGGACGAGGAGCGGACCGGGGCCAAGCTGGACGAGCTCAACGACCGGCACTACGTCTGGGAGGGGTCGCTCGCCGTCCCGCCCCCGAAGGGTTACACGGACGTCCAGTTCCAGCGGATCGACCAGAAGGACAACCCGTTCACCAAAGTGGGCCTGTCCACCTGGATCTCCAACCAGTACTGGCAGCACGAGGACGACTTCTACGCCGATCAGACCCCGCGGGCCGCCAAGGAGTCCGTGGACGCGGTCAACAAGATCGCCGAGGAGCGATACCCCGCCGGCGGCGAGGACGAGGAGGGGCGGCAGGCGTGGAAGGACCTGACCGCCGACCACCCCATGTACGCCGACGACGCGCGGGCCTTCCTGGAGCGCGGCGGCTTCCCGACCGGCGCGCCCGATCCGGACAGCATGGAGTTCCGGGTCGACGTCGAGAACCTCAAGGCCCGCTACGCCTCCTGCACCACCGCCAACCCGCCGGACCCGCACGAGGTGCTGAGCACCGAGTTCGCCGCCGCCTCGCAGGAATGGCAGCAGGAGGTCGACGGCCAGCGCGCCCAGCGTGACACCATCCTCAACGAGGAGGCCGGGGCCGCCGCCGACCTCCAGGTCGCCTCCCAGGCCCTGGGCGAGGCGCTGGGCCAGTCGATCATCGCCAGCCGGCTGACCGAATGGCAGGCGTACTGGCTCAAGCAGTCGCCGGACGACCTGTCCTACCCGAGCGCGGCGGAGTTCGCCAAGGTCAAGAACGACATCGTCAAGGCCCAGGCCATGGCTCTGGGCCGGGTGTTCGTCGCCTCGCGGGCCGCGCAGTCGGCCCAGCGGCACGCCACCGCCGCCGTCACGGCCCAGCAGGCCGCGTACGCGATCGCCGACGCCGCCGGGCTGCCACGGGGGCGCGGCCTGCTCTACGGACAGCAGGCCGTCTAGGTAGCCCGCGCCTCGGCCGCCGCCACGCAGGCCGTTTCCAAGGCCACCGAGACCGCGGGCAACGCCACCCGCGCCTCGGCCGCCGACAGCAAGACGCTGATGGCGCTGGCCGAGACGCAGGCGCACGCCTCGCGGGCGGAGTTCCGGCGGATGGCCGCCGAGGAGGCCGCCGCGCAGGCCAAGGCCGCCGCCGACGGCGCCGCGGCGCAGGCGGCTCTCGCGGCCGAGAACGCGACCAAGGCCAAGAACGCCCAGGCCAGGGCTGAGGCCGCCGAGCAGACGGCGAAGGCGGCGGCCGACGACGCCCGCGCCAAGCGGGAGATCGCCGAGTCCGAGCGCGACAACGCGGAGCGGCAGAAGAACATCGCCGCCGAGCAGCGCGCCAACGCCGCCGCCGCCGAGGCCAGGGCCGTGAGCGAACGCGCCAACGCCGCCAACGCGCTGAGCGCCGCCCAGGGCGCCGGCGCCACGGCGGCCGACAAGAAGGAAGTGGCGCTGGAGGCCGAGCGTAAGGCGGCCGCGGCCCGTACCACCGCCCTGGAGGCCGAGAGCACCCGGGACACCCTGCAGGCCAAGGCATCCGCCCGCGAGGCGTACGCCGCGGCCGCCGAGGGCACCGACGCCGCCGAGGGGGCCAGGACCGCCGCCACCCAGGCGCGTTCCGCGGCCGACCGGGCGACCACCGCCGCGACCAACGCCCGCGCCGCCGCCGACCAGGCCACCGCGGCCGCGTCCGCCGCCCGAGAGGCGGCCACGCGGGCCGAGGCCTCCGCGGCCCGGGCCAGGTCCGCCTCCGACGCGGCCCAGCGCGACGTGACGATCACCAACGCGGCGGTCAAGAAGGCCCACGCCGCGGCGGCCGACGCCATCAAGGCGTCGTGGGACGCGTCCATCAACGTCCGTGACGCCGAGCAGTACGCGGAGACCGCCATGGCCAACGCGGTACGGGCCAAGATGGACGCCGTCGTCGCCCGCAAGGAGGCCGACGCCGCGCACGTCAGCGCGGTCAAGACCGCCGGGTTCGCCTACGCCACCGCCCAGGCGGCGCTCGCCGCCCGCGACTCGTCCGTCCAGGTGATCAAGCCGGCCAACGACGCCATCGAGCTCGGCTCCCCGTACAAGGAGACCGACGCCTCGGCGGGCCTGGCCGTGCTGACCGCGCAGGCGTCCAAGACGCTGGCCGCCCAGCAGGCCGCCGTCGCCCAGGCCAAGGCCACCCAGGCGAAGAAGGCCGCCGCCGAGGCCGCGGCGCTGGCGGCCCAGGCCGACGCCGACGCCAAGGCGGCCGCCATCGCGGCGGCCGACGCGGCGGATTCCGCGGCCAAGGCCGTGGCCTCCCTCGCCCAGGCGCGGGCCTCGGCGGACGAGGCGGCAGCGGCGGCCAAGGCGGCGGTGAAGGCCGAGGCCAACACCGTCGAGTACGACCGCCGCGCCACCGCAGACGCCGCGGCCGCCGACAAGGCCGCCACCGCCGCCGAAGGCTACGCCGGCGACGCCCGCGACTCGGCCGACGAGGCCGAACGGGACGCCGCATCGGCCCGCGACGCCGCCAGCGCCGCGGAACAGGACGCCGCCACCGCCCGCGACGTCGCCTCCAAGGCGGAAGCGGACGCGACCGCCGCGGAGGAAGCCGCCAAGAACGCGCGGCAGAGCGCCGAGGAGGCGCAGGCCGCGGCGATCAGGGCCGAGGCGCAGGCCCGCCAGCAGACCCGGGACACCCAGCGCATCGCCACCTGGGACGGCGGCTTCGCGCTGACGGAGGTGGCGACCGACCTGACCGTGGACTCCTGGAACGGGTCGTGCACCACCGGCTGGGGCGGCGACGGGACCTGCGACATCGACATCCCGCTGCACATCCACGGGACGGTGTACTACAACCTCGCGACGTGCCAGATGACGAGCGCGACCGAAGCGGAGTGCACCCGCTACAACCTGCTCGTCAAGGACGTCGACTTCATCGAGCACCGCACGCTGCACATGGACGTGCGGAAGGTGATCCAGGAGTCGTTCAACAACCTGGTGCACGCCGTGCTCGGCGACTTCATCGACTGCGCCAACTTCAAGGCCTCGGGCTGTGCCTGGGTGGCCGGCGAGATCCTGGGCCCGGTGGTCATCGGCAAGATCGCGAAGAGCGTGTTCGCCTTCCGGAACTCCATCCGCACGGGAGTCGGCGCCGAGGAGGCCGTGGCGGGCCTGGAGGCCGAGGCCGGCCTCGACCAGGCGACCGTGCTCGGGCTCGAAGCGCAGGCGGTGCGCGAGCTCGAGGCGCTCGAGGGCGCCAAGGTCTCGCTCGGCAGCCTCAGAGCCGAGTTCGTGGAGTTGGTACGCCGCAGGGCGCTAGGTTGGGACGCGGCGCAGAAGGGATTCAGGAGAGCCGAGATGGAAACCGCACTCCGCATCGAGTCCGAGCGCGGCGTGCGGCTCAGCCGGTCCAACGGCACGAGCGAGGACTGGTTCGACCAGTACGGGCGGTCCTACGACGCGGTGGGCAGCGGTCTCACCTCGGAGTTCTTCGAGCGGAGCTGGCCGAGCCTGCAGGGCCAGATTCAGTCGCATCTGGGGAAGGCGCAGTTCGTGCCGGTCGACGTCTCTCTGCTCTCGTCCGCCCAGATCGCGACGGTGAAGGCGTTCATCGAACCGCTGGGACGCAACGTCTTCATCGTGGGTGGCTGATGGCGAACGACATCTTCGTCTCCGACGAGTACGCATGGACCGCGTCGTTCGGGGTGTTCGAGTGGGTGGTCGAATTCCTGCTGGAAACCATCGAGGACGCGGCCACCAGAGAGCACCTCTCGCTGGTCCTCAGCGCCGGTCTCGGAAGCGTCGACCTGAGAGGGCTGCCGGACGCCGGGCGCGCGCAGATCCTGCGAGCCCTGCGCGGGCCGCTGGTGCCGGCGGCCGAGTCGAGCCTCGCGCTCACCCAGCCCGAAGGTGCTCGGCGTTTCACCATCGGCCATGTCAAGGTCCTGGCCCTCATGGCCGAGGACGTGGCCGGCTCCGCCGGCGGAAAGGGAGCCACCTGAGCTGAGACCGGGGGCCGTCCTCGTCCCGGACGAGGGCGGCCGCCGGGCCGGCCGTCCAGGGCTAGCTTTCCAGGGCGGAGGCCAGGCGGCGGGCCAGGCCGGTGTTGCGCCGGTGGCCGATCCGGTGGACGGCCAGCTCCAGCGCCTCCCGCTGGCCCACCAGCACCACCCACGCCTTCGCCCTGGTCACCAGCGTGTAGAGGAGCTTGCGGCGCAGCATGATCCCGCCCGACTCGGCCACGACGGGCGCCACCACGAACGGGTATTCGCTGCCCTGCGACCGGTGCACGCTGATCGCGTAGGCGTGGGTCAGGTCGTCGAGCTCGTCGAAGCCGTAGCGCACCCGCTCACCGTCGTCGGTCAGGATCTCGATCGTGCGCTCCTCCTGCACGACCGCCGTCACCGTGGCGGTCTCGCCGTTGAAGACGCCCTTGTCGTAGTTGTTGCGGATCGGCATGACCCGGTCGCCCACCCGGAACACCGACGCGCCCGACCAGTGCTCCGGCTTGTCGTCGGCGGCCGGGTTGAGCTGGTCCTGGATCAGGCGGCCGAGCGCGGTGGCGCCCGTCTCGCCCTTGCGCATCGGGCACAGCACCTGCACCTGGTCGGGCTCGACGTTCTGCTTGCGCGGGATCGCCACCATCGCCAGGTGGGCCACCCGCCGCGCCACCTGGGCGGGATCGTCGAGCTCCTCGAACCAGAACCCGCCGCCGGCCGTCCTGACCGGGAGCCGGCCGGCGCGGATGCGGTGGGCGGCGTCGATGATGCCGCTGCCGCCCGCCTGCCGGAAGACGTGGGTGAGCTGGACCCGCGGGACCGCCTCGACGCGCAGCAGGTCGGCGAGCACGTCGCCGGGCCCGATGCTGGGCAGCTGGTCGCCGTCGCCGATGAGCAGCAGATGGCTCCCGGACGGCACGGCGGCGGTCAGCCGGGTGGCCAGGTGGAGGTCGAGCATGGACGCCTCGTCCACCACGATCAGGTCGGCCTGCGACGGCGTCTCGTCGAACAGCGTCTCCGGGTCGGGATCGGGCTGGCGGGCGAGCATCCGGTGGATGGTCATCGCCGGCAGCCCGGTCAGCTCCGACAGGCGCTTGGCCGCCTTGCCCGTGGGCGCGGTGAGCGTGACCGTGCCGCCCGCCGCCCTGACCGTGGTCGCGATGGCCTTCACCGTGTGGCTCTTGCCGCACCCGGGACCGCCCGTGATGATGGAGACGGTGCTGGTCAGAGCCATGTTGACGGCGGCCTGCTGGTCCTCGTGGAGCCCGGGGTCGTCGGGGAAGGCGCGCAGGGGGAGCGTCGAGCGGGCCCGCATGAGCCGGGCGATCTGCTCGGTCAGCGCCGCCTCCCGGCCATGCACGTGCTTGGCGTACGCCACCGCCTGGCCCGGCTGGCCCGGCGCGGCCTCCACGACCACCCGGCGGTCGGCCACGAGCGCGTCGATCATCGGGCGCACCAGCTCCTGGTCCTGCTCGATCAGCTCCGCCGTCTCCCGCACCAGCGCGGGCACCGGCACGAAGCAGTGGCCGTCGCGGCTGCCCGCCGCCTCCAGCCGGTCGAGCAGCGCCGCCTTGACCCGCTGCGGGCTGCGCTCGGGCACCCCCGACTGCAGCGCGATCTTGTCGGCGATCCGGAACGCGATCCCCCGCACCCGCCCGATCAGCCGGTAGGGGTCCGTGGCCAGCACCTCGTCGGCGTCCTGCCCGAACACCTGGTAGATCTTGGCCGCCAGCAGCGGGCTGACCCCCAGCCCCTGCAGGGTCACCATCAGCGCGGCGATCGCCTTCTGCTCCTGCCACGCCTGGACGATCTGCCCCTGCCGCAGCGGCCCGATGTTGACGACCTCGGTGAGCCGCTCGGGCTCGCTGTCGATCACCTTGAGCGTGGCCTCGCCGAAGTGGTCGACGATCGCGTACGCCAGGCGCGGCCCGATGCCCCTGATCAGCCCCGACCCCAGGTAGATCCGGATGGCCCGGACCGACGAGGGCACGATGCGCTCGCAGCCGCTGACCGCGAAGCGTCGCCCGTAGCGGGGATGGCGGCCCCACTCGCCGAAGATCCGCAGCGTCTCGCCGGGCTGCGCCCCCGCCAGCGCCCGCCCGGTGGCCACGAAGTCGGGCTCGCCGTCGGCGCTCATGCGCGCGACGGTGTATTCGTCCTCCCGGACGTAGACGAGCTGCTCGACCGACGCCTCCACACCGCAGATCCAACCACCTGGCACCGACAAGGTCACATGGCGGTCGGGTATGTCGCAGGTTCGGCGTCGCCCCACGGCTCGCCGTGCAGCGGGTGCAGCGCCCTGGTCTCGTCCAGCCAGATGAAGGCGTCGTAGCGGCCGCCCACCACCGTGGGCACGTAGTTGCCCCTGAGCTCCCGCTCGGGGTGGTACACGACGCCGACCGCCCGGTGCCCCATCGGCTCGTCGTACCAGGCGGGCCTGGACCACTTGGGCGGGACCACGAACAGCACCTCGGGCTCGACGACGGCCTCGTGCAGCAGCGCCTCCAGCGACGCGGGCCGCGCCGGCGGCACCCGCATGACGTGGTGCTGCGAGCCCCAGGCGGTCGCGGCCACCACGGACCCGCGGTGGGTGCCGAACCCCACCAGCACCGCGTCGTCGCCGTACCGCTCCCGGGCCAGCTGCCCGAGGTTGGTCATGCCCGCGGCGGCCATGTCCGTGGCGCGGGCGTCGCCCACGTGGGTGTTGTGCGCCCACACCACGCCCTTGGCGTCGGAGAAGTCCGCGAGCCGGGCCATGGTGTCGGCCATGTGGACGTCCCTGACGTTCCAGGACTCGGGGCCGCCGCGCATCATGGAGCGGTAGTAGCGCTCGGCCCCGGCCACGACCTCGGCGTTCTGGCGCGCGCTGAAGCCCTGCTCGTCGCCGGGCGCCGCGCGGACCACGGCCTGGAGCAGTTGCACGACCTCGTCCTCGCAGCCCTCCGGGACCAGCCGGGTGGCCAGGCCGTACTGCTGCGGGTCGTGGCCGTAGGACTCGAAGCAGTACAACGCGTCGATGACCGGCTCCATCTCGTGCGGCAGCCGGGCGGCGGCGTAGCGGCGCACGGCGCGCAGCGAGTCCCACAGGCTGTAGACGTCCAGGCCGTGGAAGCCGCAGCGCTCCTCGCGCGGCAGCGCGGCGTTGTAGCGCCGCAGCCACCGGCAGAACTGCACGACCTCCTCGTTGGCCCACATGAACGTCGGCCAGCGCTCGAACGTGTAGAGGGCCTCGAAGGGATCGGTGTCGCCGGTCACGGCCCGATGCACCCGTTCGCAGTCGGGCCAGTCGCCCTCGACCCCGACGAAACCGAATCCCTTCTCGGCGATCAGCCGGCGGGTCAGCTCCGCCCGCCAGGTGTAGAAGTCATGCGTCCCGTGGCTGGCCTCGCCGATCAGCACGAACCTCGCCTCGCCCACGCGTTCCATCAGCGGGTCGAGGTCCCCCGGGCCGGTCAGCGGCAGCGCCGAGCGGCGTACCTCGTCGAGAACCGTCATTCGTCCTCCTCCGCGAGCACGCGCAGGCATTCGCGGGCCAGCTGGAGCTCCTCGCGCACCTGCACCACCATGACGGGGACGGCCGCGTCGTACGCGCTGACCGACCCGTCGTCGTGGCGGTTGCCGAGCGAGGGAGGCTCGATGCCGAGCAGCCCGAGGCGGGCGCAGACGGCCTCGCGCACCTCGGGCTGGTCCCAGCCGATCTCCCCGGTGAACACCAGCGCGTCGATCCGCCGCAGCGAGGTGGCCGCGGCGGCGATCTCCCTGGCCACCCGGTGGCTGAACACCTCCAGCGCCAGCTCCGCGGCCGAGTCGCCCTCCCGCGCGGCCGCCACCAGCTCGCGCGTGTCCCCCGAGAAGCCGCCCGACAGCCCCAGCAGGCCGGAGCGGCGCTCCAGCCCCTCGCTCAGCTCATCCACCGTGAGATGGCCCGGCCCCAGCAGCCACATCAGCATCCCGGGATCCACGCTGCCCGAGCGCCGGGACATGGGCAGCCCCTCCAGCGGGGTGAAGCCCATCGAGGTGTCCAGGCTGCGCCCGCCCGACACCGCGCACACCGAGCAGCCGCCGCCCAGGTGCGTCAGCACGAGGTCCAGCTCCGCCGGCGGCCGGCCGAGCAGCTCGGCCGCCCGGTCGGCCGCCCACGCGTACGACAGGCCGTGGAAGCCGTAGCGGCGCAGCCCGTACTTCTCCCGCCAGGACAGCGGCAGCGCGTAGACCGCGGCCTCCTCCGGCAGGCCGGCATGGAAGGCGGTGTCCGGGCAGAGCACGTGTGGCAGGGCCGGCAGCTCCGCGCGGGCCGCGTCCAGCAGGGCCAGCGCCGGCGGCAGGTGCAGCGGCGCCAGGCTCGTCAGGCCCCGCAGCCCGTCGGCCGTCTCGTCGTCGGCCACGGTCGGGGTGCGGACGAGATCGCCGCCGTGCACGAGGCGGTGCGCCACGGCGCGGATGTCGCGCCCGAAATGCCCGCCGAGGAACGACGACAGCTCCCTCCTGGCCGAGCCGGGGTCGACGGCGCGCTCGGTGCGCACGCAGTCCAGCACGCAACCGCCCTCCACCAGGTCCAGGCGGAGGCTCGACGACCCGGCGTTGACAGTGAGTATCGCCGCCGACTCCGTCACCTGCTCGTCGATCGACACGCCCATGCCCGCTCGGCTACCCCTCATCCCAGGCGCAAAACGGACACCGCGCTTTACCGCCCTCAGAGATTGCCCCGTCTGGAGGTCGGGTAGTCGTGCGCCATGGACATCACCCTGAAGGTGAACGGATCGTCACATTCTGTGCACGTGGACCCTCGGATGTCGCTGCTCGACCTGCTCCGCGAACGGCTGGGGCTGATCGGCGCCAAGAAGGGCTGCGACCACGGCCAGTGCGGGGCCTGCACGGTGCTGATCGACGGGCGGCGGGCCAACTCCTGCCTGGCGCTGGCGGTGGCGATGGACGGCTCGGAGATCGTCACCGTCGAAGGGCTGATGGAGGGTGACGAGCTGCATCCGCTGCAGGCCGCGTTCATCGAGCACGACGCCTTCCAGTGCGGCTACTGCACGCCGGGGCAGCTCTGCTCGGCGGTGGGGATGCTGGGCGAGCAGGGCCCGAGCGCGATCACCGGCGATCTCCGCGAGGACCCCGGCCTGACGCCGGAGGAGATCAGGGAGCGCATGAGCGGCAACCTGTGCCGCTGCGGCGCCTACGTCAACATCGTCAGCGCCATCGCCGAGGTCGCGCCGTGAAACTCTTCGAATACACCAGGGCGGGCAGCGCGGCGGACGCGGTGCGCAGGTTCGGGCCGGGCGCCATGTACCTGGGCGGCGGCACCAACCTGGTGGACCTCATGCGGCTGGGCGTGGCCGAGCCGGACCGCCTGGTGGACGTCGGCAAGCTGCCGCTCGACGCCATCGAGCAGACCGGCGACCGGCTCCGCGTCGGCGCCGCCGTGCGCAACAGCGATCTGGCGCTCCACCCCCTGGTGCGCTCCCGCTACCCGATGCTGGCCCGGGCGGTGCTGTCCGGCGCCTCCGGCCAGGTGCGCAACATGGCCACGGTGGCCGGCAACCTGCTGCAGCGCACCCGCTGCCCGTACTTCCAGGACGTGACCCGGCCGTGCAACAAGCGCGAGCCCGGCTCCGGCTGCCCGGCCATCGAGGGCGACCACACGAACCTGGCGATCCTCGGCACCTCGCACGCCTGCGTGGCCACCCATCCGTCGGACATGGCGGTCGCGCTGGCCGCGCTGGAGGCCGAGGTGCACGTCACCGGCCAGGGCGGTGACAAGATCGTCCCGATGCCGGGGCTGCACCGGCTGCCGGCCGACGCGCCCGAGCGGGACACCGTGCTGGAGCCGGGTGACCTGATCACCGCCGTGGAGCTGCCCGCGCCGCCGCCGGGCGCCTCGCTCTACCGCAAGGTACGCGAGCGGGCGTCGTTCGCCTTCGCGCTCGTGTCCATCGCCGCCGTGCTCGACGTCCGCGACGGCACCGTCACCGGCTGCCGCATCGCGCTCGGCGGCGTGGCCCACGCGCCGTGGCGGGCCGAACGCGCCGAGCAGGTCCTCGTCGGCGGCCCGCCGACCGGTGAGGCGTTCCGCACCGCCGCCGAGGCCGAGCTGGAACAGGCCCGTCCGCTCCCGCGCAACGACTTCAAGGTACCGCTGACCCGCAATCTGATCGTCCGCACGCTTGAGGAGCTGACGCCGTGAACCGCGTCGAGGGCCGCGTCAAAGTCGCCGGGCTGGCCACGTACGCCGCCGAATACCCGGTCGAGGGAGTCACCTACGCCTATCCCGTGCAGTCGCGGATCGCCAAGGGCCGCATCAGGCGCATCGACGTCCGTGACGCGCTCGCCATGCCCGGCGTGCTGGCCGTGCTGTCCAGCGAGGACCCGCCCCAGTTGGGCCCGGCCGCCGAGGGTGAGCTGGCGCTCTTCCAGAGCAGGGAGATCGCCTACCGCGGCCAGTTCGTGGCAGCCGCCGTGGCCGACACCTACGAGAACGCCCGCGCCGCCGCCGACGCGATCGTCGTCGAGTACGAGCAGGACATCCACGACGTGGCCCTGCGCGCCGACCACCCCAACCTGTACCAGCCGGAGACCGTCAACCCCGGCTTCCCGTCCGACACCGTGAAGGGCGACGTCGAAGCCGGGCTCAACGCGGCCGAGACCGTCATCGACGTGACCTACACGACCCCCGTCCTGCACAACAACCCGATGGAGCCGCACGCCGCCCTGGCGCTGTGGGACGGCGAGGGCAGGCTGCTGGTGTACGACACCACGCAGGGCACGTCCGCGAGCCGCGACCTCCTCGCCCAGAGCCTCGGCGTGTCCAGTGAGCAGGTGCGGGTGGTGTCCCGGCACGTCGGCGGCGGCTTCGGCTCGAAGGGCACCTCCAGGCCCCAGGCCGTGCTGGCCGCCCTGGCCGCCAGGGCCGTCGGCCGGCCCGTCAAGATCGTGCTGACCAGGCAGCAGATGTTCGACGTCACCGGCTACCGCACGCCCACGATCCAGCGGCTGCGGCTCGGCGCGGACGCCGACGGCCGGCTCACGGCGCTGGAGCACGTGGCCTACGAGCAGAGCTCGACGCTGGTGGAGTTCGCCGAGCAGACCACGACCCCGACCCGCGTCATGTACGCCACGCCCGCGCTGCGCACGGCCCACCGGCTGGTCCGGCTGGACGTCGCCACCCCGTCGTGGATGCGCGCCCCCGGCGAGTGCCCCGGCATGTACGCACTGGAGTCCGCCATGGACGAGCTGGCCTACGCCGCCGGCATCGACCCGATCGAGCTGCGCGTCCGCAACGAGCCGGAGACGGAGCCGGACAGCGGCCTGCCGTTCAGCTCCCGCAACCTGGTCGCCTGCCTGCGCGAGGGCGCCCGCCGCTTCGGCTGGGACCGGCGCGACCCCGAGCCCGGGCGCCACCAGGAGGGCGAGTGGCTGGTCGGCACCGGCGTGGCCTCCTCCACCTACCCGGCCAGGCGCAGCCCGTCGAAGGCCGTCGTCACCATGCGGGAGGGCGACTTCCTCGTCCAGGTGGCCGCCGCCGACATCGGCACGGGCGCGCGTACCGCGCTGGCCGGGATCGCGGCCGGCGTGCTGGGCGTCGCGCCCGACCGGGTGCACGTCGAGCTGGGCGACAGCGACCTGCCGGAGGCCCCGCTCGCGGGCGGCTCCATGGGCACGGCCTCGTGGGGTTCGGCGGTCGTGCGCGCCTGCGAGCACCTCAAGGTGAACGGCACGGTGGGCCGCGCCGACACCACCGAGGAGGTCGCGCGGGACGCGGAGCTGGCCAGGCACGCGTTCGGCGCCCAGTTCGCCGAGGTGCGGGTCAACTCCGTGACGGGCGAGGTACGCGTGTCGCGCCTGCTCGGCGTCTTCGCCGCCGGGCACATCCTGGACCCGGAGCTGGCCAGGTCGCAGTTCATCGGGGGCATGACGATGGGCATGGGGATGGCGTTGATGGAGGAGACGTACACCGACGAGGAGTTCGGCGGCTTCCTCCGGCGCGACCTGGCCCAGTACCACGTGCCCGCCTGCGCCGACGTGGAGCGGATCGAGGCGGTCTGGCTGGACGAGGAGGACGACGACCTCAACCCCATGGGCAGCAAGGGCATCGGCGAGATCGGCATCGTCGGCACGGCCGCCGCCGTCGGCAACGCCGTGCACCACGCCATCGGCCACCGCGTGCGCGATCTGCCCATCACCCCGGCCAAGATCCTGCGGGCGAGGTTTTAGCGCGTCCCGCCAAGGAAGGAGAAGTCTTTCGTGCCGGAGGCGGGAGGCGGCGTGAAGAACGAGTCGGATCAGGAGCGCGCGGACCGGAACTTCGTGGAGCTCTTACAGGGCGCGCGCGTGGCGGTGACCGGGGTGCAGGTGCTGTTCGCGTTCCTGCTCACGGTGCCCTTCTCGGTCGGTTTCGGCAGGCTGGACCCGCCCGACCGGTGGCTGTTCTACCTGGCGCTGGTCAGCGCGGCGGTCGCGTCCATCTGCTACATCGCGCCGACCGCCCAGCACCGCGTGCTGTTCCGGCAGGGGCGCAAGGAGACCCTGGTACGGCGCTCCAACCTCTACGGCATCGTCGGCGCGCTCGCGCTGGCCGTGTCCATGGCGACGGCCACCATGCTCGTGATCGACTACCTGTTCGGCCCCGCGCTGGGCTGGACCACCGGCGGGATCCTGGCCGCGCTGGCCCTGTGGACCTGGTTCGGCCAGGCGGCGCTCAACCGCTCGGACGATCAGTCCTCCGACGGGAGCTCGGTGTCGTCGTCCGCGCGCTCGCGCGAGTAGGCGCCCCTCGCCACCATGTACGCCGCGACCGACACGGTGATCACCTGAGAGATGCCCGCCAGCAGCAGCGGCCCGGCGTTCGCCCAGGTGGGCCGGTGCAGCCACATGGCCAGCAGCACCAGCAGCACGCCGAGCACCTGCGGTTTGGTGCCCGCGTGCATGCGGTCCAGCGTGGTGCGGAACCGGACGAGCCCGGCCCCGGCCGACAGCGCCAGCGTCGCGCCCAGCAGCAGGCAGGCCGCCGCCGCAATGTCGAGCCAGCTCATCGGGACCTCCCCGAGAAGAAGCGGGCCAGCGACACGGACCCGACGAACCCCAGCAGCGACAGCACCAGCAGGATCGGCAGGTCCGAATAGTCGTCCCTGACCACGGCGAACGCCCCGACGCCGCACATGCACAGCGACGTCATCACGTCGACCGCGACCGCCCGGTCCAGCATCGTGGGACCGCGCGCCACCCGGTAGAGCGTGGCCGCCGCGGCGCATCCGAGCAGCCCCAGCGTCACGAGGTACACCACGGTCACGGCAGCTCCTCCCGGTCCCGCCGGGTGCCGAACGCCGCCACGATGCGCGACTCCAGCCCGGCCACGTCCGCCCGCACCGCCTCGGTGACGTCTCCCGGACGCCCCAGCACGTGCAGGTCCAGCTCGCGCTCCTCGGGGTAGGCCTCCACGACGAGACTGCCGGGCACGGTCGACAGCGCGACCATGATCATCACGGTCATGGACTCCGACGACGTGCGCAGCCGTACCCGGACGATCTGGGTGGGCGGCACGCCGGGCCGCACCACCCAGACCACCACCCGCACGGTCGAGACCACCAGGTCCCGGCCGAACCAGAGCAGGAAGTCCACCAGCGCCACCGGATGGACCCTGATGCCCGGGTCGAGGACGGGCAGCGGAAGCAGCCACGTCACCACCAGCGCGACCGCCAGCCCGCCCAGCACGTTGCCGGCCGAAAGCTCGCCCCACAACGTCACCCACACCACCGCCAGCCAGGCGATCAGTGCCAGCCGCGGCTTCACGGCCGCCCTCCGAGGACGGCCGTGACGTACGGCTCGCGGGCCATCAGCTCGGCGGCGGCCCGGTGCGTGAACGCCGACAGCGGCCCGGCCAGCACCGTGAACGACAGCCCCATCGCGACCAGCGCCGCCACCGCCGCCGTCAGCGTCCCCGGGACGGCCGTCGTGGTGACGGTCGGGTCCTCGCCGGTGTACTCCTCGCTCTCCACGACCGTGCCCGCCCGCACGGCCCGCGGGCCCCGCCAGAACGCCTTGCTCCACGTCTGGGCCACGGCGTACAGGGTGAGCAGGCTCGTCACCAGGCCCCCGGCCACGAGGGCGACGGGCAGCGGGCGGCCGTCGGCCAGGCCCGCCTGCACCAGCATCAGCTTGCCGAGGAAGCCGGACATGGGCGGGATGCCCGACAGGTTCATGGCGGGCACGAAGAACAGCACGGCCAGCAGCGGCGCGGTCGTCATCAGGCCGCCGAGCCCGTTCACCGAGGTGGTGCCGGTGCGCCGCTCCACCAGCCCGGTCACCAGGAACAGGGTCGTCTGCACGGTGATGTGGTGCACCACGTAGAAGATCGCCCCGGCCAGCCCGGCCAGCGTGGACAGGCCGACGCCGAACACCATGTAGCCGATGTGGCTGACCAGCGTGAACGAGAGCATGCGCTTGAGGTCGGTCTGCGCGACCGCGCCCAGCACGCCCGTCAGCATCGTGGCCAGCGCCACCCACATGAGCAGCGTCGACACCGGCCCGCCCGGGAACAGCAGCGCCTCCAGACGGATGATCGAGTAGACGCCGACCTTGGTCAGCAGGCCGGCGAACACGGCCGTGGCCGGGGCGGGCGCGGTGGGATAGGAGTCCGGCAGCCAGGCCGACATGGGGAAGATCGCCGCCTTGATGCCGAACGCCAGCAGCAGCGTCAGCTCCACCAGCAGCGCCACCTGCACGGGCAACGTGGCGAACCGCTCGGCGAGCTGCGCCATCGACAGCGTCCCCGTGGCCGCGTACGTGACTCCCAGCGCGATCAGGAACAACATCGACGAGGCCAGGGCCATCAGCGTGTACGTGGCGCCCGCCCGGATCCTGGACTCGGTGCCGCCGAAGGTGAGCAGCACGTACGAGCCGCTCAGCAGCAGCTCGAACGCCACGTACAGGTTGAACAGGTCACCCGACAGGAACGCGTCCGCCACCCCGGCCACCATGACCAGGAACGCCGGATGGAAGATCGCCATGGGGGCGTCGTGCTCCTGCGCGGCGTAGGCGTTGGCGACCGAGTACACCATGACGCAGAACGTCACCGCCGACGACACCAGCAGCACCAGCGTGGACAGGCGGTCGGCCACCAGGCAGATGCCGACGGGCGCCGGCCAGCCGCCCAGCTCGGTGACCAGCGGGCCGCGGGTGTCGGCGGCGACCAGCAGCAGCGCCGAGACGACGACCGAGATGGCGAGCGTGACCAGGCTGATGAGCGACTGCAGCCGGCGCAGCCGCCCGCCGATCGCCAGCTTCACGCCGGCGGCCAGGAGCGGCAGCAGCACGGGCACGCAGATCAGCCTCTCCACCGGGATCAACCCTCGCCTTCCGGCTCGGGCACGCGGCTCTCCACGGTCAGACCTCGCCTTCCGGTCCGGGCACGCGGCTCTCCACGGTCAGACCTCGCCTTCCGGTCCGGGCACGCGGCTCCTCATGGTCAGTCCTCGCCTTCCAGCTCGGGGTCCTGCGCGAGGGCCTGGCGTTCCCGCTCCTCCCTGATGGCCGCCCGCATCTGCCTGCGCGCCTCCCGCTGCCGTGCCTTGAGCTTTCTCCGCATCGCCCGTTCCCTGGCCGCCTGCTCCTCCCGCCCCCGCGTGTGCTGCTCGCGCAGCTGCTCGATGCGCTCGGCGTTGTCCAGGGCGGCCGCGTCCTCGCGCCGCCCCGCCTCCTCGAAGCGCAGGTGCACCTCCTCCTCGGTCAGCCCCTCCTGCCGCCGCTCGTGCATCCACCGTTCGAGCTCGTCGTGCACCCTGGAGATGCGCTGCTCCAGGTCGGCCTCCTGCAGCCGCTCGCGCTCGGCCTGCTCGGCCGCGAGCTTGGCCAGCTCGGCGCGCTGCTCGGCGACCAGCCGCCGGTAGGCGTCCCGCCGGGCGCGCACGGCGTCGCTCAGCTCGCCGCGCCGGGCGCGCAGCCGTACGCGGCGGTCCTCGGTGTCGTCCTGGACCTCGTCGCTCCCGGACAGCTGCCACGACCGGTGCGCCAGGGCCAGCAGGAACGCCGTCACCCCCAGGGTGATCACGATCGCGGTGAGCACCATGGCCTGCGGCAGCGGGTCGGCCCGCCCGCGGACGTCCACGAAGGGCGGGCCGCCCGGGTCGCCGCCCGCGGTGACGATCAGCAGGTTGACGCCGTTGCCCAGGAGGACGACGCCGGCCAGCACCCGTACCAGGCTCCGCTCCAGCAGGAGCGTGACCCCGGTGGCGACCATCGCGAAGCAGGCCAGGAAGGGCAGCAGGGTGACGGTCACATGCTCTCCTGCCGGTCCAGCTCGGCGCCGAGGGAGCGCAGGATGTCCTGGACCATGCCGACGACGGACACGTACACGCCGAGGTCGAACAGCAGCCCCGTGGACACGTGCAGGTGCCCGGCCAGGGGCACGTTCACGTCCAGGGTCAGCAGGTCGAGTGCCGCCCGCCCGAGCAGCAGCCCGATCAGCGCCGTGCCCGCCGACAGCGTGAGCCCGGCGCCCATGAGCACCCCGGCGTGCACCGGGAGAGCGGCGGCCAGCTCGTTCCGCCCGCCCGCCAGGTAGCGCACGGTGATCGCGAGCCCGGCCACGATGCCGCCGGCGAACCCGCCGCCGACCTCGCTGTGCCCGATGAACAGCAGGAACACCGAGAGCACCAGGACCGTGTGGAACGTCAGCCGGGCCACCACCTCGAACGCCAGCGCCCGCTGCCCGCGCGGCAGCGTGGCCGACAGCCAGCGGGTGCGCTCGGCGGGCGGCCCTGCGACCGGCTCGATGTGGTACGACCTGCGCCGCAGGAACACCAGGCTCGTCACGCCCAGGGTCAGCACGACGAGCACCGTGCTCTCGCCCATGGTGTCCCAGGCGCGCAGGTCGACGATGAGGGCGCTGACGATGTTCCTGGCGCCGGCCTGCGCGGCGGCCGCCTCCAGGTGCGCGCCGACCGGCTCGGCGGTCCGCGCGCCCATCGCGAGCATGCCCGCGCCGGTGGCCACCACCCCCACGGCCAGCCCGAGCGCCATCCTGAACGGGAACGGCAGCCGCCCCCTGACCGGGCCGAGCGGCAGCCGCCGCAGCACCAGCGCGAACATGACCAGGCTCACCGTCTCGGCCAGGAACTGGGTGAGCGCCAGGTCGGGCGAGCCGTGCGCCAGGAACAGCAGCGCCGTGCCGTACCCGGTGAGGCCGACGACCAGGGCCAGCAGGATGAACGCGCGGGCGAACAACGCCAGCACGGCCGCCGCCACCGTCAGGACGGCGACGACGGGCTGCTCGGGGCGCTGCCAGAGGACGACGGGCACGCCGAGGTGGGGCGGGCCGCCGGAGGCGAGGGAGAACACGCCGACGCCGACCGCGGCCAGCAGGGTGAGCGTCAGGTAGTCGGGCACGGACCCGCGCTGGATGAAGCCGGTGAGCTGGATGGCGAAGCGGTCGAGCCGCTGCACGAGCGCCCAGAAGACCTGCCCGGAATCGACCACGTGCAGCGCCGCCCCCGCCCTGGCCACCGGCTCCCTGGCCAGGAACAGCGCCACCCCGGCCGCCACCGACACCGCCGACAGCAGGAGCGGCTGGGTGAAGCCACCCCACGCCGCCAGATGGACGTCATGCCCCTTAATGCGAAATGTTCCGATATATCCAGAAAAGGCGGTGGCGAACCATCCGGCGAACGGCGTCAGGACCAGCCCGAGCAGCGACAGCAGCGCGGCAGGTCCCGTCATGGCCGCGGGCATGCGATGCGTCTGCCGCGCCGCCACCCCCGGCTTGTCGCAGAACGCACCCCACAGGAACCGCAGCGTGTACGCCGCCGTCAACGCCGACCCGGCCACCACGCCCGCCGGCACGACGGGCGCGCCCATGAGCGCCTCCAGCGCGGCCTCCTTGCCCGCGAACCCCGCCAGCGGCGGCAGCCCCGCCATCGACGCCCCCGCCAGCACCGCGACCCCGCACACCCACGGCATCGACCGGCCGACCCCGCTCAGCTCGCGCAGGTCGCGGGTGCCCGCCGCGTGATCGACGATGCCCACCACCAGGAACAGCGCGGCCTTGAACAGCGCGTGCGCCAGCAGCATGCCCGCGCCGGCCAGCGCCGCGCCTCCGTTGCCGGAGCCGAACAGCACCGTGAGGAAGCCGAGCTGGCCGACCGTGCCGTAGGCGAGCAGCCGCTTGAGATCCGTCTCGCGCAGCGCCCGCCACCCGCCCAGCACCATCGTGACCAGGCCGAGCGGCACCGCCACCGCCCGCCAGACCGTCAGGTCCCCGAGCGCGGGGCCGAGCCTGGCCAGCAGGTACACGCCGGCCTTCACCATGGCGGCCGCGTGCAGGTAGGCCGAGACGGGGGTGGGGGCGGCCATGGCGGCCGGCAGCCACATGCTGAACGGGAAGATCGCCGACTTCGACAGCGCGCCGGCCAGGATGAGCACGACGGCGACGGGGCCCGCGTGGGGCGGGTGCGCGACGATGTCCGAGACGCGGTATGTGCCCGCGGCCTGCCCGAGCAGGACGAACCCCGCCAGCATGGCCAGGCCGCCGAACGTGGTGACCATCAGCGCCTTCATGGCGGCCTGCCTGCTCAGCCTGCTCTCGGGGTCGTACCCGATGAGCAGGTAGGAGAAGACGGTGGTCAGCTCCCAGAAGACGTACAGCAGGAGCAGGTTGTCGGCCGCCACCAGCCCCAGCATCGACCCGGCGAAGCCCGTCATGAAGCAGCCGTAGCGCCCGAGCCCCTTGTCGTCCCGGCTGAAGTAGCGGGAGCTGTAGATCATGACCAGTGCGCCCACGCCGGTGACCAGCGACATCATCAGCACGGCCAACGCGTCGGCGCGGAAGGACAGCTCCAGCCCCAGCACGGGCGCCCAGGCCGCGCTCTCCCGCGGAGGCAGCCACAGCAGGACGGCGAGGAAGGCGATGCCCGGAGGAAGGGCGAGCACAGCCAGGGACGTGCGCCTGACCAGCCACGGAGCGCACACCGCCGCCACCGCGTGCAGGACCAGCAGCGACTCCATGGGCTCCTCGGGAGGGACTTTTCCGGCTACGTCCGCCAATCTCTCCCGGCACGGCATGCGCGCCCCGCAGGCGCGGCCGTGGTTGACCCGAACGACACCAGTCCCACACCGTGGTGTGGGACTGGAGGAACAGCGAACTCAGGCTTTGGCGGAGCAGGCGCCGGGCCGCGGCGGGACGACCGTGATCAGGTAGCGGTCGATCTGCTTCTCCACGCAGCTCGAACCGCCGCTGTACGCGGTGTGCCCGTCGGCGTCGTTGGTCAGCAGCACGCCCTTCGACAGCTGCGACGCCAGCGCCTTCGCCAGGCCGTACGGCGTGGCCGGGTCGCGGGTCGTGCCCACCACCACGATCGGCGGCGAGCCCTGGGCCCGCACCTTCTTGGCGAACCTGGTGCCCTTGACCGGCCAGTACGGGCAGCGCGACTCGGGGTGGTCGAGGCAGTTGATCGCCATGAGCGCCTCGTACCGGTTGTCGTAGCTGCCGTCGGCCCGCCGGCCGTTGTAGTCGTCGGCGAGCAGCAGCAGCTTCGTGCCGTCGCCCTTGAACGCGTCCGCCAGCGCGACCCGCAGCGTCGGCCAGTAGGCCACCGCGTAGAGGGCGTTCATGACGCCGGTCCGCGCGACGGCCTCGCTGACCTGCCGGCCGTCGTAGGTGTTGCGCAGCGGCGCCTGGTCGGCCCGCTTGTACAGCGCGTCCAGCCGCTTCCAGGCCGCGCTGACGGAGTGCTTCTTGAACGGGCAGTCCTTGGCCTTGAAGCAGTCGCGCATGAACGACTCGGTCGCCACCTGGAAGCCCTTGGCCTGTGACCGGGCGAACTCGATGCCGGTCTGGTTCGGGTTCTCGGCGCCGTCGAGCACCATGGCGCGGATCCTCGTGGGGAACAGGTCGGCGTACCTGGCGCCGAGGTAGGTGCCGTACGACCAGCCGAGGTACGTCAGCCGCCGCTCGCCCAGCGCGGCCCGCATCACGTCCATGTCCCTGGCGGCCTCGCCGGTGCCGACGTGCGCGAGGAGCTGCTTGCCCGCGTTCTTCGCGCAGGCGCCGGCGAACGCCTTGGCCCACTGCTTGGCCTGCTTGACCTCGGTGCGGTTGTCGGGCGTCGGGTCGGTGGCGAAGAGCGCGTCGAGGCCCAGCGTGCCGAGGCAGCGCACGGGAGCCGAGGCGCCCACGCCGCGCGGGTCGAAGCTGACCACGTCGAACCGCTGCCTGAGAGAAGGGGACACCATGGTCTTTGCGGCCTTCAACGAATCGACGCCGGAGATGCCCGGGCCGCCGAAGTTGAGCACGATCGACCCGATCTTCTTTCCGGTGGCGCGCAACCGGACCAGGCTGATCTTGATCTGCCTGCCGCCGGGCTTCGAATAGTCGAGCGGGACCCGCAATTTCCCGCATTCATATCCGTTGCCACAGGAGGACCAGGCCACCCGCTGACCGTAATAAGCGTCGAGCCCGCCGGGCCCGGTTGCCCGCGCCGGCCCGCCGAGACCGGCGGCGGCGATCAAGCCTGCGATGGCGGGCGAAATGATGGTGATTAGACGTCGCATGAATAGAACGTGAATGTGAAAGCTTGCGGCGGCCTTTAAGGGCGCTGGAATAGATCGTCTGCAAGCGTGAATTCGGGGCTCGCCCATGCGCCGCCCTCGACAAGGTAATCGGATGGTAGTGCTCGGGCGCCGAATCGCGCCGATCCCGTGTCAGGCGCGGGGACGTGTCGTACCGAACCCCGCCATCCCGGCCCCCGTTCCCATGCGCGCGCCGTGCCCTCGGTGATCCTCGCGCAAACCGGGGCCGGGTCATGAGGGCTTCCCGCTACGGTTGCGCGCGTGGAAATCGTGCGGCGAGGGGAGCGGGGCGATGGCTGAGCCGCCACGGGTGCCGCCGGAGATGTTCCGGTTCGCCACCACCGACCGGGCAGACCTGAACACCGCGGTCCTCTACGCCTTCGGCGAGGCCGGCGAGCGGCTGGAGACGGCGCTCACCGTGGAGGCGGCGCGGGAGCGGCTGCGGGCGGTGGGCTGGTACGCGCCGGTCGGCGAGCAGGAGCTGACCGCGACGCTCAAGCAGCTCGCGGGGTGGGGGCTGCTCGACGTCATCTTCAACCACGCCGGGAGCTTCGCCACCGCCGAGGAGTACGAGCGCAAGAACCTGCAGTACTCGCTGACCAGGCGCGGCGAGGCGGCCTTCGCCGGCGTACGGCATGCGATGGCGGTGCTGGCCTCCGCCGGCGCGCTGCAGACCGCGGTGCTCGACGCCATCGCCGACCGGCTGGGGGAGCTGGAGTCGCTGCTGCGCGACCCGGACCCCGGGCGCAACCGGCGGATCTTCGCGAGCCTGCGGGAGCTCGAAGGCCACCTCGACGGGCTGCGCGACAACACCAGGCAGTTCAACGGCGAGCTGCAGCGGCTGCTGCGCGTCGAGGGGACCGACCTCACCACGTTCCACGAGGTCAAGGGGGCCACCGTGGCCTACCTGCAGGAGTTCGTGAGCAATCTGGAGCAGCGCGGCGACGCCATCGCCGCCGCCCTGCGCGGGGTGGCCGGGCACGGGGTCGCCGTGCTGCACGCGCGGGCGCTCGACGGGGCCGACCTGCCGGAGGCGCCGGGCACGGATCACGTCACCCCGTGGCTGGCGGCGCGGGCGGCCAGGTGGGAGGGCCTGTGCCAGTGGTTCGCGCCCGAAGAAGGGCCGGATCACCTGGGGGAGCCGCGGATCCGCCGGCTCCATGACGTGGCGCGGCAGGCCATCGTGTCGCTGCTCCAGGTGCTCGACCGGATCACCGACTCCCGCCGCCGCTCCTCCAGCGCCGCCGCCGACTTCCGTACGCTGGCCCGCTGGTTCGCCGGCGCCCCGAGCGAGGACGACGCCCACCGGCTGTGGGACGCGGCGTTCGGGCTGGGCCCCGCCCGGCACGCGCACCTGGGGCACGCGGACGCGGAGCTGATCCCGGCCGGGGTGCCGTGGCGGGAGGCCGAGCCCGTGGAGGTGTCGGCGCTGCTGCGCTCGCGCGGGCGCACCGAGCGGATGGGCCGCACGGGCAAGGTGCGCGACGTCATCGCCCTGCGGGCCGAGCGCCAGGAACGGGCAGGGAAGGAGCGGGCCGAACTGGAGGCCGCCTGGTCGGCGCTGGCCACCACCGGCGCGACCCGGCTGTCGCAGCTGGGGGAGCTCGACCACGACACGTTCGGACGCCTGCTCGACCTGCTCGGCAGGGCCCTGGCCGAGCGGCCCGACTCGACCGGGTTCCGGCGGGCCGTGACCTCGGACGGGCGGGTGGAGATCGTGCTGCGGGCCCCGGAGGACGGCGCGGTGGCGGTGCTGCGTACGTCGGACGGCTGGTTCCGCGGCCCCGACTACCTCATCGACGTGCGCTCCCTAGGGCTCGCCCGCGTGGGCGGCTCCCCCGCCTACCACGAGCAGGCGGCGGGCGCATGAGCAGCCTGGCCAACCAGCTCGTCAGAGCCGAGAAGGAGGAGATCGCGCGGGCGATCAGGACCCTGCTCGGCCGGCCGCTCGTGTCCCTGCACGACGACGCCGCCGCCTTCGACCTGATCAGGAAACGGCGGCAGCCGCTGATCCAGTGGTTCGACTACTTCTGCGGCTGGCGGCTCGTGGTGGAGCCGCGCCAGGGGTACGCCCGCCTCGTCAAGGTCAGATCCGAGGCGAGCGCCACCCGGCCCGCCCGGCGCCGCCGCACCACCAGGGCCCCGTTCGACCGCCGCCGCTACACGCTGCTCTGCCTCTGCGCCGCCGAGCTGCTCACCTCGCCGGTCACCACGATCGGCATGCTCGCCCAGCGCGTGGTCCAGGCCGCCGCCGTGGAGGCGGGGGTGCCCGCGTTCGACCCGGTCAGGAGCGAGGAACGGGCCGCGTTCGTGGACGCGCTCAAACAGCTGGAGCACTACGGCGCGATCACGGCCATGGACGGCGCGACCGACTCCTACCTCGACGACGAGGACGCCAAGGTGCTCTACCGCGTCGACACCACCCGCGTGATCAGGCTCCTCGCCGCCCCGGTGCCCCCGTCCCGCATCGCCGCCGAGGGCGACGACCCGATGGGCCGGGTGCTCGGCACGCTCACCGCCGAGCCCCGCTACGGCGGCGACGAGCCGACCGAGACCCAGCGCAACCTGTGGGCCAGGCACTCCCTCATGCGCCGCCTCCTCGACGAGCCCGTCGTCTACCGCGACGAGCTGACCCCCGAGCAGTCGGCCTACGCCGCCTCGCTCACCGGCCGCCGGATCATCCGCCGCGCCGCGGAGGAGGCCGGGTTCGTGCTGGAGGAACGGTCCGAGGGCTTCCTGCTCATCGATGCCGACGCCACCGCCACGGACACCAAGTTCCCCGACGACGGAAGCCACGCCAAGGTGGCCGCCCTGCTCCTGCTCGACCTGCTCGTCTCCGCCGGCCCCGTCCGGGCCGCCCGGGTCGACGCCGAGGCCACGGAGCTGCTGCGCCGCTTCCCGCAGTGGGCCAAGGCGTACCAGTCCGACGGCGGCGGGCCGCGGCTGGCCGCCGACGCGCTGGAGGTGCTCGAACTGTTCGGGCTGGCCCGCCGTACGGGTGACCGGGTCGCCGCCCTGCCTGCCGCGGCCCGCTACCGGGTCGATCGCGGCACGGCCGTCCAGGAGGATTCATGACAGTCACGGAGCTCACCGCCGCACTCACCGCCGGCACGCGTGCCGCGCAGGGCATGGACGCCCGCTGGGTGCCCGTACGCGCGGGGATCCTGAACGTGTGGCGCTACTACGACGAGGTGTTCGAGTTCCACCGGGGCAGGCTGCTGCTGCGCGGGCCCAACGGCAGCGGCAAGTCCAAGGTGCTGGAGCTGCTGCTCCCGTACGTGCTCGACGCCAGCCTCAAGCCGAGCAGGCTGTCCACGTTCGGCGGCACCGAGCGCACCATGCACTGGAACCTCATGGGCGACGGCGCCACCGGCACCACCCGGGTCGGCTACGTGTGGCTGGAGTTCCGGCACGCCGACGGGCGCTGGTTCACGTGCGGCGCCCGGCTCCAGGCCACCGTCCACACCAAGAACGTCACCGCCGCGTACTTCACGACCGAGGCCCGCGTCGATGCTCCCGACGGCATCCGGCTCACCGGCGAAGGCGGCCAGCCCCTGACCAAGGCCCAGCTCGCCGAGGAGCTCGGCACGTCGGGCCAGGTCCACGAGTCCGCCGACGCCTACCGCGCCGTCGTGCGCCAGACGCTCTACCGGGCGCTCAACGAGCAGCGCTACGACTCGCTCCTCACCGCCCTGCGCCAGCTGCGCACCCCCAAACTCTCCGAACGCCTCGACCCGGGCCTGCTGTCCGACCTGCTGTCGAGCGCCCTGCCGCCGCTCGGCGAGGGGGAGATCCACGAGATCGCCGAGGGGTTCGAGCGGCTCGACCGGCAGCGCGAGGAGCTGCGCCTGCTCGACCGCGACGTCGAGGAGGCCGACCGGCTGGCGGGCCGCCAGCGCGGCTACGCGCAGCGCGTCCTGCGCGCCGCCGCGGCCGCGGTGACGTCCGCGGGCCACACCCTCGACTCGCTGGCAGCCGAGGCCAAGGCCAAGCGCGAGGCGCTCAAGGAGGTCGAGGGCGAGCTGAACGCCACGACCGTGCGGCTCGGGGAGGAGGAGGCGCAGGAGCTGGCGCTGGCGGCGCAGATCGACGGGCTCAAGGAGGGCGAGGCGTACCGGGCGGGCTCCGAGCTGCACCGGCTCCGCATGGAGGCGCAGGCCGCCCACGAGACGGCCGCCCTGCTCCGCGATCAGGCGGGGGCGGCGGCCCGCTCGGCCGCCGCCAAGCAGGAGCTGTCGGCGCTGGCCGAGGCCGCCGCCCGCACCGCCGCCGCGCTGTCGGAACGTTCCAGGACGGAGGCCCGCCACGCGGCCGAACGCGCGGGGCTGCTGGCCGCCCACGAGGAGTCCGACCGGGCCGGATCCGGCACGGATCCGGACGAGGGTGATCAGGCCGTTCGCGCCGCCGACGGGGCCGGCGCCGTGCACCGGGCTCGGGAGCTGCTGCGGGCCGCCGTCACCAGCCGCGCCGCCCAGATCCGGGAGGTACGCGCCGGAGCCGTCGAGCACCAGGAGGCCATCAACCGCCGCACCGCGGCCGAGCAGGACCGCGACCGCGCGCGCGACGACCTCGCCGCCGCCCAGGCCGCCCACGACGCGGCCGAGAGCCTGCGCGACGAGCGGGCCGCCAACCTGGCCGCCGCCCTGTCCGAATGGGCGGCCGGCTGCGCGCAGCTCAAGCTCGACGCGGACGAGCCGGCGGGCCTGGCGGAGCGGTTCGAGCAGGCCGACGAGCTGGTGGGCACCGCGCGTACGGCGGCGGCCGTGAAGCTGGCCGCCCGCGAGCAGCACCTGACCGGCCTGCGCGACAAGCTGCTGGCCGAGCGCGGTGAGCTGATCCGCGAACGCGAACGCCTCAACGACCGGACCGTTCTCGACCCGCGCGCCACGCACGCCCGCGACATGGCCGCCAGGAAGGGACGCCCGGGGGCCCCGCTGTGGCGGGCGGTGGCGTTCAGGTCGGGCCTCGACCCCGTCGCCCAGGCGGGCGTGGAGGCGGCGCTGGAGGCGGCGGGCCTGCTGGACCTGTGGCTGCGCCCGGACGGCGGGTTCGACGCGGGGGAGCACGACGGGTTCGCGGTGGCCGCGCTGGCCAAACCCGCGCCCGGCTACAGCCTGGCCCACGTGCTGCTCACGGAGGCGGACTCCCCGGTCAAGGCCGACACGGTGCTGGCGGGCATCGCGTTCGCGCCCAGCGCGATCGGCGTCGACCACCCCGCAGTCGTCGGCGCCGACGGCACCTGGCGGCTCGGACCCGCCGCGGGCCGCTGGGTCAAGCCCGAACCCTCCTACATCGGCGCCACCGCCCGCGAGCGTGCCAGGCGCCGCCGCGTCGCCGAGCTGGACGACCGGCTCGGCGAGCTCGCGGGCACGGTCGCCGAGTGCGACCACCTGCTCGCCGTGGTCGACGCCGACCGCGACACGCTGGCCGCCGAGCTGCGGCGCCGGCCCGCCCGGCGGCCGTACGCGGACGCGCTCGACGCGCTCGACGGGGCGGTGAAGAAGGTCGCGCTCCTCGAGGACCAGCTCAGGGCCTACGAGCAGCGCCTGCACGACCGGGAGAAGGAGGTCGGCAGGACGCTGCGGCGGCTCACCGAGCTGGCGGCCGGCCACGCTTTGCCCACCGCGCCGCCCGCGCTCGACAACCTCGAAGAGGCCCTGCGCACCGCCGAGACGACCGGCACCGCCTGGCACGACCGGCGCGCCGACGCCCGCGCCGCCGCGGAGCGCGCCCAGCACGCCGCCGAGACCGCCGGCGAATACCAGGACCTCGCCGTCAGGGCCGTCGAACGCGCCGAGGACGCCGCGGCGGGCGCCGTCACGCTGGCGGAGAAGCTCGCGGCCGTCGAGTCCACGGTCGGCGCCGAGCACCTGCGGGTGCTGGAGCGGCTCCAGGAGACGCAGGCCGCGTACCAGACCTGCCGCCGCCTCATCCGCTCGGTCAACGACGACCTGGCCCGCATGCACGCCCGGCTCGGCGAGCTCAGGGGCGAGCTGGGCACGGCCGAGGAGAAGCACGCCGAGGCGGGGCGGGTGCGGGACGAGGTGTCCGAACGCTTCCGCGGCCTGACGGCCGGGCACCTGGCGGTGGACGCGCGGGCGACGGTCGAGCTGGCGCGCGACGCCGGGGTGCGGGCCGTGCTGGTCTCGGCCAGGGACGTCGCCGAGCAGCTCGCGGCGGTGCCGTACGAGCAGAAGAACGTCAAGGAGGCGGAGGCGCGGCTGCTGGACGCCTTCCACCATGCCAGGGAGATCCTCGCCGACCGCGCGGACCTGGAGCTGACGCCCGACGAGGACGTCCAGCTGCTGACCGCCACCGTCGCCGGCGTCCGGGCGGGGGCCGCCGCCCTCAGCGAGGCGCTGCGCAAGGAGCGCGACGAGCGGCGCTCGGACATCACGGAGGCGGAGCGGGACCTGTTCGACCGGACGCTGGCCGGCGACACGCGGCGGCACCTCGCCGACCGGATCAGGCAGGCGACCGCGCTGGTGGAGGGCATGAACCAGCGCCTCGAACGCGTCCGCACCGCCTCCCGGGTGGCCGTCCGCCTGGTGTGGCAGGTCGATCCCACGCAGTCGCCCGGCACCCGGGCCGCCCGCGACCTGCTGCTGCGCGACCCGGCCGGGCTGGACGAGGCCGACAGGGAGGCCCTGTACGTCTTCTTCAGGGACCGGGTGGAGGAGGCGCGGGCCGACAACTCGTCGGCGAGCTGGGAGGACCAGCTCATGAAGGTGCTCGACTACACGGCCTGGCACCGGTTCGTGGTCAGGCTGGACCGCGGCGACGGGCAGGGCTGGCAGGACCTCACCAGGAAGCTGCACGGGGCGCTGTCCGGCGGGGAGAAGGCGATCGCGCTGCACCTGCCGCTGTTCGCCGCCGTGGCCGCGCACTACCAGAGCGACCCGGGCTGTCCCCGGTTCATCCTGCTGGACGAGGTGTTCGTGGGGGTGGACAGGACGAACCGGGGGCAGGTGTTCGACCTGCTGGTGAACCTGGGGCTGGACCTGGTGCTCACCTCCGACCACGAGTGGTGCGAGTACCGCGAGCTCGACGGGATCGCCGTCCACCAGCTCATCACCGGCGACGGGGACGACGCGGTGACGACCGCCCGCTTCGTCTGGAACGGCTACCGTACGGTCCCGACGGAATGATCACACGGTCCAGGGCGGGTTGGCGCCCGCGACCGAGCACGTCAGTGCCGCCACCCTTACCGCGAACTCGGCCGCCTCCACCGCCGTCCCGAGATCCA
Organism: Nonomuraea sp. NPDC051941; assembly: GCF_044593615.1. Taxonomy (NCBI): domain Bacteria; kingdom Bacillati; phylum Actinomycetota; class Actinomycetes; order Streptosporangiales; family Streptosporangiaceae; genus Nonomuraea; species Nonomuraea sp. NPDC051941. Next base: position 156,011 of record NZ_JBIUCF010000005.1, read on the forward strand.
GGTCGTCCAGGCGGCCCCCCAGGAGGTCCTTGGCGGCGAGGCTGTGCAGGAGGCCCGCCGTGAAGGAGTCGCCCGCGCCGACCGTGTCCACCACGTTCACCTCCGGCGCCGGCACCGACGCGCGCTCGCCGTCCAGGGACACCAGCGCGCCCGCCGCGCCCCTCGTGACGACGATCAGCCGGGCGCCGGCGGCGTGCCAGGTGTCGCAGGCGCGCTCCATCGGCACGCCGGGCAGCAGGAAGTCGAGGTCGTCCGCGCTGAGCTTGAGGATGTCGGTCCACTCGCACCAGCGCGACACCGGGTAGTCGGCCAGGGAGGCGAGGCTGGGGCGGACGTTCGGGTCGATCGAGATCGTGGCGCGCCCGGCGGCCTCCCGCGCGAAGGCCTCCACCGCCGTCCGGCCCGGCTCCCTGGCCAGGGCGAGCGATCCGGTGTGCAGGCAGGCGACCGGGCCGAGGCGGTCCAGGTCCAGCTCGTACGGGGTCCACTGCCAGTCGGCGGTGCCGTCGGCGTAGAAGGTGTACTCGGCCTGACCGCCGGCGTCGAGGGCGGCGACGGCGAGCGTGCTGGGCTCCTTGGCGTCGACGGAGGCCGAGAGGTCCACGCCCGAGGAGGCGAGGTGGCGGCGGAACAGCTCGCCGAACACGTCGCCGGAGACGCGGCCGAGGAAGCGCGTGGGGGTCCCGAGCCGGGCCAGCGCCACCGCCGTGTTCGCGGGCCCGCCGCCCGGCAGCACCCGCAACCCCAGCTCCATCGCCTCCCCGCCGTGCTCGGCCGGCCCGGATATGAGGGGGTGGTCGCCGGGGGAGCGGGTGGTGAAGCCGTCGGCGACGCACTCGCCCAGGACAGCGATCATCGAGCCTGCCTTTCAGGCACGTTGCCGATTTGTTACGGCATGGGGGCATTGACGTTTCTCGGATGGGAGTCCATCATCGCAGCACAGCGGATGTCAACGTTGACATATGTCAACGATGACATCGGGTCCCCCCTGATAGGAACCGCCCATGAATGCAAAGATTTCGGCCGGACTCCTGGTCACCGCCCTTCTCGTCACCGGATGTGGCGGCGGGGGCGGGGGCGCCGGGCAGAGCTCATCCGCGACGCCCAAGGTCGGCCTCATCACCAAGACCGAGACGAACCCGTTCTTCGTGAAGATGAAGGAGGGCGCCCAGAAGTCGGCCCAGGCCAACGGCATGGAGCTGATGACCGCCGCCGGCAAGTTCGACGGCGACAACGCCTCCCAGATCACGGCCATCGAGAACATGGTCGCCGCCGGCGTGAAGGGCATCCTCATCACGCCGAGCGACACCAAGGCCATCGTGCCCGCCGTCAAGAAGGCCCGCGACGCGGGCGTGCTCGTCATCGCGCTGGACACGCCGACGGACCCGCAGGACGCCACGGACGCGCTGTTCGCCACCGACAACCTCAAGGCCGGCGAGCTGATCGGCCAGTACGCCAAGGCCGCCATGGCCGGCAAGCCCGCCAAGATCGCCACCCTCGACCTGGCCCCCGGCATCACCGTCGGCCAGCTCAGGCACGACGGCTTCCTGAAGGGGTACGGGATCGCGGAGGGCGACCCGTCCGTCGTCTGCTCCCAGGACACCAGGGGCGACCAGGCCAAGGGCCAGACCGCCATGGAGAACTGCCTGCAGAAGGCCCCCGACATCAACCTCGTCTACACGATCAACGAGCCCGCGGCGCTGGGCGCGTACACGGCGCTGAAGGCCAAGGGCCGCGAGAAGGACGTGCTGATCGTCTCCGTGGACGGCGGCTGCACCGGCACCAAGGCCGTGAAGTCGGGCGAGATCGCCGCCACGAGCCAGCAGTACCCGCTGAAGATGGCCGAGGACGGCGTCAAGGCGGTGTCGGAGTTCGCCAAGACCGGCAAGAAGGCCTCCGGCTACACCGACACCGGCGTCACCCTGATCACCGACAAGTCCGTATCCGGCGTCGAGGCCAAGGACACGGCCTTCGGCCTGGCCAACTGCTGGGGCTGACATGGCCGTCATGGAAGCGACGCTGCCGCGCCGCCTGATCTCCACACCCGTCGCGGGCCCGCTGGCCGCGCTCGTCCTGGCCTGCGTGTTCTTCGCGCTCAGGACCGACCAGTTCTTCACCGGCCCGAACTTCTCGCTGATCATCCAGCAGGTCATGGTGGTCGGCACGCTGGCCATCGGCCAGACGCTGATCATCCTGACCGCGGGCATCGACCTGTCCAACGGCGCGATCATGGCGTTCGGCGGGATCGTGATGACCAAGCTGGCCGTGGACAGCGGCCTGCCGCCGGTCCTCGCGATCGCCGGCGGGCTCGCCGTCTGCTCGCTGTTCGGGCTGGTCAACGGGTTGCTGGTGACACGGATCTCGTTGCCGCCGTTCATCGTGACGCTCGGCATGCTGAACGTGGTCTTCGCCCTGACCCACATCTACTCCAACGAGCAGACGGTCACGGACCTGCCGCCGGTGCTGACGTTCCTCGGCCAGACGTTCCAGGTCGGGCAGACGAACGTCACCTACGGCTCGCTGCTGACGATCCTGCTGTTCCTGCTGTTCGCGTACCTGCTCGGCTCCACGGCGTGGGGCCGCCACGTGTACGCGCTCGGCAACAGCCCCGAGGTGGCCCGCCTGACCGGCATCAGGACGAGCCGGCTGACCATCGGCGTCTACACGCTGGCCGGCTTCGTGTACGGCATCGCCGCCCTGCTGCTGGTCTCGCGTACCGGAGTGGGCGACCCGCAGGCCGGCCAGACCGACAACCTGGACAGCATCACCGCGGTCGTCCTGGGCGGGACGAGCCTGTTCGGCGGCCGTGGACTGGTGATCGGCACGCTGGTCGGAGCGCTCATCGTGGGGGTGTTCCGCAACGGGCTGCAGCTGATGGGCGTACCGTCGATCTATCAGACGCTCATCACCGGCATCCTGGTGATCCTCGCCGTCGCGGTCGACCAGCTCTCCCGCAGGAGGAACCGATGACGACCCCCGTGCTCCAGGCCCGCGGCCTGGTCAAGCGGTACGGCCACGTGACCGCGCTCGACGGCGCCGACTTCGAGCTGATGCCCGGTGAGGTGCTCGCCGTCATCGGCGACAACGGCGCCGGCAAGACCAGCCTCATCAAGGCGCTCACGGGCGCGCTCCAGCCCGACACCGGCGAGATCCTGCTCGACGGCAAGCCGGTGCGCTTCCGCGACCCGCTGGAGGCGCGCCGCCAGGGAATCGAGACCGTCTACCAGGACCTCGCGGTGGCGGCCTCGCTCGACATCGCCACGAACATGTTCCTCGGCCGCGAGATCCGCAAGCCCGGCATCCTCGGCAGCGTCTTCCGCATGCTCGACAAGAAGCGCATGCGCGAGGAGTCCGCCCGGCACATGGCCGAGCTCAAGATCGGGCTGCGCTCGCTCACCCAGCCGGTCGAGTCGCTGTCCGGCGGCCAGCGGCAGGGTGTGGCCGTGGCCAGGGCGGTGGCGTGGGCCACGCACGTCGTGGTCATGGACGAGCCCACCGCCGCGCTCGGCGTCAAGGAGTCCGGCCAGGTGCTCGACATGATCAAACGGGTCCGCGACGGGGGCACGCCGGTCGTGCTGATCAGCCACAACATGCCGCACGTGTTCGAGATCGCCGACCGCATCCACGTCCAGCGCCTCGGCCGCCGGGTCGCCCAGATCAAGCCGGGCGACCACAGCATGGCCGAGGTGGTGGCCATCATGACCGGCGCCCTCCAGGTCTCGGAAGGCAAGGCGGTGGTGGCGGACCAGGGCGCGGCGGAGGCTATCGGGTTGACCTGATGAGCGGCCACTAACATGGGCGCAATGCGGCGTCCGACGATGACAGATGTGGCGCGTGAGGTCGGCGTCACGGCGAAGACGGTCTCGCGGGTGCTCAACGACGACGGCCCGGTCGCCGTCGAGACCCGCGAGCGCGTCATGGAGGCCGTCAGGAAGCTGGGCTACCAGCCCAACCTGATGGCCCGCAACATGCGGGTCGGCGCGCGCGACGCCGCGATCGGCCTGGTCATCCCCGAGATGGGCAACCCGTTCTTCGGCACGGTCGCGGGCGGCATCGAGAGCGCCGTCCGCGCCCGCGGCCTCACCCTCATCGTCGGCAACTCCAGCGAGACCGCCGACCTGGAGCAGTCGCTGATCGCGACGTTCCTGGCCCGCAGGGTGAGCGCGCTCATGGTGGTCCCCTCGGCCACCAGCGACCACCGCCACCTGCGCAACGAACGCGTGGCCGGCCTGCCCATCGTCTTCCTCGACCGGCCGGCCGTCGGCCTGACCGCCGACAGCGTGGTCAGCGCCAACCGGGAGGGCGCCAGGGCCGGCGTCGCCCACCTGATCGCCCACGGCCACCGCAGGATCGGCTTCGTCGGCGACGTGCCCGCCGCCCTCTACACGCGCCGCGAGCGCTTCCAGGGTTATCGCGACGCGCTCGAAGGCGCGGGGCTGCCGTTCGACCGGGGCCTGGTGGAGACGGGTCACGACCAGGAGGCCGCGGCCCGGGCCACGATGCGGCTGTTAGCCCTCGATGATCCGCCGACCGCCCTGTTCGCGGGCAACAACCTGGCCTCCACGGGCGCGGTGGTGGCGCTGTCACGGGCCCGCCGCAGGGACGTGGCGCTGGTGGGCTTCGACGACCTGCCCCTGGCCGAGTGCCTGGACCCGCCGCTGACGGTCGTGGCCCAGGACCCGGCGCGGATGGGGGCCGCGGCGGCCGAGCAGGTGCTGGCGCGGCTGGACGGCGACCGCTCCAAGGCCCGCAGGACGCTGGTGCCCACCCGGCTGGTCGTCCGGGGCTCGGGCGAGCTGCCCGCCCCCAGGTAGCTAGCGGGGGTAGGCGCCGCCGTCCAGGCTGAGGACCTGGCTGGTCAGATAGCCGTTGCGGAGGACGGCCAGGGCCAGGTCGGCGACCTCCTCCGGCCGCCCGAAGCGGCCGACCGGGAGGTGGCTCGGGCTCGCCGTGGCCGGGAGCATCGCGGTGTCCTCGATCAGGGCGGGCGCCAGGGCGTTGACCGTCACGCCGTGCGAGGCCACGCGGGCGGCCAGGAAGTGGAGCATGCCGTGCAGGGCCGCCTTGGACGCGGCGTAGTGCGGGCCGACGATGCCGCCGGTGAAGGCCGCGATCGACGACATGAACAGCACCCGCCCGAACCCCCGCGCCGCCATCCCCGGCAGCGACTGCTGCGCCAGCAGGAACGGCGCGCGCAGGTTGACCGCCATCGTGCGGTCCCACGTCACCGCGTCCACCGCCGTGTACTCCTGCTGGATGGCATAACCCGCGTTGGAGATCAGCAGGTCGACGGGGCCGAGCGCGTCGGCCGTGGCACGCAGCAGGGCGACCGGGACCTGCGGGTCGGCCAGGTCGCCCGGGAGCGCGATCGCGTCCACGCCGGCGGCCCGCGCCCGCGCCACCAGGTCGTCGGCGTGCTCGGAGCGGGTGCCGTACGTGAAGGCGGTCCTGACTCCCGCGGCGATGAGACGGCGCCCGATCGCCTGCCCGATGCCGCCCGACGCGCCGGTCAGCAGTGCCACGCGGCCAGTGAGTTGGGTCATGTCACCCAATCTTCCCCGTGACTGAGGCGTTGACGGCACGTTGGAATGGGGCGTTTCCGTACGTCTTCCACTGTGTGCTCATGCGTAACTCGCGGTCCACCTGGGCGGTCTACGGTGCGCGCATGAGAATGCGCAGGTTACTCGCGAGTGTGCTGGCCGGAGTCGTCGCCGGCGGTACCGTCGCGGTCGTGCTGACCCAGACGACTCCCGCCACGGCCGAGCGCCGCGGCCAGGCACCCATCGTGATCGGCCACCGGGGCGCGAGCGCCCACCGGCCCGAGCACACGCTCCTGTCGTACGAGACCGCCATCGCCATGGGCGCCGACTACATCGAGCCCGACCTCGTCTCGACCAAGGATCACGTGCTGGTCGCCAGGCACGAGAACGAGATCTCCGGGACGACCGACGTGTCCGCGCACCCGGAGTTCGCCGACCGGCGCACCACCAAGACCGTGGACGGCCGGCCGATCACCGGCTGGTTCACCGAGGACTTCACGCTGGCCGAGCTGAAGACGCTGCGCGCCAAGGAGCGCGTCCCCGACCTGCGGCCGGACAACACTGCGTTCGACGGGCTGCCGGAGATCCCCACGTTCGAGGAGGTCGTGAAGCTGGCGCAGGAGCACGGCGTCGGCGTCTACCCCGAGACCAAGCACCCGACGTACTTCGACTCCATCGGCCTGTCGCTGGAGGAGCCGCTGCTGGACGTGCTCAACCGGTATCGCGTGCGCAAGGCGTACATCCAGTCCTTCGAGACCGCGAACCTGCGCGAGCTGCGCGGCAAGACCCGCCTGCCGCTGATCCAGCTGATCACGTTCGGGGGCGCGCCGTACGACTGGGTCGCCTCCGGGAGCACCCGCACGTACGACGACATGGTCAAGCCGGACGGGCTGCGCGAGGTGGCCTCGTACGCGAACGGGATCGGGGTGGACACCCGGCGCGTGGTGCCCCAGGACGCCTCGGGCAAGACCCTCGAACCGACCACGCTGGTCGCCGACGCGCACCGGCGCCGGCTGGACGTGCACGTCTGGACGGTACGGAACGAGAACTCGCAGCTGCCCGCCGACTACCGGCTCGGCAACCCGGCCAGCCCCGTCTACCCCCGGGCCACCGGGAACGTGATGGGGTGGCTGTCGAAGCTGATCGACCTGGGCATCGACGGCGCCTTCTGCGACGACCCCGCCATGGGCAGGGCCGTGGTGAGCGGACGGCAGGCGTAGGGACTCGTGGGGCGTCGGCCCTATTCCCCACCGAATCAGTGGGTACATTGGTCCGGTGAGGAACGACCAGCACGGCCTGGCGATGACCGGGGCCGGCGCCGCCGCGGCGCGGCACTACGACCGCGCGATCGACGAACTGCTGCACCTGCGGGTGGAGGTCGCCACCGAGACCAAGGCGGCGCTAGCCGAGTCGCCCGGCTTCCCGATGGGCAACGTCCTGAGCGCGTACCTCGGGCTGCTCACCACCGAGGTCGATGACGCGCGGAAGGCGCGGGCGCGGTTCGGGGCGTTCCGGGACAGGATCGACGAGTCGTCGCTGCTGCCCCGCGAGCGCGCCCACGTGGCGGCCGTGCAGGCGCTGCTCGACGGCGACTGGCTGACGTGCGGGCGGCTGCTCGGCGAGATCACCGTGGAGCACCCGCGCGACGCCCTGGCGCTGGCGGCCGGGCACCAGGTCGACTTCTTCACCGGCGACGCGCGCTCGCTGCGCGACCGGATCGGCGGGGCCTTGAACGCCTGGTGGGAGGACGACCCGCACTTCGGCCACGTGCTGGGGATGTACGCCTTCGGCCTGGAGGAGGCGGGGCACTACGACCGGTCGGAGGAGGCCGGGCTGCGGGCGGTCGAGCTGAACGCGCGCGACGTGTGGGGCATTCACGCGGTCGTGCACACGTACGAGATGCAGGGGCGGTTCGGGGAGGGGCTGCGTTACTTCGATGCGCGGGTCCCGGACTGGTCCACCGGAACGTTCTTCAACATCCACAACTGGTGGCACTACTGCCTTTTCGCGCTGGAGTCCGGTGACGAGGCGCGGGCGCTGGCGATCTACGACTCGGTGCTCGCGGGCGGGGAGACCTGCATGGAGCTGCTGGACGCCGCCGCCCTGCTCTGGCGGCTTCACCTGGAGGGCTCCGAGCAGCACGAGCGCTGGCGCGCTCTGGCCGACGCGTGGCCGGTCAGGGTGGCCGAGCCGTTCTACGCCTTCAACGACATGCACGCGGTCATGTCGTACGTGGGCGCCGGGCGGGTCGGGGAGGCGGAGAAGCTGATCGCGACGCGCGAGGCGTACGTGCTGGAGCCGCGTCCGGGCGTCACCAACCGGGACATGACGCTCCGGGTGGGCCTGCCGGTGTGCCGCTCGCTGGTGGCCTTCGGGCGGGGCGACTACGACGCGGTCGTGGACCTGCTCTATCCGATCAGGCACCGGGTGAACGAGTTCGGCGGCAGCCACGCGCAGCGGGACGCCGTACAGAAGACCCTGCTGGAGGCGGCCCTGCGGGCGGGGCGGCGGGATGTCGCGCGGGTGCTGGTGAGCGAGCGCGTCAACGTCCGGCCGTGCAGCCCGTACAACTGGCTCAAGCAGGCCGCCCTCGCCGATGAGCTGGGCGAACGGGGCGCCGCCGCGGCCGCCCGCCTGCGCGCCGGCGAGCTGTCCCGCAACGGCGGCCTGCGTGTCGGCGATCCGGCCTCGGACGGCGGCCGGTCCTAGCTGCGGAACTGTCGGAGCCGGCGGGTAGTGTTTCCGGCCATGGAACGGCAACTCACCCTGATGGTCGTACACGCACACCCCGACGACGAGTGCCTCAGCACCGGCGGCATCTTGGCACGCTACTCCGACGAGGGCATCCGCACGGTCCTGGTCACCTGCACCAACGGTGAGCAGGGTGACGGCCAGGGCGGCGTGAAGCCGGGCGAGGACGGCCACGACGACGCGGCGGTGGCCGAGCAGCGGCTTGCTGAGCTGCGCGAGTCGGTGTCCCACCTGGGCATCGACCACCTGGAGCTGCTCGGCTACCGTGACTCCGGCATGGAGGGCTGGGACGCCAACGCCCACCCCGACGCGTTCGCCAACGTGCCGGTCGAGACGGCCGCCGCCAAGCTGGCCGCGTTGATGGAGCACTACCGGCCCCAGGTGGTGGTGACCTATGACGAGACCGGCGGTGGCGGCTACGGCCATCCCGACCACGTCCAGGCCCACCGCGTCACGGTGGCGGCCGTTGAGCAGACCGGCATTCCCGACAAGTTCTATTACACGGCCATGCCTCGGTCCGGCATCAAGCAGATGTTCGAGATGATGCGGGCCAGCGGGGTCGATCTCGGCGACTTCCAGCCGTCCGACGACTTCGGCACCCCCGACGAGCGGGTCACCAGCGTCGTCGACATCGCGCCGTTCGTCGAGCGCAAGCTCAAGGCGCTCAGGGCGCACGAGAGCCAGGGCGAGAACATCTTCCTGCTCCGCATGCCCGAGGAGGTGCAGCAGCAGGCGTTCTCGCGCGAGGCGTTCGAGCGGAAGCTGTGCAAGGTGGACGCGCCCGATCATGAGGAGGACCTGTTCGCAGGACTGCGTGACGACTAGCCTCCAGAACATTATTCTGAGCCCTATGGGCACCCTCGTCAGTTATCAGCTCAAGGACTCCGTCGCCACCATCACCATGGACGACGGCAAAGTGAACGCGGTCTCGGTCCAGATGCTGACCGAGCTCGGCGCCGCCCTCGACCGGGCGGCCGCCGACTCGGCGGTCGTGCTGCTGGAGGGCCGGGAGGGGGTCTTCTCGGCCGGGTTCGACCTGAAGGCGCTCGCGGCGGGCGGCGACGGGGCCCTGGCGATGGTGCGGGGTGGGTTCGAGCTGGCGGAGCGGCTGCTGTCGTTCCCGACGCCGGTGGTGGCCGCCTGCACGGGGCACGCGGTGGCGATGGGCGCGTTCCTGCTGCTGTCGGCCGACTACCGGGTGGGCGCGGCCGGGCCGTACCGGCTGGTGGCCAACGAGGTGGCGCTGGGCATCACGATGCCGTACGCGGCGGTCGAGATCCTCCGGCAGCGGCTCACGCCCGCGTGCTTCACGCGGGCGGTGCTGCTGGCCGAGACGTTCTCGCCCGACGACGGCGTGGCGGCCGGGTTCCTGGACCGGGTGGTGGAGCCGGCCCGGGTGTCCGACGTGGCCCGCGAGACGGCCGAGGCGCTGACCGGCCTGAACATGAGGGCGCATGCGGCTACGAAGGCGCGGGCGCGGCGGCGGACGCTGGAGGCGATGCGGGCCGGGATCGCGGAGGAGCTGGGCCCGGGGGCGAGCTGGCCGCCGGCGTAACGGGACGCTCTTGTTTGCGGGGCCTTTGCCTGCCGGGTGGCCCAGTGGGGTGATCAGCGCGCGGCCTCGGAAGTGACGGCGCGGCCGAGGAAGGCGAGGAGCCGCTGGTGAGCGCTGGCGTCGGCCGGGGCGGGCAGTGCGGGGCCGAACATGCCCGGCCGGCGGAAGGCGTCGAAGTCCATGCCGCGCATGACCGCCAGCAGTTCCTCGCAGGAGCGCTGGTCGACGAGGTGCTCCTGGCGGGTGGCGAGTGCCAGGTCGGCGCCGTGCACGAGCACCTCGGTGAGGTGGATGAGCGCCGCCATCGGCCCGGGTACGGTGCCGAACCCCAGACGCACGCTCGTCTCCAGGGCCCCGGGCCGGTGCCAGGCCGCGCGGTCGAGGTCGGCCGCGACGGCGAAGGCCCCCTGCGGATCGGTGCCCAGCCAGTCGGACTCGTGATCGGCCCCCGCCTCGGTCCCGGTGAGCTCGGCGGCGAAGATCCGCATGCCGCCCACCAGGTGGTTGAGCTCGGTGCGTACGTCCCACTCCGGGCACGGCGTGCCGGCTCCGAGCCGGTCGGGCCCGATTCCCTTGACGATGGCGGCCGTCATGTCGATGGCCCGGTCGATCTGGTCGATGACGCTGCTCATGTCGTTCTCCAAGGGATGTGGGGGCGTACCGTCTCGCTCTAAAGCAGGCTGCGACTGCGTTAAAGCGCAATCTAGAGCCGCAGAAGCCGCAAACGCAAGTCTTAACTGCGTTAAGGTGGCGGCATGGAGGAAGAGCGACAGGCGGCCCGCCGGCCCGGTGGTCGCAGCGCCCGCGTCCGGGCAGCGGTGCACCAGGCCGTCACCGACCTCATCGCCGAACGCGGCTACGGGAACTTCACGGTCGGCGAGGTCGCGGCCCGCGCCGGCGTGGCCGACACCAGCGTCTACCGCCGTTGGGGCAACCTCGAGGCCCTGCTCATGGATGTGGCGATCACCTGGCTGACCACGCAGTCGCCGATCCCCGACACCGGCAGCCTGGCGGGCGACCTGCGCGCCTACGCCGCCAACGTGGCCCGCGACGTCACCGGCCCCGACGGGCCGGCGGTGCTGCGCCTGGTCATCGCCCTGTCCACGGCGGGACAGGACGGCCTGCGGGCGCGCGACGCGTTCCTCGCCGAACGCTCCCGCCAACTCCAGGTCATGCTCGACCGGGCCCGGGACCGGGGCGAAGACCCGCCGGACGTCCTGGACGTCCTCGACCACATCCTGGCCCCGATGTACATCCGGATCCTGTTCGGAGCGGGCCCGCTCACCCCCGGCTACGCCGGCACGCTGGTCGACCGCCTCCTGTCCCACAAGTGATGATTCCTACAGGTGCGTGCGGGGCGTGCACGGCGAGGTAGCCGGCCCGGCCGCCGGCCACGGACGGGCTCACCCCGTACGGCGCGCAGAGCGCCAGCTTGGCGACCCGGTCCGGCTGGTCGAGCGCCACCCGCAGGGCGATCCCCCCGCCGAGGGACAGCCCGGCGATGGCGACCGGGCCGGTGGTGCACGTGTCGAGGAACTCCCGGAGCCAGGCCGCGTACCCGATCAAGGTGGGCTCGGTCGTCCCCAGCGGGGTGCCGCCGAAACCGGGCAGGTCGGGTGCGGTCACCCGGGCGTGCGCGGCGAGCGCCGTCCAGACCGGCTCCCAGGTGAGGCGGGCGCTGTCCAGCCCGCCGCCGTGAAGGAGCACCAGTTCGGGGCCGTCGCCCGCTCTGTAGGCCCGGACGAGCGAACCGGACACCGTGCACACCATCTCGTCATGCCGCATCGGGCAATCCTGCCCGGGACGCCGCCGGCTCGCATCCGCGACTTCACCGGTCCGGCATCGGCGGGCCCCGCCAGACAGGCGTCCGCGCGCGAACCGCACCAGGGCACGTAGCGGCGGGCGCGGCCCGGCTCAGCAGGGCCTGCCTGCCGTTCTTCAGGTCCGGCGAAGGAGCGCGGACGCCGCCTCGACGCTCGCGACGACGTCGAGCCGGCCCCAGCGGACAGGCCAGGAGAAGCGGCGGTCGACGGTCCAGGCCAGGACGGCGTCGAGGCCGCCCGGGGAGTTCAGGCGGTCCTCGTCGGCGATCACCAGGGCCGCGGCAGGGCCGACGGCGGGGTCGGCGATGGCGCACCACGAGGAGTCCGCCAGGGGAAAGGCGTCCGACCGGAACATCCCGTGCAAGGTCGCGTAATCGTCGTCGAGCGGACTCCGTTCACTGTCGAAGTAACGGCCGAACGCGAAGTCGCCCAGCACGGCACCGGTGAAGGCGCCGACGAAGCGGAGCGTCTGCGCGCCGATCAGCGCGAGCACCCCGTCCGCGCCCCACAGCACCGCCTCTGTCCCGTCCGGCGCCTCGATCGACCCGACCCGGGCCGGTTCGTCGCCCAGCGACCACACCTCCGCCCGCCCGTCCGCGGTCAGGCACGCGCCGAAGTCCCCGGCGCTCTCCCAGGCCCAGGGGCGCTCCTGGCCGTCGTAGAAGTACCGGCCGACGCGCCTCGTGGTGGCGATGGGCAGGTGGTACTGGTGGCGGCCGTGCGCGTCGTGAACGTCGACACCGCCGCCGTCCTCCACCACGACCGCCAGCCGGGCCTCGGCCCCGCGCATGCCCCAGTGCAGCGACCCCTCGGCCTGGGCCACGGGGTCGCCCACCGGCCGCCCGGTGTCGGCGTCGAAGACGGTCAGCCGGCGCGGGCGGCCCGGCGTCAGCGCGGCGGCGTACCGGTCGTCCGGGCTCCACGCGACCGGGCCGGCGGTCAGCGCCAGCCAGCGCATCCGCCCGCCCGGGAGATCGACCACGGCGGCCCACGTGTCGTTGTCCCCGAGCAGCCGCCCGCCGTCGCGGGACCAGCGCACCCGGCGGAAGGAGAAGTAGTCGTCCTTGAGGCGCTCCTTCGCCTCCTCCGGCAGCGGTTCGGTCAGCATGGCCGGCTCGGGGCCCGTGTTGTGGTGGCGGTAGTCGTTGTAGAAGACCTTGCCCTCGTCCAGCGCCGCGACGCAGCCCATCATCTCGTGCTCGCTGCTCATCGAGACGTAGGCCCGGCGGCCGTCGGGGGCCAGGGTGAAGATCGCCGCGGCGTCGTACCCGTCCGTGACGTCCGCGCTCCCGTACGGACTGGTACGCGCGCCGAACGGGTCCCACACTCCGACGTTGTTCGTGCAGAACGCCAGCGCGACCCGGGTGCCGTCCGCCGACCACTGCACGGTGTCGCGGCGGCCGGGCCAGCCGACGCCGTACATGATGTCGATCGTGTTGACGAGGCGCCCCGTGGCCATCTCCCACACCTGCAGGGGACCGGTGCCGTCGTAGTTGTCCTTCGTGAGGCCCCGGCCCGTGGCGAGGTAGCGGCCGCACGGGCTGAGCGCGTAGTCCTGAAAGCCGCCCCCGAACATGGTGTACGGGTGCCGCAGCCGCGCCCCCCGCTCGCGCAGGCGCTCGGTGGCCAGCAGGTGCGCGCCGGTGACGCCGTGCCGCTCTTCCACCCCGGCCAGCAGGTCACGCAGCGGGAGCAGGTCCCGCTCCGGCTCGAACGCCGACCAGTCGGCGTCCTCCAGCAGTTCGAGCAGGGCCGCGGGATCGTCCCGCGCCGCTTCCAGATCGGGGAACTCCCCGGACCCCGTACGCGGGGCCGGCGCCAGCAGTTCCGTCACCGGCAACACCGGCACGCCCAGCCGCTCCGCCGCGCGGACGCGCTCGTTCGGGTAACCGCCGTCGTACCCGTCGAACACGACGTCCACCGAACGCGACACCTCGTCCACGACGCTCGCCCCGGCCGCCTCGAGCCGCGCCTTCAGCTTCGCGACGGACTCGGTACGGAAGCTGCCCGCCACCACGACGGTTCTGCCTCGAAGATCCATAGCTGGCGAGGATAGACGAAGCCGAGCAGGCTGCCGTACCACTGCGGGACAGCGCCTACGGTGGGTGCATGCGCCTGACCGCCTTCACCGACATCTCCCTGCGCATCGTGATGCGGCTGGCCGTGGCGGATCCGGACGACCTGCTGACCACGCGGGCCGCCGCCGACCTGCTCGCCGTCCCCTACACCCACGCCGCCAAGGCCGTCGCGAGGCTGAGCGAGCTGGGTGTGGTGGAGGCCAGGCGCGGCCGGGGCGGCGGGTTGCAGCTCACCGCGGCCGGGCGCGAGGCGACGGTCGGGGGCCTGGTCCGCGCCCTCGAAGCCGCGGGTGACGTGGTGGGGTGCGAGGACGACCCGCCGTGCCCGTTGCGGGCGGCCTGCCGGCTGCGGTCCGCGCTGCGCCAGGCCCAGGAGGCCTTCTACGCCTCGCTCGACACGATCACGGTCGCGTCCCTGGTGGACGCGCCGACCGGGCCGCTTTTGCTGTCGTTGGCGCCCCCCGGAAAGGGGACCGACCCCGCCATTGCATAATATGAATCCCAGATACCAATTTATGGTCCTTTCTGGGAGGTCTCATGCTGTCCGCTGAGAGCGCGGCGATCGTCGGCGAAACCCTGCCCGTCGTGAAGGCGCGGCTCGAGACGATCACGGCCAGGTTCTACGAGTCCATGTTCGCCGACCGCCCCGAACTGCTCGACGGGCTGTTCAACCGCGGCAACCAGCGCAACGGCGAGCAGCGGCAGGCCCTGGCGGGCGCCTTCGCGGCGTTCGCGGCCGCGCTGGTCGCGAACCCGGACGAGCGCCCCGACGCGCTGCTGGCGCGCATCGCGCACAAGCACGCGGCGGTGGGGGTGACCGACGACCAGTACGTGATCGTCCAGAAGTACCTGTTCGGCGCGATCGCCGAGGTGCTCGGCGACGCCGTCACGCCCGCGGTCGCGGCGGCCTGGGACGAGGTGTACTGGCTGATGGCCGGCGCGCTCATCGCCATCGAGGCCCGCCTGTACGCCGACGCGGGTGCCCGGCACGGCGACACCTGGCGGCAGTGGCAGGTGGTCGAGCGGCGCGAGGAGACCGCGGACGCCATGTCGCTGGTGCTGCGGCCGGTCGGCGACGCGCCGGCCCCGCCCGCCCGGCCCGGCCAGTACGTCAGCGTACGGGTACGGATGCCCGACGGCGTCCGCCAGCTCCGCCAGTACACGCTCTCGGGGAACGGCGCGGACGGCCTGCGCCGCATCACGGTCAAGCGGGTCGGCGACGGCGAGGTGTCCAGCCTCCTGCACGCCACCGCCAAGGAGGGGGACGAACTGACCCTGTCCGCGCCGTTCGGCGACGTGGCGCTCGACGGCGGCGAAGCACCGCTCGTGCTCGTCTCGGCGGGCATCGGCTGCACCCCGATCACCGCGATGCTGGAGCACCTGGCGCTCACCGGCGACACCCGCCGGGTCCTGGTGCTGCACGCCGACCGCTCCCCGGCCGCCCACGCCCTGCGCTCGGACATGGAACGCCTGGCCGACGCCCTGCCCGGCGGGGAGCGGATCTTCTGGTACGAGGAAGGCCACCCCCGTACCGGGAGGATGTCCCTGGACGAGGTGGACATCCCGGCGGGCGCGGTCGTCTACATGTGCGGGCCTGTGCCGTTCATGCGGACGGCACGCGGCGAGCTCATCACGGCCGGGGTCGCCCCGCGCGACATCCACTACGAGGTGTTCGGCCCGGACCTGTGGCTCGGCGCGGCCTGAAAGCGGCTCTCGGGGCGGAGCTCAATGGCCGACGCTCTGGTAGTGGTCGAGCTGGTGTAGATCCCTTTGATCACGCTCTCCAGGTCGGGTTCCTCGATCGACAGGTCGCGGATGGTGTGTTCGGCGGAGATCGAGGCGATCATGCCCGGCAGGTCGTCGTGGATCTCGAAGACGTAGCGCCCCTCGGCGTCCCGCGGCACGCCACGCACCTCCTCCGGCCCGGACTCGAGCAGCACCACCAGCCGCCGGGGCTGGTTCACCAGCGCGTCGATGGCACCGTCGAACAGCACCCGGCCGTGGTCGATGAGGATGATCCGCTTGCACAACGCCTCGACGTCGGCCAGATCGTGCGTGGTCAGGATGACGGTGGTGCGGCCGGCGCGGTTGGTCTCCACGATGAACTCGCGTACGGCCTCCTTGGCCACCACGTCCAGCCCGACGGTCGGCTCGTCGAGATAGAGCAGCGGAGGTTCGTACAGCACGGCCGCGGCCAGGTCGCCCCGCATCCGCTGGCCCAGGCTGAGCTGGCGCACCGGGGTGTCGAGGAACTCGTCGAGCCCGAGCAGGTCGCGCACCTTCTTCAGCGACGTCTCGAAGCGCGCGGCGGGAAGGTGCGTGGCCAGCGGAATACCTTGGTTAATCCCTCGACCCGGATCATGCACGAATACTTTCTTCGGGGCGCACACGCTGCAACTTGTTTTCACGGCCCCTAGCTGGAGGTGGCCGAGACCCAGATGGTCCACCCCTGGCGGCAGGTGTCGGAGGGCAACTTGTTGTCGCAGCCCATGAGGCTGAAACTGACCCGCTTCCCCGCACCGGGGTAGACCACGAGACGGCCGCGCGTACGCGGCTGGTCCTTCAGTTTCAGCTCGCCCTTCAGCCCGCCGCTGAGCGTTACCCGGTAGTAGTCGTAGTTGAAGGGCGTGCTCGGCCCCCAGCGGAAGACCAGCCCGTTCCTGCCGTTGATCCTGGCGGAGTAGGCCGCGACGATCATTTTCGGGCCCTGGTCCGGAGACCAGGCGATCTGGCCGTCGTCGAAGTTCTGCCTGCGACCGTTGCGGTTCGGCACGCCTCGCTCCTCGTCGGTGGGGCAGCCGATGATGGCGTTCTCCCCGCCGAGCGAGCTCCAGTAGTCGCCGATCAGCCCGTACGGCTGGATCTGGCACGAGCGCGCGGAGGCCGGCTGGGCCACGAAGGCCGACCCGGCCACGACCATCACAGCGGTCGCCGCGATGCGAAGTGTCTTGTTCATGTCTTCCTGCCCTTCGGGAACGATCTCTGCCTCGAAAGTAGGCAGGACCGGGCAAGACGGCATGAGTAGGGCCTACTCATTTGCCGAGGGGAGCTCGCACCGGTGGGTACGACTGTGTACTTCACCGATTCGACCGGACCGCCCGCGGCGGCATCGTGAGGGCATCGAATCCGATGGGAGAACCCCATGAACGAGACCGACGTCATCGTGGTCGGCGCCGGGCCGACCGGGCTCATGCTGGCCTGCGAGCTGGCCCTCGCCGGAGTCCGCTGCCGCCTCCTCGAACGGCGTACCGAACAGCCCAACATCACCAGGGCGTTCGCCGTCCACGCGCGCACCCTCGAACTCCTCGACGCCCGCGACCTCGCCGGCGACCTCCTGGCGCGCGGGTTGCGGGTGCACGAGGTCCAGCCCGCGCCCGGCGCCACGCTCGACCTGCGCTCGCTGGAGACCAGGTTCCCGATGATCCTCATCGTGCCGCAGAGCGGCACCGAGCACGTGCTGGAGGCCCGCGCCCGCGAGCTCGGCGTCGAGATCGTGCGCGGGGCCGAGGTGACCGGGATCCGGCAGGACGCCCGGCGGGTGGAGCTGGACCTCGCCGACGGCCGCACGGAGTCGGCGGCGTACGTCGTCGGCTGCGACGGCGCCCACAGCGCCGTACGCCGCCTGATCGGGGTCGACTTCGCCGGTCGGCAGTACGAGACCCACATCCTGCTCGCCGACGTACGGCTCACCGCCCCGCCCGGGCAGGCCCTGTTCGCCACGGGGAACGACGCGGGCGTGGTGATCATGGTCCCGTTCGGCGACGGCTGGTTCCGGGCCATCGCCTGGGACCGGTTGCGCGAGCAGATCGCGCTGACCGTGCCGCTGCCGATGGAGGAGATGCGCGACGCCTTCCATCGCATCGCCGGCACCGACTTCGGGATGAGCGAGCAGCGGTGGAGCTCCCGCTTCAGGAGCGAGCGCAGGCAGGCCCGGCACTACCGCGTCGGCCGGGTGTTCCTCGCGGGCGACGCCGCCCACGTGCACTCTCGCTTCGGGCCGACCCGCCGCATCCTGGCCGGGCGGCTGACCGGCCTCGGCATCGCCTATCCCGCCGCGACCCGGGGCGCCCACCCGTGGACCGGGCGGCGGATGCCGGACCTCGCGTGCGAGGGCGGCAGGCTGTACGAGCTGCTTCGCGACGGCTGTTTCCGGCTGGTGGACATGACCGCGTCCGGCGCCGTCGCCGAGGCGGTCGCGAGCGCGGCGCCCGAGGTCCAGGTCACGCGGTACGCGGGCCCCGCGCGGCCGGGCCGGCCGGCGGTGATCCTGGTCCGCCCGGACGGGTACGTCGCCTGGGCGAGTAGCGGGCACCCCGACCTGCCCGCCCGCGCGGCGGCCGAGGCGGCCCGCTGGAGCGGCCCTCACCCGGCCGACGAGCTGAACGCCGCCTGGATCGAGCGCTACCGACAGGAGTGAGCGCTACCGACAGGAGTGAGTGGCCCGCAACCCGAAGAGGCCCGCGCTCCCCGGGTTGCGGGGCTTGTCCCGACGGCGTCAGCCGAGCCAGCCCGGCGCCACCAGGACGGCCCAGGCCGCCAGGGGGCCCACCACGACGATCGCCGCGCCGTACGCCAGGAGCTTGCGGTAGAAGGCGTCCCGCTCCATGCCCCTGACGTTGGCCACCAGCAGCGCCCCCGTCGTCGAGAACGGGCTGACGTCCACGATGGCCGACGACACCGACAGCGCCGCGATCATCGCGACCGGGCCCAGCGTGCCCTGGTTGAGCAGCGGCACGGCCAGCGGGACCAGCGCGCCCAGGATGCCCACCGTCGAGGCGAACGCCGACACCACGCCTCCGACGTAGCAGATGAGCAGCGCGACCAGCAGCGGGATGCCGATCGCCGCCACCGCCGAGCCCACGTAGTCGACGGTGCCGATCTCCTGGAGCACGCCCACGTACGTGACGACGCCGCAGATCAGCAGCACGGTCGGCCAGGCCACCCGCTCGACGGCGCCCTTGTTCGTCCTGGGGGAGGTGAGGGACAGGACGACGGCGACGGTGACGGCGGTCAGGCCGACGTCCAGCTTGAACACCAGCACCGCCAGGCAGAGGGCGACGATGCCGGTCAGGGTCAGCGCCTGGTGCGGGGTGAGGCGCAGGCCACCGGACCCCGCGTCAGAGGCGTCGGGGACCGGTTCCGGAGCCGCGGCATCGTCGGCGGTCTCCACGGAGACGGACGTGGCCGCGGCTCCGGGGGCGGACCCGCCGGACGACGAACCGGCGGCGGACGCGCCGGACGACGGGCCGGTAGCGGCCCCACCCGAAGAGGCGGCGGCCGAAGAGGCGGCGGGCGAGGAGGTGGCGGACGTAGAGGCGGTGGGCGAAGGGGCGGGCGCATCGGGGGAGACGGCGCCGCGGTTGACGAGGTGACGGCCGCCGAAGATGAAGAACACGACCGCCGCCGCGCCCGCGTTGAACGCGAAGCTCGACAGGAACAGCACCAGGTCGTCGACGGGCAGCTTCGCGTCCCTGGCCACCCCGTTCACGATCCCGCCCAGCACGCTGATCGGCGAGAACGCGCCCGCCTGCGTGCCGTGCGCCACCATGAGCCCGATCAGCATCGGATGGATCCGGTAGTCGGCCGCGAACCCGAAAGCGATGGGCGCCAGGATCGCCGCCACCGCCGGGGCCGGCGCGCCCACGGCCGTCAGCAGCGCCGAGATGGCGAACACCACGATCGGGATGGCGGCCAGCCGGCCGCGTACCAGGTGCACGGCGGCCCGTACGAGCCAGTCGACCGTGCCGTTGTTGGTGGCGATCGCGAACAGCAGCGTCACCCCGACCAGGATCACGAACAGGCTGCCGGGGAAGGCCCCCAGGATGTCGTCCGTGCTCATCCCGGCGGCCAGCGTGCCGACGAGGAAGGCGCCGACCAGGGCCAGCGCGCCCAGGTTCACGGGGAAGACGGTCGCGATGACGAACATGACGATGAGGGCGAGAATGGACAGGAGCTCTGCGGACACTGCGTACTCCGATCTCCCCCGAGCGTTAAGGCAGGTCGACCACCTGGTGAAGGAGCTCGACCGGATGGCGGGCAGCGCGTCCCGCGCCGTGGGCGATCTGCTGGCGGCACGAGACCCCCGTGGCCGCCAGCAGGGTGTCGGGCGAGGATGCGGCGATCGCCGGGAAGAGCCGGAGGCCGCCGATCTTCATGGACAGGTCGTAGTGCTCGCTCTCGAATCCGAACGATCCGGCCATGCCGCAGCAGCCGGCGTCGATCTCTTCCACCTCCGCTCCCGGGATCCTGGACAGCAGCTCGCGCGTGGCCGCGGTGCCGACGACGGCCTTCTCGTGGCAGTGGCCGTGCAGGAGGATCCGGCGCCCGCTCAGCCCGCCGTTCAGCGGCAGCGAGCCGTCGTCGACGGCCTCCGCCAGCAACTCGGGGATGAGCCTGGCCCGCGCCGCCACCGCCGCCACCCGGGGGTCGCCGGGGAGCAGTGCGGCGTACTCGTCCTTGAGCGTGAGCAGGCAGGACGGCTCCAGCCCGACGATCGGCGCGTCCGAGCCGGAGAGCCGGCCGACCATGGCCTCGGCCATCGCGCGGGCCCGGTCCAGCAGCCCCTTGGAGATGCTGGATCGGCCGCAGCAGCCCTCCGACTCCAGGCGTACCCGATAGCCGGCGCGCTCCAGCAGCTCGACGGCGGCCCGCCCGATGCCGGGCTCGCTGAAGGAGGTGAAGGAGTCCGCGAGCAGGATCACCTCCCGCCGCCCGGAACGCCGTCCGGAAGAGGGCGGCCGGCGGGCGAACCAGCGGAGCAGGTTGTCGCGGCGGAAGCGGGGCAGCGGCCGCCGCGTGCTCAGCCCGAGCGGCCCGCGCAGGGGGGCGGCCAGCCAGTTCGACAGGGGCGCGGTGGCCGAGCCGAGCCGGTTGAGCGTCCGGATCGCCCCGAACAGCCGTGACCGCGGCGGCACGCCGTGGGTCTCCTGGTACTGGTGCAGGAACTCGCTCTTCATCGCCGCCAGGTCCACGCCCAGCGGGCACTCCGACTGGCAGGCCTTGCACTCCAGGCAGAGGTCGAGGATCCCGTGCAGCCTCTCGTCGCCGAGGGCCTGCCGGGGGTCGTCCGAGGACAGGGCCTTGACCAGGGCGTTGGCGCGGCCGCGGGTGGAGTGCTCCTCCTCGCGGGTGGCCATGTACGACGGGCACATGACGCCCGTGTCGTCCTTGCGGCAGACCCCGACGTTCATGCACCGGTCGGCGGCGGCGTGCATGCCGTCCGCGAACGACAGGGTGGTGCGCAGCGGGCGCGGCGCGGGCATCGCGGGATCGCGAAGGTGCTCCGTCATCGGGGGCGCGTCCACGATCTTGCCGGGGTTCAGCAGCCCGCGCGGGTCGAAGGCGTGCTTGATGCGCCGCATCGCCTCGTAGACCGCGTCGCCGAACAGCCGCCGGTTGAACTCGGAGCGCGCCAGCCCGTCGCCGTGCTCGCTGGAGTTGACGCCGCCGTGCCGGGCGGCCAGCTCGGCGATCTCCTCGGCGACCGCGCGCATGGTGCCGATCTCGTCGGGCACGCGCAGGTCGACGAAGGGGCGGATGTGCAGGCAGCCGACCGAGCAGTGGCCGTAGAACCCCGCGGAGAGCCCGTGCCGGGAGAGGATCTCCGCGAACTCCTCGACGTACGGCAGCAGCCGCTCCGGCGGCACGGCCGTGTCCTCCACGAACGCCAGCGGCCTGCGGCTGCCCACGCTGGAGGCCATCAGCAGCCCGAGCCCCGCCTTGCGGACCTTGAGCACGGCCGCCTGCTGCCCGGCCGCGACGGCCCGCAGGGTGTGGTAGCCGTGGCCGTTCGCCTTCCAGGTGGCGGCGAGCTTGTCCACGCGGTCGGCCACCTCGGCCGGGCTGTCGCCGAAGAACTCGACGAACAGCAGCGCCTCGGGGTCGCCGGACAGGATGTCGCCGAGCCCGGCGTAGTCCACGCGCCGCCTGGACAGGTCGAGGATGGCCTTGTCGATGAGCTCGACCGAGGCGGCCTCGAAGGAGAGCGCGTCCGCGGTGGCGGCGATGGCGGACGGCGTGGAGGCGAAGTGGCCGACGGCGATGGCCTTGGCCCGGGGCCGGTCCACCAGCCCGACCGTGGCCTCGGTTACCACGGCCAACGTGCCCTCGGAGCCGACGACCAGCTTGGTGAGGTCGGGCAGATCACGGGCGGCCAGGTCCAGGCGGTAGCCGCCCGAGTGCCGCCAGAAGCGCGGGAACCCGGACAGGTCCACCCCCTGCAGCGCCTCGGCGACGGCCGCGCCCAGGCGGGCGTCGGAGCGCAGGTCGGGCGTGCTGGCGTCGGCGAGCACCACCCGCAGCGACTCGACGTGGTCCACGGTGGACCCGTAGAGCACGGAGTGGCTGCCCGCCGAGTTGTTGCCGATCATGCCGCCGATCGTGGCCCGGTTGCTGGTCGAGGTGTCGGGCCCGAACATCAGCCCGTGTTTGCGGGCCGCCCGGTTGAGCTGGTCCTGCACGACGCCCGGCTGCACGCGGGCGCTCCTGCCGTCGATCTCCAGGATGCGGTTCATGTGGCGGGAGAAGTCGACGATCACCGCCGCGCCGACCGTCTGCCCGGCCAGGCTGGTGCCCGCCCCGCGCGGCAGCACCGGCACCCCCAGCTCGCCGCACGCCGCGACCAGCGCCTGGACGTCGCCGGCGTGCCGGGGGAAGGCGACGGCGAGCGGCTCGATGGCGTACATGCTGGCGTCGGAGGCGTACAGATGCCTGGTGTACGGATCGTCCCTGACGTCTCCTTCGAGCAGCCGGGACAGGGTCCGGGCCAGGGTCATTCGGCCCCCTCCAGGTACGCCAGCGCGGCGCGCGTCCCGCCTTCCTTGATCGGCACTCCGGCCGCGCTCAGCCCCATCTCGACGCCGCTCAGCGTGCCGGCCAGCGTCAGGTCGTTGAAGTGGCCGAGGTGGCCGATCCGGAAGACGCGCCCCGCGAGCCGCCCGAGCCCGGTGCCGAGCGACATGTCGTACCGATCGAGGATGAGCTTCCTGACCGCGTCGGCGTCGTGCCCGTCCGGCATCAGCACCGCGGTGAGCGAGCTCGAGTGCTCCCGCTCGTCGGCGCAGAGCACCTCGAGCCCCCACGCCCGTACGGCGCGTCGCGTCGCCTCGGCGTGCCGGTCGTGGCGGCGGAAGACCTCCGCCAGCCCTTCCTCCTCCAGCAGCATGACGAGCGCCTCGCGCAGCCCGTAGAGCAGGTTGGTCGGCGGCGTGTACGGGTAGAAGCCGCCGCGGTTGGCCGCGATGATCGGCTCCCAGTCCCAGTACGAGCGGGGCAGCCGCCCCCGGTGGGCCAGCGCCTTCGGGCTGACCGCGTTGAGCCCGATGCCGGGCGGCAGCATGAGCCCCTTCTGCGAGCAGCCGACGGTCACGTCCACGCCCCATTCGTCGTGGCGGTAGTCCATCGAGCCCAGCGACGAGATCGTGTCCACCAGCAGCAGCGGCGAATGCCCGGTCCGGTCGACGGCCGCGCGGATCTCCGGGATCCGGCTGCGCACGCCGGTCGAGGTCTCGTTGTGCACGACCATGACGGCGGCGTGCTCGGCGGTGAGGCGGCCGGCGATCGCGTCGGGGTCGGCGCCGTGCCGCCAGTCGCCGGGCACGAGGTCCACGACCAGCCCCAGCCGGGCGGCCATCTCGCACCAGAGCGCGGAGAAGTGCCCGGTCTCGTACGCCAGCACCCTGTCCCCGGGCGAGAGCGTGTTGACCAGCGCCGCCTCCCACGCGCCCGTCCCCGACGACGGGTAGACGATCACGTGGTGGCGGGTCCGGAAGACCGCCTTCAGCCGCTCCAGGACCTCGCCGGCCAGGCGGGCGAAGGCGGGGCCGCGGTGATCGACGGTGGGCTGGGCGATGGCGCGCAGCACCCGGTCGGGAACGTTGGTCGGTCCTGGGATCTGCAGGAAATGACGCCCCACGTCTTGATCTCCTTGCGTGCCGTGTCACGGCACGGTGTGCCGTGTTGCGGTTCACTAACATTAAAATCGGTCCGCAGAGGAGTCAATGGATGCAGAACGTGATCAACGCCCTCCGGGTGCTCGAAGAGGTCGCCGCCCGCCAGCCCGCCGGAGTCGGGGAGCTGGCCCGGGTGCTCGGGCTGCCCAAGAGCACGGTGCAGCGCTCGCTGAGGACGCTGCACGAGGCCGGGTGGATCAGGCCCGCCGCGGGCGAGATCACGCGCTGGCAGGTGACGAGCAAGGCGTTCCAGGTCGGCCGCAGGACGGAGCTGGGTCTGCGGGACGCGGCGATGCCGGTCATGGAGCAGTTGCGGCAGCGCACCGGGGAGACGATCCACCTGATGGTGCCGGAGGGCGACGCGGTCGTCCTGATCGAGCGGCTGGAGACCGACAAGCCGCTGCGCATCGTGCTGCCGCTCGGCATCAGGCTCCCGCTGCACGCCTCGGCCAACGGCAAGGCCGTGCTCGCGCACAGGTCCGCCCCGCTGCCGGAGCTCGCGTCGTACACGGACACGACGATCGTCGACCCCGAGGCGCTGGGCGCAGAGCTGGCGGCGGTCCGGGCGCGGGGTTACGCGGACAATCGCGGTGAGTGGCGCTCCGACATCGCGGCCGTCGCCGCCGCCGTGCTGGGCCCGGACGGCCCGGTCGCCAGCCTCAGCATCTCCACCCCCGCCAGCCGCATGCCGGAGGAACTGCGCGGGGAGTACGGCAAGTTGGTCACCCAGGCGGCCCGCACTCTGACGGAGTCCCTGACCTGAGCGTGGCTGAACGGCAACTTGTCATCTGAGCATCCGGAAACTTTCTGGAAATGCGGGCGTCGAATGCTGGCCTGACGCTGCGGTGATCAGCACGAATATAACAGTTTGCACCCTCTTGACACGCCGAAACCTGGACCCATAAGTTGCCGCAATATTAACGGGAATTCCTCGAAAGTTTCGGCAGCAGGCCGGCTAAGAGCCGAAAGGGTGGCATGAGGGGCCAGGTACCAATCGACAAGTGGCGGGACACGCGGCTGACTGCCGCCGAGCGGGCCGAGGTGCTCATCCCGCTCATGACGCTGGAGGAGAAGATCGCCCAGCTCGTGGGCGTCTGGGTCGGCGCCGACGCGTCGGGGGGAGGCGTCGCCCCGCACCAGGCCGACATGGCGGGCGTGGAGTGGAGCGACGTCATCGCCCACGGGCTGGGCCAGCTGACCCGCCCGTTCGGCACGGCGCCGGTCGATCCCGTCGCCGGCGCGCGCTCGCTGGCCGCCTCGCAGGCCCAGATCGTGGCCGCCAGCAGGTTCGGGATCCCGGCCCAGGTCCACGAGGAGTGCCTGACCGGCTTCGCCGCCTGGCGGGCGACGGTGTACCCGGCGCCCCTGAGCTGGGGCGCCTCCTTCGACCCCGAGCTGATCGAGGAGGTGGCCGGGCGGATCGGCCGGTCCATGCGGGCCGCCGGCGTCCACCAGGGCCTGGCCCCGGTCCTCGACGTCACCCGCGACTACCGCTGGGGTCGCACCGAGGAGACGATCGGCGAGGACCCCTATCTGGTCGGGACGGTCGGCGCGGCCTACGTGCGCGGGCTTGAGGGTGCGGGCCTCGTCGCCACCCTGAAGCACTTCGCCGGCTACTCCGCCTCCCGGGGCGGCCGCAACCTCGCCCCCGCCCACATGGGAGGCAGGGAACTGGCGGACGTGATCCTGCCGCCGTTCGAGATGGCCCTGCGCCTGGGCGGCGCCCGGTCGGTGATGAACTCCTACGCCGAGATCGACGGCGTCCCCGTCGCGGCCGACGAGGAGCTGCTGACCGGGCTGCTGCGCGAGGAGTGGGGGTTCGCGGGCACGGTGGTCGCCGACTACTTCTCCATCCGGTTCCTGCACAAGCTGCACGGCGTCGCGGCGGAGGCCGCGGACGCGGCCGGGCTCGCGCTGCGGGCCGGGATCGACGTCGAACTGCCCACGGTGGACACCTTCGGCCCCCCGCTGATCGAGGCCGTGAAGTCGGGACAGGTGGACGAGGCGCTCATCGACCGCGCGCTGGCCCGGGTGCTGGCGCAGAAGGCCGAGCTGGGGCTGCTCGACGAGGACTGGCGGCCGCTGCCCGGCGACGCCGCCGACGTGCGGCTCGACGACGAGGAGAGCCAGGAGCTCGCCCTGCGCCTGGCGCGCGAGTCGATCGTGCTGGTGCGCAACACCGGCGGCGTCCTGCCGCTCACGCCGGGCCGGCGGGTGGCGCTCGTGGGGCCGGTGGCCGACGACCCGATGGCGATGCTCGGCTGCTACGCCTTCCCCGCGCACGTGGGCCCGCACCCCGAGCACGGGCTCGGGCTCGACCTCCCGTCGCTGCGCGAGGCGCTCGGCGCGCTGGTCCCCGATCTCGCGTACGAGCCGGGCTGCGAGATCACCGGCGACGACACCTCCGGGATCGCGGCGGCCGTCGCCGCGGCGGCGGAGAGCGACGTGTGCGTGCTCGCCGTCGGCGACCGGGCGGGGCTCTTCGGGCGCGGCACCTCCGGCGAGGGCTGTGACGCCGCCGACCTGCGACTGCCGGGCGTGCAGTCCGAGCTGGTCCGGGCGGTGCTGGCGACCGGCACTCCGGTGGTCCTGGTGCTGCTGGCCGGGCGGCCGTACGCGCTGGGCCCCGAGTTCGACGCGGCCGCGGCCGTCGTCTACGGCTTCTTCCCCGGCCAGCGGGGCGGCCAGGCGCTGGCGGAGGTGCTCACCGGCGCCGTCAACCCGACCGGTCGCCTGCCGGTCAGCGTGCCGCGCGACGCCGGCGGCCTGCCCGCCACCTACCTGTCGCCGTGGCTCGGGCGCCGTACGCAGGTGTCGTCGGTGGACCCGACGCCCGCGTACTCGTTCGGGCACGGGCTGAGCTACACCACGTTCGAGTGGGAGCTCCTCGACACGGGCGCGGCCGAGTGGCCGGTGGACGGCGAGGTCACCGTCGGGGTGAGCGTTCGCAACACCGGATCGCGGGCCGGCGCCGAGGTCGTCCAGCTCTACCTGCACGACCCGGTCGCGCAGACCACCAGGCCGGTGGTGCGGCTGGTCGGCTACGCCCGCGTCCCGCTGGAGGCCGGGCAGGCCGCCCGCGTGGAGTTCACCGTCCCGGCAGACGCCGCGTCGTTCACCGGCGTGCGCGGCCGGCGCATCGTCGAGCCCGGCGACGTCGAGCTGCGCTTCGGGCGCTCCAGCGGGGACGCCGCGACGGACCCGGCGACGGCCACGGTGGCGGCCGTGCCTCTACGGCTGACCGGCGCCGAGCGCGAGCTCGGGCACGACAGGAACCTGCTGGTCACGGCTCGTATCACACGGGAAGGAGCGGGATGAGCACAACGTCGTTGGACAATCCGCCGCGAGACGCGCGGGCGGCGGGGCCGGCGCCCAGCCGGCGCAGACGGGCCAAACCCGGCACCTGGCGGCACGCGATCCGCCGCGACTGGCAGCTGTACTCGCTGGCGATCCTGCCGCTGCTGTTCTTCGCGATCTTCCGGTACCTCCCGATGCTCGGCAACGTGATCGCCTTCCGCAAGTTCGAGCCCGGCGGCAGCATCTTCGGCGAGACCTGGGTGGGCCTGCGGTACGTGAAGATGTTCCTGAACGACCCGTCGTTCTGGACCGTGTTCGCCAACACGCTCATCCTCGGCGCGCTGACCCTGCTGTTCTGCTTCCCGCTGCCGATCGTGCTGGCGCTGCTGCTCAACGAGGTGCGCAACCGGCGCGTGAAGCGGTTCCTGCAGTCGGTGTCCTACCTGCCGCACTTCCTGTCGATGGTCATCGTGGCCGGCATCGTCATGCAGATGCTGGCCATCGACGGGCCGGTGAACCAGATCGTCAAGGTGTTCGGCGGGGAGCCCACCGCGTTCCTGCAGAAACCCGAGTGGTTCCGCACGATCTTCGTCTCGTCGGAGGTCTGGCAGACCGTCGGCTGGGGCACCATCCTCTACCTGGCCGCGCTGACCACCATCGACGAGCAGCTCTACGAGGCGGCCCGGATGGACGGCGCCGGACGGTTGCGGCAGATCTGGCACGTCACCCTGCCGGGCATCCGGCCGACGGCGATCACGCTGCTGATCCTCAACATCGGCACGTTCATGGCCGTGGGCTTCGAGAAGGTCCTGCTCCTGTACAACCCGCTGACCTACCCGACGGCGGACGTGATCTCCACGTACCTGTACCGGATGGGCGTGGAGTCCAGCAACCTCAGCTACGCCGCCGCGATCGGCCTGTTCGAGGCCCTGGTCGGCGTGGTGCTGATCCTCTCGGCGAACCTGATCTCCCGCCGCACAGTAGGGACGAGCCTGTGGTGACCCTCGAGAAGACCCGTGGCTACCGCGCCTTCCAGGTGGTCAACGCCGTCATCCTGAGCGGCGTCGTGATCGTGACGCTCTACCCCTTCCTCAACATCCTCGCCCGCTCGTTCAGCGAGGAGCGCTACATCGTCGGCGGGCAGGTCAACCTCATCCCGCGCGGGTTCAACATCACGACCTACAAGCTCGTGGTGTCGGACCCGACATTCTGGACGAACTACGGCAACACGATTGTCTACACCGTCGTGGCCACGGCGATCGCCATGCTGCTGACGACGTGCTACGCGTACGTGCTGTCCAAGAAGCACCTCAGGGGCCGCACGTTCCTGATCTGGGTCGCCGTCTTCACCATGATCTTCTCCGGCGGCCTGATCCCCAACTACGTGCTGGTCAACGGCCTCGGGCTGACCAACTCCATCTGGGCCATCGTCCTGCCCAACGCCATCAGCGTCTTCAACCTCCTGGTCATGAAGGCGTTCTTCGAGGGCCTGCCGCAGGAGCTGGAGGAGGCCGCCGCCATCGACGGCCTGAACACCTACGGCGTCCTCTGGCGAGTGGTGCTGCCGCTGTCGAAGGCGGTCATCGCCACGATGGTGCTGTTCTACGCGGTCTCCTTCTGGAACTCGTGGTTCACGGCGTTCCTCTACCTGAACAAGACCGAGTTGTTCCCCGTGACCATCTACCTGCGCAACCTCATCGCGGGCGCCACCGGCGCCGAGTCCGCGGGCGCGTCGCTCAGCGAGGCGTCGGCGGCGGCGGCCAACATCCAGTCGGTGACGATCATGCTCACCGTCGTCCCCATCCTGGCGGTCTACCCCTTCGTGCAGAGGTACTTCGTCTCGGGCGTCATGCTCGGCGCGGTCAAGGGTTAACCACTGTCCTCCCGAAAGGATCCCCCCATGCAGCACATCTCCCGCCGTCAGGCACTCCTCGGGCTGGGTGCGCTCACTCTTGCCGTCGCCGGCTGCGGCGCGGACGAGGCTCCGAAGAAGGCCGCCGACGTGTCCGCGAACAAGGCGGGCGCGATGGCCGGCTACGGCGTCAACCAGCAGTTCAAGGCCACCGAGCCGATCTCGTTCGACGTGCTCTACAACAACCACCCGTTCTACCCGGACAAGAGCGACTGGCTGTTCTGGCAGGAGCTGACCAAGCGGACCAACGTGACGCTCAAGCCGGTGGAGGTGCCGCTCAGCGACTACGAGAAGAAGCGCGGCCTGCTGGTGGGCTCCGGGCAGGCCCCGCTCATCATCCCGAAGACCTACCACCCGGCCGAGGAGGCGTTCGTCTCCTCCGGCGCCATCCTGCCGGTCAGCGACTACTTCGACCTGATGCCCAACTTCAAGGACAAGGTCGCCAAGTGGAAGATGGAGCCGGAGCTGGACACCCTGCGCCAGGCCGACGGCCGCATCTACCTGCTGCCGGGGCTCCACGAGGAGATCTGGGCCGACTACTCCCTGGCCGTGCGGACCGACATCCTGGAGAAGCACAAGCTGGAGGTCCCGAAGACCTGGGATGATCTCTACACCCTGCTCAAGGCGCTGAAGAAGGAGTACCCGGACCTCTACCCGATGACCGACCGGTTCGGTGTCCCCACGCCCGGCGGCAACATCTTCAAGCTCGTCGCCCAGGCCTACGGCGCCAAGGGCGGCTGGCAGTACCAGCACGCGACCTTCGACGCCACGGCCGGCAAGTTCGTCTACACCGGCGCGATGCCGCAGTACAAGCAGATGCTGGAGTACCTGAACAAGCTGGTGAAGGAGAAGCTGCTCGACCCGGAGAGCTTCACCCAGCAGGACGAGCAGGCCAAGCAGAAGTTCAACTCCGGCAAGTCGTTCGTGATCAGCGCGAACGCGCAGTCGATCGTCAACGACTACCGTCCCACGCTGACCAAGCTCGTCCCGGGCGCCAAGGTCGCCAAGATCCCGGTGCCCCTGGGCCCGGTCGGCGAGTACAAGATCGACACCCGGCTCGAGAACGGCGTCATGATCTCCAAGAAGGCGCTGGAGAACAAGAACTTCGTCGCCATGATGCAGTTCATCGACTGGCTCTGGTACTCCGACCAGGGCGAGGAGTTCGCCAAGTGGGGCGTCGAGGGCACGACGTACACCAAGGACGCCTCGGGCGCGTTCAAGCTCGCCAAGGACATCGACTTCGTCGGCCTCAACCCCGGCGCGCCCAAGCACCTGCAGAAGGACTTCGGCTTCTCCAACGGCGTGTTCGCCTACGGCGGCACCACCAAGCTGCTGAACTCCACCTTCTCCGAGGAGGAGGTGGCCTTCCAGGACGTGATGAACGCCAGGAAGGGCTGGCCGGTCGAGCCGCCGCACCCGTTCAACGACGAGGAGCGCGAGCAGGCCACGCTGTGGGAGACGCCGCTGAAGGACTACGTCACCCAGCAGACGCTCAAGTTCGTCCTCGGCGAG
The DNA here is from genome assembly GCF_044593615.1 of Nonomuraea sp. NPDC051941. NCBI lineage: Bacteria > Bacillati > Actinomycetota > Actinomycetes > Streptosporangiales > Streptosporangiaceae > Nonomuraea > Nonomuraea sp. NPDC051941. The sequence continues at coordinate 186,429 of NZ_JBIUCF010000005.1, forward strand.
CGTGACCTGAGCGAGTGGGACGCCTACGTCAAGGAGCTGGAGGCCAAGAACATGACCTCCTACATGAACCTCGTCAACTCCGCCTACGAGCGCTTCAAGAAGGACCACGGCTGATGCGAGTGCCCTCGGAGGCCTCGGGGCGGCTGTCCGACGCCTGGCGGTTCTGTGTCGGCACCGGCCGCTTCGAGCTGGCGCTGCGCCGCGACTACCAGGACTCGCTGGCACTGATCCAGCGGGAGATCGGCTTCCGGCACATCCGGGGGCACGGGCTGCTGAGCGACGGGGTGGGCGTCCACCAGCCGTACGAGTACGCGGGCGCGCGGCACGTGCGCCACTCGTTCACGTACGTGGACCAGGTGATCGACGCCTACCTCGAACTCGGCATCCGCCCTTTCGTGGAGCTGGGGTTCATGCCCTCCGGGCTGGCCTCCGGCGACCAGACCGTGTTCTGGTGGCAGGGCAACGTCACCCCGCCCCGCTCCTGGCGGGAGTGGGCGGAGCTGGTGCGGGCCACGCTGGCGCACCTCGTCGACCGGTACGGGCTCGACGAGGTGCGCACCTGGCCCATCGAGGTGTGGAACGAGCCCAACCTCAAGGACTTCTGGCAGGACGCCGACCAGGACGCCTACCACCGCCTCTATGAGGTGAGCGCGCACGCGGTCAAGGAGGTGGACGCCTCCCTCCAGGTCGGCGGCCCGGCCATCTCGCCCGGCTCCGACGAGTTCCTCGTGCGCTTCGCCGACTTCGTGGCCGAGCGCTCGCTGCCCATCGACTTCGTCAGCCGGCACGCGTACACCTCCGGCCCGGCCCAGCACGTGCCGTTCGGCGTGCACCAGACGCTCGCGCCGGCGTCGAAGCTGCTGGAGCAGTTCGCCACGCCGCGGCGGCAGCTCGCGGGCGGCCCGCTGGAGGGGCTGCCGGTGCACATCACGGAGTTCAACTCCTCCTACCGGCCCGACAACCCCGTCCACGACACGGCCTTCCACGCCGCCTACCTCGCCCCGGTGCTGGCGGCCGGGGGAGACCTGGTCGACTCCTTCTCCTACTGGACCTTCAGCGACATGTTCGAGGAGCAGGGGATCCCGACCTCGCTCTTCCACGGCGGCTTCGGCCTGCTGACCCACCGGCAGATCAAGAAGCCCACCTACCACCTGTACGCGTTCATGGCCCGGATGGGTGACCAGGTCCTGGCGCGCGGGGAGGACCACCTGGTCACCCGGGACGGCGACGGCCGGGTCACCGTGCTGGCCTGGGCCCCGGCGGACGCGACCGGCGCAACCCCAGTGGACGGGCACGCCTTGCGGCTGTCGATCCCCATCGGGGAGGCCGCCTCGGCGTTCGAGCTGCGCTCGTCGGTGAGCGAGGAGAAGGGCAACGCGTGGGCGGCGTGGCGCGAGCTGGGCCGCCCGCGCTCGCCCCGGCCCAGGGAGCTCGACGCGCTGCGGGAGGCGGCCGAGCCCGTGCGCTCCCACCGGAGCCTGCCCGTCACGGACGGTCGCGTGGACCTGGATCTCCGGCTCGACCGCCACGAGGTTACGCTGGTCGAGCTCACACCGGTGGTGGACCGGACGCCGCCGTGGTGGGACGACAGGCGGCTGCTCGGCCTGGGAGAGGAGAGCCCATGAGCGAGGTGTCGGCGGGGCGGCGGTTCGGCGAGGGCCCGCTCTCGCGCGCCGCCACGCTGATCTACAGCCTGCTGGTGGTCGAGGGCCTGTTCCTCGTCGCGACCGCGCCCGGCCTGATCGCGCTGACCCTGCTCGGCGGCGACGCCGCCAACGTGCCGCTGGTGGCGGCCTGCGCGCTGCCGCTCGGCCCCGCGCTGTCCGCCGCCCTCTACGCGCTGCGCCATCGCAGCCGGGACATGACGGACCTGCATCCGGCGGCGGCGTTCTGGCGCGGTTACCAGGCCAACGTGCGCGGCGTGCTGAAGATCTGGGTGCCGTGGCTCGTCGCGCTGGCCGTCGTCGGGACGAACCTGGCGAACTTCGCCGTCGCCGGCGTCCCGGGGTGGTGGGCGGTGCTGCTCGTGCTCGTCGCGCTGGCGGCGCTGCTGTGGGCCGCCAACGCGCTGGTGATCACGTCGCTGTTCGCGTTCCGGGCGGTGGACGTGGCGCGGCTGGCGTCGTACTTCCTCATGCGCCACCCGAAGGCCGCCCTCGGCAACGCGTCGCTGCTGATCGTGGCGGGCGGCATCACGATGGTCGCCACCGAGCTGGCGCCCGCCCTGCTGGCCTCGGCGTTCGCCGCGGCCCTGCTGTGGAACAGCCGCCCGGTGATCGCCGAGGTCCGCGAGCGCTTCACCGCCTGAGGAGTCGCGGGCGCGGATCGAGCCACTATCCTCAGCATGATCTCCCGGTGATCACCGGGAGATGAGAGCTGCGGAAGGTGGCGGGGCATGCCGTCAGTGCTGAGGCTGGGCGTGGTGAGCCTGCTGGTCGCCACCGTGTTCGCCGGGCTCGCCATGTGTGCCGCGGCTCTGGGCGATGCGGAAGTGCGGCATGCCGTGGAGACGGCTCCGCCTCAGGCCGTCGGCGTCACGGTCGCCGGCGTGATCAACGCCGGGAACTTCGCCGGGTTCGACCGGGCCGTACGGGAACAGACGGCCCTGGCCTTCGGCGGTGCGCGCACCGAAGTGACCACCTTGCTCCGCTCGGACGGCTACACGATGCCGGGCCAGGAGAAGCTGAGGTACCGGCGGCCGGAGCGGCTCAGGTTCGGCAGTCTCGACGGATTCCAGCAGCACGCGAGACTGGTCAGCGGCTCCTGGCCCCGGTCGCGCACCGAGCCGGTCGAGGCGGCGATCTCCCAGGCCGCCGCCTCGTTCACCGGCTTCACGGCCGGCCAGGTGTTCACCACGATCGGCCGTATCGACGCCGAGCCGGTAAAGGTCAAGATCACCGGGGTGTTCGTGCCCGACGACCCGTACGGGCCGCGCTGGGCCGGCGACCTGATGCTCGGCCGTGGCGTCGAGAGGGAGGGATACACCACCTACGGTCCGCTCATGGTGGATCAGGCCACCTTCCTCGACCGCTTCGCCGAAACGGTCGACGCCACCTGGACCGTCGTGCCCGACCTGCGCGGCCTGCCGGTCGAGCGGCTGCGTACGGCCGCCGCCCGGCTGCCGGACCTGCGCGAAAAGCTCAAGGCGAACGGCTGCCCCGACTGCACGCCCGCCAGCGCTCTCCCCGGCACACTGGCCCGGATCGAGGCCGCCGCGCAGGCGGCCCGCTGGACCGTCCTGGGTCTGGCGGCGCTCCTGGCCCTGGCGCTGCTCCTCGCGCCCGGGCCCAGGCGGACCGGCCGGGCCCTGGGCACGGCGGCGGTGGTCATGGGCTGCGCGTTCCTGGCCCCCTTCGTGGCCCGCCTGCTGCTGTCCCTGGCGGAGGCCACGCCGTGGTGGCGGGCCGCGGGATTACGGCTGCCGGACCTGTCGGGAACACTCCTGGTGGCGATCCCGATGGCGCTGGTCGCGGTCGTGTGCCTGGTCGCCGAGGCACCGAGGCCGGGGATACGGGCGCTCTCCTCGGGGATCGCCGCCGCGGTCGCCGTCCTCGCGATCGGTGGCGCCACGACCTGGCGTTCCTCGCAGGCGGACCAGGCCCGTCACCAGGCCGGTGCCGACGTGCGGCTGACCGGCCCGCCGGCGGGAGGCGAGCCGGGCGTCCTCGGCCGTGGCACCGCCTTCACCGCGCTGCCCGGTGTCACCGCCGCGGTGCCCGGACACCGCGATCGCGTCGATGTCGACCTCCGCTACAGCACCCTCCTCGGCGTCGACGCGAACCGCCTCGGCGAGGTGTTCCGGCTGCGGCCCGATCTGTCGGACCGGACGGTTGCGCAGCTGGCGGCCGCTATGGTCGCCGGCCGTCCCCAGCTCGGCGCCCTGCCGCTGCCCGGTCAGCCGCGCACGCTCACCGTCGAGGTCGAGCGGTCCGACGGCTCCGTGCGGCTGCGCGCGGTGGTCTCCGACGCCCTCGGAGTCTGGCACGACCTCCCGGTCGCACCGCCGCGCGAAGGCTCCGCGAAGGTGGACGTGGACCTCGCCGGCCTGGCCGGCCCGGACGGGAGGATCGCCTACCCGCTAGCCGTCCGGGGTTTCCTGGGCGACGCCACCGACGACTCCGCGCACGTGATCACCGTGACCGCGCTGCGCGCCGACGGCGGGGAACTGGCCCTGCCCGCGGGCCAGCGATGGTCGGAAGGGACGGGAAGCGGCATCTTCTCGCTGAAGGTGAAGGACGGTGCCTCCGTCGTGCGGCCCGTACCGCTGAACGCCGCCCCCGCCCGGCCGGTGCCGATCGTGCTCACCCCCGAGCTGGCCGCCTCGGCGAAGCTCGCCACGGGCCGGACCGGCTCCATCTCGCTCGGACGGCGACCGCTCCAGGTCGAGCTCGCCGGTGTCGTCGAGCGCATGCCCGGCGTCGCTCTCGACTCCGCCGCCGTCCTCATGGACTGGCAGACCTTGCAGGCCTGGAACCTGGCCGCGGCACGGCCGCCGTTGCCCGCCACCGACTGGTGGCTCGCCGTGGACGGCGACGGGAACGCGGCCCGCGCGGCGGTGGCCGGATCCGGGTGGGACGTCACGGTGATCGGCTCGCCGGATTCGGCGGTCCCATCGCCCGTTCTGCTGGGCGGAGCGATCGCGCTGGGGCTGGTGGCCGCGTCCGGCCTCCTGCTCCGCGCCGCCGCCGCGGGCCGTTGGGCGGCCCTGTGGCACGCCGCCGCGGGCGCCTTGCTGGGGCTGGGGCTCTGCTATGTCCTGATGCCCCGGCTCGTGCGCGCCTGGCAGGGCGGGCCCGTCACGCCCGACGTCGTGCCGGACGTGCCGTGGCCTGCGATCGTCGCCCTGCCCGTGCTGGTGGCGGCTGTGATCGCCGTCGCGCGGTCGTTCGCCGGGCGCTCCCTAGGGGATGCTCCTACCGCGCGCGTCGGGGACGCCTGACTTGCGGAAGAAATAGGCGTTGATCTGGTCGCGCCACTCCTCGGCGCAGCGGACCTGCTCGTCGAGCCGCTCCTTGACCCGGGCGTACAGGTCCGGGTCGACCGCGTCGGTGTCGGCCAGCTTCTCCCAGTGCAGCCGCATCTCGGCCGCCTCCTCCGCCCCCGCGAAGTGCGTGTCGTAGATGTGCTGGATGACCGTCGAGCCGCTGTGCAGCACGTGCCCGTACGGGACGTGGTGGAAGAACAGCAGCAGCTCGTCGGGGCAGCGCTCCAGCGACTCGTAGACGTCCGACCACGGCTGCGGGTACTGGCCGGTGAAGCCGGTGCCGGTGGCGCGCGTGCGGTCCACGCCCACGCCGTCGCGGTCGGCGAAGTGGTACGTGCCCCACGGCGTGTACTCGTAGCCGTCCACGTCCGGGCCGTAGTGGTGGCCGGGGCGCACCATGAAGCCGACGCCGAGCGGCGCGGTGTAGCGCTCGTACGTGCGCCACGACCCGTCCATCATGGCGTGCAGGGTGCGCCGCAGCGGCTCGCCGGGCCACGCGAAGGTGAGGTCGATCCACTCGTCGAGGACGGCGGCCGGGTCGAGGCCCGGGTCCCAGGCGAGGCGGCCGAACGCGTACAGGTTGGCCTGCGCGAGCGGGTGGCCGGTCCAGTAGCGGTCATCGCCCGCGTTGGAGACCGCGACCAGGTCGCCCGCCTCGGCGACGTTCTCGAACGCGAGGATCTCGCTCCACATGGGGGCCAGGTAGCAGACGTGCCGCTGCTGGCCGGTGTACTCCTGCGTCACCTGCAGCTCCACCGCCAGGCGGGTTCCCTGCATCTCCAGGATCACCGGGGAGACCGGCTCGCGCGTCTGGAAGTCCATGGGGCCGTGCTTGACCTGCAGGATCGCGTTGTCCAGGAACCGGCCGTCGAGCGGGGCGAAGTGGTCGTAGGCGGCGCGGGCGCGGTCGGTCGAGCGGTCGCGCCAGTCCTGGCGGTGGTTGTAGACGAAGGCCCGCCAGTGCACGACCCCGCCGAAGGGGGCCAGGGCCTCGGCGAGCATGTTGGCGCCGTCGGCGTGGGTGCGCCCGTACGCGAACGGGCCCGGCTGGCCCTCCGAGTCGGCCTTCACCACGTACCCGCCGAAATCGGGGATCGTCGCGTACACCTGCTCGGTGGTCCGCGCCCACCACGCCCGCACCCCCTCGTCGAGCGGGTCGGCGGTGGGCAGGCCGCCGAGCGCGATCGGGGAGGCGAAGTTGACCGACAGGTGCACGCGGATCCCGTACGGGCGCAGCTCGGCCGCGATCGCGGCCACCTCGCCGAGCCGGTCGGTCAGCAGGTGGGCCTCGGTGGCGTGCACGTTCACGTTGTTGATCGCGACCGCGTTGACGCCGGAGGCGGCCAGCAGCCGCCCGTAGGCGCGCACCCGCGTCAGGTCCGCGCGCGGCGCGCCCTTGTCCCAGAAGATCGAGCCGCCCGCGTAGCCGCGCTCGACCTGGCCCATCACCGGGTGCACGTCGATGTTGTCCCAGTGGTCGAGCATGCGCCGGCGCATCGCGGGCCGGTGGTGCTCCGTCTCCCTGTCGGCCCCGAACGCGGCCTCGCCGAGCCGTACGACGTGGAAGAACCCGTACAGCAGCCCGGCCTCATCGCCGCCGGTCACGGTCGTGACGCCGTCCCGCCGCGCGATCGCGTACCCGTCCGCGCCCTCGGCCGCGTCCAGGCCCAGCACCAGGTCGTACGGGCCCTCGGCGCCGTCGCCGTACCGGGCGCGGGCCCGCGTGACCTCCGCCCGCACGGTCTCGGCGAGCGGCCCGTCGGCCCGCACGAGGGTACGGCGGGAACCGATCGCCCGGAACGCCTCGGGCGGCAGCCACGCCGCGTGGACGTCGGTCAGTTCGGGAATGGTCACGAGGCTCCTTCGGTCGGGCACCGAGGGATGAATCTATCGAAACCGCACCCGCCGCGAGCGATCAGGGGTGGCGCTGCTCAGGCGCCGCGGGGGGCCGACAGGGTCGCGCTGATGTTGCCGACGCGGCCGTGCCCGTCGAAGTCGACGGCCGCCTCGAAACCGGGGCCCGTGAGCATGAGCCGGTCGCCGCCCGCGTCGCTGTAGGACGCTCCGAGCCCGCGGCGGGCGGCGTAACCGTGCATCGCGCGCCGGTGGTCCGTCAGCAGCGGCAGGGAGAGCGCCTGCTGCAGGACGCGCATGACGCGGACCGGCTCGGGCGGCGGCAGCTGGAAGTCCGGGTGCTCGACGAGGAACGCGGCCCGGGTGCCGCCGCCCGCGTCGCCGCTGTAGGACGTCCAGTGGCCGGTCACCGCCTTGGCGGCCTCGGTGAGGATCGCGGCGGCGAAGTGCGGCTCGGCGGGGGAGGTGGGCAGCGCGGCGAACGGCACCTCCGCGGAGGCCAGCTCCGCGATGCCGAACCGCTGCCCGAAGTCCCGCAGCGTCCCCGACAGGGCGGTCACCGGCTCCGGGAAGCCGGACGGGTTGGCCCAGGCCCACAGCCACGACTCCGGCCCTGGAGCGGCGCTGCCGAGCAGGTGGAAGCGGGTGCAGGTGATCGTGCGGCTCCCGGTGAACTGGAAGCGCTGCTCCCGCAGGTCGACGCTCCAGCTGTGCTCGCCGAGGACCTCTTCGAGGTGGATCTGGTGCTCGAGGGAGAGGATGGCCGCGTCGTCGAGCAGGTTCGTGAGTGTGAGGGATTCCGGCATCCCGGCAGACTACGGGATGCGTCCGACAGGGCTGCCCGCCCTCCGGGGAGGAGGGCGGGCAGCCCGGCTTCAGCGCACCTTCACCTGCGAGGCCGCCGTGCCGCCGCCGGGCGCCTCCCAGCCCGCCACCACCGCCGGGTGGGCGGCCAGGGCGCGGGTCAGAGGCACGGTGACGGTCGTGACGCCCTTGCGGGACACCGTGACGACGCGGCTGCCCGCCGTCCCCTGGTCGTCGCGGACGAACAGGTGGGCCTTACCGGGCGCCTCCGCCCGCAGCGTCACCTTCACCTCCTTCTGGCCGGTGGCGGCGGAGACGGCCTGGCCGCTCTCCGACTCCTTGGCCGCCGGGCCGCCCGCGAGCGGGACGTGCACCCGGACCGCCTGCTCCAGCGACTGCGGCGAGTCCAGGCTGGACAGGGCCGTGTCGGGGATCACCGGGTCGGGCACCGGCCGGTCCGCGGGCGGCCGGTAGCCGGTCAGCGTGGCCACGCCCCACCGGTACGGGTCGCCCTGTACACCGCCCCACGTCGACCAGCCGATCCGGGTCTGGCCGGTCTTGTCCTGGGTGTCGGAGTCGTACACGAGGATGTTCAGCCCGAGGTGGGCGGGATCGACGGAGCCGGGGAGAAGCTCCAAGGGGATCGACATCTCCACGCTGTATCCGCCCGAGGCGACCTTGGAGGCCACCCGCATGCCGGGAGCGGTCTGCTCGCCCGGGCCCTGGCGGTTGTCGGCGTCGCGCAGGAAGCACGGCGGTCCCTCGGCCGTCACGGGCAGCACCGCGGTCTTGAAGGTGGTCGAGGTGTTCTCGGACGTGCCACGCGGGTCGAGCGTGACCTCGACCGAGTCGGTACGCCAGTGCCGCTTGCAGTCGGCGGCGGCCAGCCGGGTGCCGAGCACGTCGTCCTGCACCTGGACCAGCAGGTAGAGGGTGTCGTCGTGCCACGCGAGCTTGGCGGTGCCGGAGCAGTCGGCCGCGGACGAGCAGGCCGTGCCCTCCCACAGCCGCGAGATGTCGAGGGCGGGCCCGGGATACTCGCCGTCGCCCGCCACGCCGTCCACGGTGGGCGACGCCTGCGGCACGGAGGCCGCCGGGACCAGTTCGAGCGCCGGCTTGCTCGCGACCGCGCCGTCCACGCTGATGGTGTACGCGTAGTCGCCGCCCTGGTTGGACGTCTTCAACGAGGGGTCGGAGTTCGTGACGGTGAACGGCACCGTCGTCGAGGCCCCGGCGGCCAGGTCGCTGTAGGGCGCCTCCACGCGGTCCGCGGTGAACCCGGCGGGCAGGTCCACGCGCACGGTCCCCGACTTGGCGGCGTCGCTGACGTTGGTCACCACGACGCCGACCTGCCGGGAGCCGCCGGAGGGCAGGGTGAGCACGGGGGTGACGATGCCGCGCAGCTGCGGCACGCCGACCTCGGAGGTCCACTTCTCGTACTGGGCGACCTGGGGGAGGAGCTGCTGCCCGGCCCGTACGGGCGGGCTGATCTCGACCTGCCGGTCGGTGTAGCCGCGGCCCCGCTCGGTGGTCAGCGCGGCCGACACGCGCGCCCGCCCGGTGCCCGCGGCGGGGGTTACGGTGAACGTCGCCGTCCCGGTACGCCCGGCGGAGAGCCTGCCCAGCTCGCCCGAGCCGCTGACCTGCCAGCCCGCGGGCACGCCCAGCGTCACCGACGAGCGGCCCAGCGGCTCGCGGGCCGGCGCGGTCGCGCTGACCTTGACGGTGAACGGCGTGCCGGGCCGCACGTCGAACGTGCCGGCGCGCAGCTCGAACAGGGTGCCCAGCGGGACCGCCCCGCTCGCCCTGGTCAGCGCGCCGTCGAGGATCGCCGTGGGCGCGGCCGCCGCCGCGCTGCCCGGCTCGGGGAACGGCACCCGCGAGTCCACCTGCGTGAAGAAGTCGCAGCCGAGCTGGTTCGGGTCCGACGGCACGTCGGGGAAGACGGCCCAGCCCTGGGAGGCGTACGCGCGCTGGGCGTCGCGCTCGATCGCGGCCCACGTCTTGCCCTGGGCCCGGGAGGGGCGTCCGCTCCACACGCCGTACACGTTCTGCGCGGGGTTGTTCGGGCGGAAGGTCGAGGCGCAGGACGGGCCGGTCTGCGAGGTGCCGCGCCCGCCGCCGAGCAGCAGCCGGGCCGGCGCGAACGGGCGCAGCCCCTCACGGGTGATCTGCTCGGGGAACGCCTTGGGGTCGGCCGCCGCGTAGAACGCCTGCACGGCCAGCCGCGCCGCCTGCTGGTGGTTGCCGTGGTTGCCGGGGGAGGGCGCCGGGTCCATGGTCAGGATGACCTCGGGCCTGGTCTGGCGGACCACCCGCACGACCTTCTCCAGGGTGTCCGCGCCCCAGATCTGGTCGGTCAGCGGGGCGCTCACCGTGTAGTAGAAGTCGACGTCGTCGAGGTTGAAGACCTCGCGCACGCCCGCCTTGCCGACCGCCGCCCGCTCCTCGGACTCGCGCAGCAGCCCGAGCGCCGGGCCCTCCTCGGGTCCGACGGCGTTGCCGCCGCCCTCGCCGCGGCTGACGGTGACGACGCCGGTGCGTACGCGGTGGTCCTCGTTCCACTGGCCGAGCGTGGACAGGCTGAACGCCTCGTCGTCGGGGTGGGCCCCGACGAACAGCGCGTCGAGGTCCACGGGAGCGCCGGCGGTGGAGGCAGCGGTGGATGCTGCGGAGGCTTCGGAGGGAACGGCGGGTGAGAGGGCGAGCGCGACCGTGGCGGCCAGCACCAATGACAGGCGTTTACGCATGGAACCTCCGGAACAGTTACTCGCGGACCGCCCCTTGGAGCAGGCCGCGGACGAAGTGACGCTGGAGGAACAAGTAGAAGATCACGACCGGGGTCGCGACGATGACAGAGCCGGCGGCCAGCAGGGTGAAGCCGGAGGTGTACTGGCCCTGGAAGAAGGCCAGCCCCAGCGGCGCGGTCCGTAGCGACTCGCTGGTGACCATGATCAGCGGGATGAGGAACTCGTTCCACGTCCACATGAAGACCAGCACGGTCAGCGTGACGACGGCGGGCCGGGCCGGCGGCACCAGCACCTGCCACAGGATGCGCCACGTCGAGGCGCCGTCGATGCGGGCGGCCTCGACGATGGCCCGGTTGGAGGCCCGGAAGTAGGCCCGCATCCAGAACGTGCCGAACGCCACCGACAGCGCCACCTGCGGCAGCGCCACCGACCAGAACGTGTCGATCAGGCCGAGCGAGCGCAGGTCGAAGTAGAGCGGCACCGCGATGGCCTCGCTCGGCATCATGATCCCGAGCATGAACAGGTAGAACAGCACCGACTGGCCGCGGAAGCGCATGGTGCCGAACGCGTAGCCGCTCAGGATCGACAGCACCACGCTCACGACCACGACGAACGACGACACCGCCAGGCTGGTGCGCAGGTACGTGCCGAACCGCCCGATCTCCCACGCCGCCGCGAAGTTGCCCAGCCCGGAGGTCCCCCCGCTGTCGGCGGGGCCGAGCGCGGCGGCCAGGATCGTCACGATGGGGAAGAGCGCGAAGGCGGCGAACGCCGACAGGATCACGTAGTTGCCCACCCGCTCGCCCCGCGAGATCACGACACCCTCCTGTCGGCGAACCGGTTGATCCCGAACGAGATCACGAAGATGACCACGGTGAGCGTGACGCCGATGGCCGCGGCCGAGCCGATCTGGCTGAGCCCGAAGGCCCGGTGGTAGACCTCGTACGACGGCACCGACGTCGAGTCGCCCGGCCCGCCGCGCGTCGTGACGTACACCAGGTCGAACGTGCGCAGCGCGGCGATCACGGTCAGCGTCAGCGCGACGGCGATCTCCCCGCGCACCGACGGCAGCGTGACCGCGAAGAACTCCCTGACCGCGCCCGCCCCGTCCAGCCGCGCCGCCTCGTACAGCTCGCCGGGGATGCGGCTCATCCCGGCCAGCAGCAGCACGGTCACCAGCCCGGTCTCGAACCACGTGCCCACCACCCCGACCGCGGGCAGCGCGAACGTGTAGTCGCCCAGCCAGCCCCGCGTCAGCGAGTCGAGCCCGAGCGCGCCGAGCAGGGTGTTGAGCGTGCCGTCGGGCGCGTAGACCCGCCGCCAGGCCACGGCCACCACGACCATGGCCACCACCTGCGGCAGGAACACGACCGTGCGGAAGAAGCCGAGGCCGCGCACCTTGGCGTGGTTGAGGATCGCGGCCAGCCCCAGCCCGATGGCCAGCGGCGCGGCCGCGTAGAACACGACCAGCACCAGCGCGTGGCCGAAGGCCGCCCGCAGCCCCTCGTCGGAGACGATCGCGAGGTAGTTGTCCAGGCCGACCCAGCGGCCGAGCGACAGCCCGTCCCAGTCGTACAGCGACAGTTGCACCGCGCGCCCGATCGGATAGAGCAGGAACACCGCGTAGACGGCGAAGGCCGGCAGCAGGTAGAGGTAGGCGACGCGGCGAGGCTCTCCCGGGGGCCGGCCCCCGGTCATCGGTCGGCTCACCCGTTGCTCTCGACGAAGGTCTTGTAGTCCTTCTCCAACGTGGCCAGGAACTCCTGCGGGGTCTGCTTCTTGGCCAGCAGGTCCTGCAGCGCCGCGCCCAGCGTGTCGGCGAACGTCGGGGTGGCGTAGTCGAGGTACGGCACCAGCCCGTCCTTCGCCGTGACCGTGCCGAACGCGGTGAAGACGTCCTGCTGCGGCCCCGCCGGGACGCTCTGCTGCGCGGTGTCGGCGACCGGCAGGTTGCCGGTGGTGGTGAGCACCTTCATCGCGTCGGCGTTGGTGATGAAGTCGATGTACGCCGCCGCGGCGTCGGGGTTGGGGCTCTTGGCCGTGATCGCGAACGGCAGCCCGGTCCCGCCGGTCGCGACGGGCGGCGCGCCGGCCGCGGTGCCCGGCGGCAGCATGAAGCCCAGGTCCTTGCCCAGCGCCTTCTGCACGTCGGCCAGCAGCCAGGTGCCCCCGATCAGGAAGACGCCCTCACCCTTGCCGAACGCCTGCCACGCCGGGTCGTAGCCCTGGCCGTTGAAGCCCTTGTTGAAGTAGCCCTTGTCCACCCAGCCGACGAGCTCCTCGGCGGCCTTGGTGTTCTCCGGCGTGTTCCACGAGGCGCCCTTGCGGCCGAAGGCCAGCGTGCTGATCTGGTCGGCGGGCACGCCGCGGCTCTGCACCGTGCCGAACACGTGGATGGCCGGCCACTTGTCGAGGTTGCCCAGCTGCATCGGCACCTCGCCGGCGGCCTTGGCCTTGGCCAGCGCGGCGTCGAAGTCGGCCCACGTCGCGGGCGGCTGCAGGCCGAGCTTGGTCAGCTTGGCCTTGTTGAAGAAGATGCCGACGACCTCGCCGACCTGCGGCAGGCCGTACAGGTTGCCCTCGCCGAAGGTCTTGCCGTCGGCGCTGTAGCTGGAATAGCGCAGCACCGACTGCGGGTAGCGCTTCTTCCACCCGTACGCCTCGGCGTAGGCGTCCAGCGGGCGCAGCTGCCCGGCCTTGACGAACGCGCCCATCGACGAGCGGCCGTTGTTGGCCTCCACGATGTCGGGCGGCTCGTTGCCGCTCAGGGCCAGGCGCAGGGTCGTGTTGAGGTCGTCGAAGGAGCGGCTCACCCGGTTGATCTTGATGTTCGGGTACTTCGCCTGGAAGGCGTCGTTGAGCTGCTTCATCTGGGCGGCCTGCCCGCCGCGTACCTCCTGGTCCCAGATCGTCAGGGTGACGTTGCCGAGCGTGGCGGCGTCGGTGCGTACCGCGGAGGCGGAGGGCTGCGCGGAGGTGGCCGCGGGCGGGGCGGAGGATCCGGGGGCGCACGCCGTGATGGCAAGGGCGCTGGCGGCGAGCACGGCGAGCGCTCGGAGCGGGGGGTTCATGGTGTTACTCCTTTTGCGCGGGCACGCGAGGCGTGTCGGGGCCCTCGTCCTCGGGTGGGTTCGGCCGCGTGGTGGGAACCTTGGGGCCGACGTCGGCGTACCGGGCGATGGTCGCGGCCGCGCGGCGCACGGCGCCCACCGGCACGGCGGGCACCAGCTTGTCGAGGAAGGCGTAGCGGCGGGCCAGCGAGTTGCCGTAGGCGCCGCTGTGGTCGGCCGAGTCGCGGACCTCGTGCCACCAGTCGGCGATGTCTCCCCAGCCGGGCGCCGCGAGCGAGCCGCCGAACTGCTGCACCGCCAGCGCCGCGCACAGCTGCGCGAACGCCAGGCGGTCGGCCAGCGGCCAGCGCGACAGCGTGCCGAGCACGAACCCCGCGCCGAAGACGTCGCCCGCGCCGGTCGGGTCGAGCGCCGTCACCCGCGGCGCGGGCACGAACGCCTCCTCGCCGTTGGTGGAGTCGATGGCCATGGCGCCGTTGGCCCCGTCGGTCACCACGGCCACGGGGACCTTGTCGGCGATCGCGTAGAGCGCGTCGCGCGGGGTGTCGGCGCCGGTGTAGGCCATCGCCTCGACCGCGTTGGGCATGAACGCGTGGCAGAGCGCGAGCTGGTCCAGCAAGGACGCCGACCAGGAGCCCGACGGGTCCCAGCCCACGTCGGCGAAGATGAGCGCGCCGTCGCGGCGCGCCAGCTCGGCCCAGTTGCACGGGCTGTCCGGCGAGTCGAGCGGATCGTCGGTGGACAGCGACACGATCACCGCCTTGGACCGCGGCGGGTTGCCGATCATCTCCGAGGCCGGCATGGGCGAGGGGTGGCCGTGCGTCACCATGCTGCGGTCGCGGTCGACCGCCATGGAGACCGTCACCGGCGAGTGCCAGTGCTCGAACCGCCGCGACCTGGACAGGTCCACCGACTCCTGCTCCTCGAGCGTGCGCCAGCAGAAGTCGCCGTAGTCGTCGTCGCCGAACGCGGCGGCCAGCGAGGTGCGCAGGCCCAGCCGGCTGGTCGCGATGGCGAGGTTGGCGATGCCGCCGGGGCACGATCCCATGCCCTCGGCCCAGATCTCGGTTCCGGCCGCGGGCATCGCGGGCAGACCGGTGAAGATGATGTCCAGAAAGACCGTGCCCGCCAGGAAGACATCGAACTGCGGCCCGTCCGGGGTGCGCTCGGCGGCGAGAGGGTCGTACACCTGATTAGACACGGGAATGAGTCCTCCCCGACACGTATACAGCTCTGCGCAATCTTGCACGTTTGCTCACGCACTTCAAGTCTTCTTCTGGGAGTTTTTGGCTGAAGCTGCCTACTCCTGCGCGATTTTGACTGATACACTCGCGCCGTGCTTCAGCGCCTCAGGCATGCCGAGATCATGCGCCGGGTCCGACTCTCAGGCGCCACCAGTGTCAGCGATCTCGCCAGCCAGCTCGGCGTGAGCCCGTCCACCATCCGCAGGGACCTCGAGGTGCTCGACCGCGACGGCACGCTGCGGCGTGTCCGCGGCGGGGCCCTGCTCCTCGACGGCGGGCTCCTCGACAGCGGGGTCAGCGTCGACGCCGACGCCGACCGGCCGTTCGCCGAGGTCGCTGCGGTGGACGAGCAGGACAAGGAGGCGGTCGCGGTCCGCGCCGCCGAGCTGGTCCGCGACGGCGACGTGGTCCTGCTCGACATCGGCACGACGACGATGCGGCTGGCCCGGCGGCTGCGCGGGCGCCGCGTCACCGTGGTCACCTCCAGCCTCGCCGTGCTCGACGTGCTGCGCTCCGACCCGGAGGTCGAGCTGCTGCTGCTCGGCGGCGCGCTGCGGCGGCCGTACCACTCGCTGGTCGGGGTGCTGACCGAGGCGGCCCTGAGCCAGGTGGTCGCCGACCGCGTCTTCCTGGGCGCCAGCGGCCTGCGGCCGGACGGGCAGCTCGTGGACACCACGCTCGCCGAGGTGCCGCTGAAGCGCGCCATGATCGCGGCGGCGGGCCAGGTGGTGCTGCTCGTCGACCGGCACAAGTTCCCGGGCACCGGTGCGCTGCGGGTGTGCGGGCCCGACGACATCGACGTGATCGTCACCAACCAGGGCGCCGACGAGGCGACGCTGCGCAACTGCGCCGCCGCCGGCGCCGAGATCCTGCTCACGTGAAAGGGTATCGATGAGACTGGCCGTTCTCGGGGGCGGCGGCTTCCGGGTCCCGCTCGTGTACGGCGCGCTGCTGCGCGAGACCGCGAAGCCGCGTGTGGAGCAAGTGGTCCTGTACGACGTGTCGCAGGACCGGCTGGAGGCCATCCGGCACGTGCTCGGCCAGCTCGCCGCCGGGCACGACGACCCGCCGGAGGTCCTGACCACCACCGATCTGGACACCGCGCTGCGCGACAGCTCGTTCGTCTTCTCCGCCATCCGGGTCGGCGGCCTGGCCGGGCGCACCGCCGACGAGCGGGTCGCGCTCGACCTGGGCCTGCTCGGCCAGGAGACGACCGGTCCCGGCGGCATCTCCTACGGCCTGCGCACCATCCCGGTCGCGCTCCACGTCGCCGAGCGGGTGGCCGCGCTCGCGCCCCAGGCGTGGGTCATCAACTTCACCAACCCCGCCGGCATGATCACCGAGGCCATGCGGCACGTGCTCGGCGACCGCGTGATCGGCATCTGCGACTCCCCGATCGGCCTGATCCGCCGGGCCGCCGTCGCGCTCGGGCTCGACCCGGCGCGCGTGTCGCCCGACTACGTGGGCCTCAACCACCTCGGCTGGCTGCGTGGCCTCACCTATCAGGGGCGCGACGTGCTGCCCGACCTGCTGGCCGACGACGCGGCGCTGCGGCAGGTCGAGGAGGCGCGCATCTTCGGCGGCGACTGGGTGCGCACGCTGGGCGCGCTGCCCAACGAGTACCTGTACTACTACTACTTCACCCGGGAGTCCGTGGCCGCGATCTCCGGGCAGACCCGCGGGGAGTCGCTGGTCCGGCAGCAGGACGACTTCTACGCCGCCGTGCGGGCGCGTCCCGAGGAGGCGCTGGCGGAGTGGGTCAGGGCGCGCAGGCTGCGCGACGAGTCGTACATGGCCGAGGCCCGCGAACCCACCGCCGCGGGCGCGCGCGACGCCGCCGATCTGGAGGCCGGCGGGTACGAGGGCATCGCCCTGGCCCTCATGGCCGCCATCGCCCGCGGCGAGCCCACCTCCATGATCCTCAACGTGCGCAACGGCGCCGCGGTGCCCGGCCTGCCTGCGGACGCGGTCGTCGAGATCCCGTGCGCGGTGGACGGGGCCGGCGTCCGGCCGCTGGCCACCCGCCCCTTGCCGGGCCGCTTCCTCGGTCTCGTGCAGCAGGTGAAGGCCGTGGAGCAGGCCGCCATCGAGGCCGCCAGGTCCGGCTCGGCCCGGCTGGCGGTCGAGGCGTTCGCGCTGCACCCGCTGGTCGACTCGGTCGCGACGGCCCGCAAGCTGCTCGACGGCTACCGGGCGCGCATCCCCGAGCTGGCCGCCGCCATCCCGGGCTCCTCCGACGCGGGCGGGCGCACGACGATCTAGCGTGCTCTCCTCGGGGGCGCTTCCACGCCGCGCCCCCGCCTTGAGGTCGCTTTCACGCCATGCCGGCCGCCTCGAAGAGCCGAAGCTCGCGCCCGGGGCGGCACACCAGCTGCAGCCCCACCGGCAGCCCGTCCACCGTGCCCGCGGGCACGGTCAGCGCGGGCAGGCCCAGCACGTTCCACAGGCTCGTCATGGACAGCAGCGCCGGCCGCACGGCGACGGTCCGGCCGTCCACCTCCATCTCGCGCTCCAGGAGCAGCGGGGCGGTGATCGGCACGGTGGGCAGCGCCAGCACGTCGTGCCGTTCGAACAGCGTCGCCGCGGCCTCGGCGAGCCGGGAGCGCGCGGCCACGGCCGCGACGTACTGCCAGCCGGGTATCTCGGCGGCCGTGCGGAGGCGTTCGAGCAGCTCGGGGTCGAAGAGCTCGGGCGCCTGCGCGATCCGGGCCGCGTGCACGGCCACCGCCTCGCAGCTCTGGATCACCGTGTACGTCTCGCGGAATTCCTCGCCCAGCCCCGCCCGCAGCCGCACCTCCTCCAGCCCCGAGCGGGCCAGGCGGGACTCCGCGGTCGCGCGTACCGCGTCCACCACGCGCGGATCCCCGTCGAACAGCTCGGACGGATCGAGCCAGGCCACCCGCGCGGGACCGGGGTCCTCGCGCAACTGGGCGGAGGCCAGGCAGCGGTAGGCGAGCAGGCAGTCCTGCTCGTCACCGGCCAGGACGCCGACGTGGTCGAAGCTGCGTGCCAGGGGGAACACGCCTTCGGCCGAGATCGCCCCATAGCTCGGCTTGAACCCGGCGATCCCGCACAGAGCCGCCGGGATGCGGACGGATCCGCCCGTGTCGGTGCCGAGCGCGAGCGGCACCAGGCCCGCCGCCACGGCCGCCGCGCTGCCGCCGCTGGAGCCGCCCGACATGCGCTCCGGGTCCCACGGGTTGCGCGAGGGGCCGTTGGCCGAGCGGTCGCCCGTGGGGCCGTACGCGAACTCGTGGGTGGTCGTCTTGCCCACGACGACGGCGCCCGCGCGGCGCAGCCGGGTCACGGACTCGGCGTCGGAGTCCGCGACGTACCCCGCGAAATGCCGCGAACCCATGGTCGCGGGCAGCCCCGCGACCATGAAGAGGTCCTTCACGCCCACCGGCACGCCGTGCAGCGGACCCCGGTAGGTGCCCGTGTCCAGCTCGGCGTCCGCCCGCCGCGCCGCCGCCAGCGCCCCGTCGGCGTCCACGGTGACGAACGCGCCGAGCGCGGGGTCGTGCTCGGCGATGGCCTCGAGCGCCTGCTCGACGAGCTCGACGGCGGTGGTCCGGCCTTCGCGCAGGTCCTGGGCGAGGCTCGTGATGGTACGGCCGGTGAAGGGGCCGGAGGAGAGCGGCATGGGGTCCTTTCGAGCGGTCGTCGGCTGACGGATCCCACTGAACACCACGCACATCGGACCTTCCACCGCAGGGCTCCCCCCTCACGGGGCTAAGATCGTCGGATGTCCCAGCCGTCAGCCGCCCGCCGGGCATGGAAATGGGCGCGGCTGGTCCTCGCCGTCGTGGTGAGCGCGTGCGCGCTGGCCGGCGTCGTACGGCTGACCGTGCCCGCCACCGCGGGCACGTCGGGGGAGCCGCCCGGGGTGCGGCGGCAGCTGGCGTTCCTGCGCGCGGCCCTGGACGCGGGCGCAGGTGACGAGGCGCAGGCGCTCTTCCCCGAGGGGTACTTCTTCCTGCACGCCCTGTACGGGCTGAGCTGGGTCGAGCTCGGGATGCGCGCGCCGGCCGGCGAACGGTCGCGGGCGCTGCGCGAGGCGCGCTGGGCGCTGAGCCGGCTGGACTCGCCCGCCGGGCGGGCCCCGTTCAGCCCCGGCCTCACCCCGTCCTACGGCGTCTTCTACCGGGGATGGTCCAACTGGCTGCGTGGCGGGGCGCTGAGCCTGGAGCCGGCCGGGCAGCGTGATCCGGCCGAGGTGCGCCGGTTCGCGGAGGACTCCGCCGCGCTCGGGGCCGCGTTCGACGCGTCGGCCTCGCCGTACCTGGCGGCGTACCCGGGGCAGGCCTGGCCGGTGGACTCTACCGTGGCGGTGGCGTCGCTGCGGCTGCACGACGCGATCCTCCCGCCCCGGTTCGGCGGGACCGTCGAACGCTGGCTGCGGGAGATCAGGCGGCGGCTCGACCCGCGTACCGGGCTGCTCCCGCACCGCGCCGACCCCGGCGACGGCGCGCCGGCCGAGGTGGCGCGGGGCAGCTCGCAGAGCATGATCCAGCGGTTCCTGGTGGACGTGGATCCGGCCTTCGCCGCCGAGCAGTACGCGCGCTTCCGCGAGCTGTACGTCGCCACCCCGCTCGGGCTCGGGCCCGCCGTGCGCGAGTACCCGGAGGGCGTGGACGGACCGGCCGACGTGGACTCCGGGCCGCTGCCGCTCGGGGTGAGCCTGTCGGCGACCGTGGTCACCCTCGGTGCGGCGCAGGCGCACTCCGACGCCCCGCTGGCCTCGGCGCTGGCCGGCTACGGGGAGCTGGCGGGGCTGCCCGTGGACACCCCCTGGACCAAGCGGTACGCCTTCGGGCTGCTGCCCATCGGTGACGCGTTCCTGGCCTGGGCGAAGACGGCCCGGCCGTGGGTGGCCCGGCCGCCGTCGGCGCCGCCGGCGACCGTCTCGTGGTGGTGGCGGACGCCGCTGCTGATCCTCCTCACCGCCCTCGCCGCGGCCCCCTGGCTCCCGGCCCTTCGCCGCCGTCTCCGTCCCTCCGACCGTGGCTGAGGCCCCCCTTTGGGGGCGCCCGAGGACCTGTAGCCCGTGATGGGAGCGCGGCCCGGACGGTGGTTCACCGTCCGGGCCGCGGGTGGGCGCCCCGCGCTTCGCCGGTGGGCGAGGCGCGCGATGGGCGCGACGGCCGGGCACGGCGAGGGGGTGGGCCGTGCGGGGGCCGGGCTGAAGGGGAGGGGCGGCGGGTCAGCGGGTGGTGCCGAGGCGGGTGGAGAGCCGGGTGGCGAGGCGGTCGAGGGAGAGGTTGATCAGGATGAAGATGGCCGCGATGAGGATCGCCGCCGGGATGGTGTTCTTGAAGTTGGCGGCGATCCCGTTCAACCCCCGGTTCACCAGCTCGTCGAAGCCCACGATGAGCCCCAGCGCCGAGTCCTTCAGCAGCACCACGAACTGGCTGACGATGGCGGGCATCATGGTCCGGAACGCCTGCGGCAGCAGGACGAGGCGCATCACCTGCCCCTTGCGCATGCCTATGGCGTAGGCCGCCTCGGACTGGCCGCGCGGCAGGCTCTGCACCCCGGCCCGGATGATCTCCGCGATCACCGAGCCGTTGTAGAGCGTGAGCCCGAAGACGACGGCGGCGAAGGCCGAGATGTTCACGCCGATCAGCATGTACGAGCCGAAGAAGGCGAAGAAGATCAGCAGCAGCAGCGGCACGGACCTGAAGAACTCCACCACCGCGGCCGCGGGCACCCGGATCCACCGGTGGTCCGACATCCGGGCGGTGGCGAAGACGAGGCCGAACAGGCCCGCCAGCACCACCCCCACCACGGCCGCGCCGATGGTCCCGGCCAGCCCCGGCAGGATGAACGTGGCCCAGACGTCCCCGCGCAGCAGCGGCGTCCACTTGTCGGCCGCCCACTGGTCCTTGGCGTCGAAGCGCACGTAGACCACGTACGCCAGCCCCAGCAGCACGAGCGCGACGACCGCCGCCAGCACCCGGTTGCGCCGGATCCCGCGCGGCCCGGGCCGCTCGTAAAGGTTCGCGTAGCTCATCGGGCCACCGCCATCCGCCGCGACAGCCAGCCGAACAGTAGCCCCATCGGCAGGCACAGCAGCACGAACCCGGCGGCGAAGCCGAGGAAGATCTCGAGGACCTGGTCTCCGTACGTCTCGATCATCTCCCGCATCCGCACGGACGCCTCACCCACGCCGACCACGAGCGCGATCGTGGTGTTCTTGGTCAGCGCGATCATGATGCTGCCCAGCGGCGCCACCACGGCGCGGAACGCCTGCGGCAGCGTGATCAGCCCGAGCGTCTTCGTGAAGCCCAGCCCGAGCGACCGGGCCGCCTCCGCCTGGCCGACCGGCACCGTGTTGAGCCCCGACCGCAGGGCCTCGCAGACGAACGCCGAGGTGTAGGCGGTCAGCCCGATGACGGCGAGCCAGAAGTTGTTGGTCGCGATGTCGTCCGACAGCTCCACGCCGAGCTGCGCTCCGACGCCGAGGCCGGTGAACATCAGAACCAGCGTGAGCGGCGTGTTGCGCATCATGGTCACGTAAAAGTTGGCCGCGCCGCGCAGGGAGGTCAGCGGGGCCACCCGCATGGCGGTCAGCAGCGTCCCCAGCACGAGAGAGCCGAGCGCGCTGACCGCCGTCAGCCGTATCGTCATCCAGAACGCGGCGAGGATCGTGTCGCGTTCGAACAGCAGCGCTTCCATGGATCAGTAGCGCTCCAGCTGCGGGGCCTGCGGGAGGGTGAAGCCGGAGGCGCCGACGCTGGCCTGCAGCGCCTTCGTCCAGCTGCCGTCGGAGAACATCTTCTCCAGCGCGTCGTTGATCGCCTTGCGCCCGGCCGTGTCGTCCTTCTTCAGCCCGATGCCGTACTTCTCGGTGCTGAACGGCTGGCCGACCACCTTGAGCTTGCCGCCGTACTGGGCGGCGTAGCCGGCGAGGATGACGTTGTCGGTGGTGAGCGCGTCGAGCTGGCCGCCGAGGACGCGGTCCACGCACGCCGAGTACGTCCGCTCCTCCTGCAGCTGCACCTCCTTGGAGTACTCCGCCTTGACCTTCTGCGCCGGGGTGGAGCCGGCGACCGAGCAGAGCTTCTTGCCGTTCAGCGTCTCGGGCCCGGTCAGCGCCGTGTCGTCGGCCCTGACGAGCAGGGCCTGCCCGGCCACGAAGTACGGCCCGGCGAAGGACACCTTCTGCTTCCTGGCGTCGGTGATCGAGTACGTCGCCACCACCATGTCCACCTGGCCCTGCTCGATGAACGCCTCGCGGTTGGCCGACACGGTCTCCTTGAACGTGACGTCCTTGGCCTCCACACCGAGCTGCTTGGCCACGTACTTGGCGACCTCGATGTCGAACCCGGCGAAGCTGCCGTCGGGCGTGCGCAACCCCAGCCCCGGCTGGTCGGCCTTCACGCCGACGACCAGCTTCTTGTCGTTCTTGGCCTTGTCGACGATCGAGGCGTTGCTGGCCTCGGCGCTGCCACAGGCGGTGGCGGTGGCGGCGAGCGCGACCACCGCGAAGGTCGCGTAAAGGGACCTGCCGAACATATGACGGCTCCTTAGTGAGTGAGGATCTTGGCGAGGAAGGACTGGGCGCGCTCGCTGTTCGGGGCTCCGAAGAACGCGTCGGGGGTGTTCTGCTCGACGATCTCGCCCTCGGCCATGAAGACGACCCGGTCGGCCGCGCGCCGGGCGAAGCCCATCTCGTGGGTGACGACCACCATGGTCATGCCCTCG
Organism: Nonomuraea sp. NPDC051941; assembly: GCF_044593615.1. Classification (NCBI taxonomy): domain Bacteria; kingdom Bacillati; phylum Actinomycetota; class Actinomycetes; order Streptosporangiales; family Streptosporangiaceae; genus Nonomuraea; species Nonomuraea sp. NPDC051941. The sequence goes on from NZ_JBIUCF010000005.1 coordinate 208,843, forward strand.
CGGGCCAGCGAGGTCATGACGTCGAGCACCTCGTTGACCATCTCCGGGTCGAGGGCCGAGGTGGGCTCGTCGAAGAGGATCGCCTTGGGGTCCATGGCCAGCGCGCGGGCGATGGCCACCCGCTGCTGCTGCCCGCCGGAGAGCTGGGCGGGGAACTTGGCGGCCTGGCCGCCGATGCCGACCCGGTCGAGCAGTTCCTGGGCCCTGCGCACGGCCTCCGCCTTCGGCCGCTTCAGCACGTGGACCTGGCCGAGGACGACGTTGTCCAGGACGGTCTTGTGCGCGAAGAGGTTGAAGGACTGGAACACCATGCCCACCTCGGCGCGGAGTCTGGCCAGCGCTTTGCCCTCAGCGGGCAGCGGCGTACCGTCCAGGGTGATCGTGCCGGAGTCGATCGTCTCCAGGCGGTTGATCGCCCGGCACAGAGTCGACTTCCCGGCGCCGGACGGGCCGATGATCACGACGACCTCGCCCTGCCTGACGTTCAGGTTGACGTCCCTGAGCACATGGTGGTCGCCGTAGCGCTTGTTGACCTGGTCCAGGACGATCAGGTCGGCCTCGGTCATGCGTCACGCTCCTTGTCTCGGTCAGCGATGGCGTAACCGTAGGAGCCGTATGTGTCACCGAAAGGCTTGTGCGCGTTCTGCTCAATGATTGATCGATCTGAGTTCGATCAGGGCCGGTGGTCGCCGGGCCTGGAGGAGTCGGACGTCGCGCCGGAGACCCCGATGGTGTCCTTGTAGGCGCGGTCCCACTGCCCGTCGCGCAGCCAGCCGGCGATCAGCCCGTTGAGGTAGTCGCGGAAGGCGACGTCCTGTTTGGGCACGCCCATCCCGTACGGCTCGCGCCCGAACGGCTTGAGCACCAGCCGGAACTGGTCCGGATGCTGGTCGAGCAGGCCGAGCAGGATCGTGTCGTCGGTGCTGATCGCGTCGACCCGCCCGTTCGTGAGCGCGGGCACGCAGATGCTGTAGGCGTCGACGATCTCCAGGGTGGCAGTAGGCACCAGGGAGCGCAGCCGCTCGACGGACGTCGAGCCCGTGGCGGTGCACACGGTCTTGCCGTCCAGGTCCGACACGTCGTTGATGGTGGTGTCGGACGTCCTGACGAGGAGGTCCTGCCCGGCGTAGTAGTACGGGTCGGTGAAGGCGACGAGCTGCGCGCGGGCCGGGGTGATCGAGTACGTGGCGATGACGAGGTCCACCACGTTCTGCGAGATGAAGTTCTCCCGCTCGCGCGAGACGGTCTCGACGAAGCGGATGTTGCGCTCGCTGCCGGTCAGGTCCTTCGCGATGAGCCTGGCGATCTCGGCGTCGAAGCCGATGATCCGCCCGCTGGCGGGATCCTTGTAGCCGAACATCGGCTGGTCGAACTTGGTGCCCACGACGAGGACGCCCCGCTCCCTGATCCGGGCCATCGTGGAGCCCTCGGGGAAGGGGTTGTCGCTCCCGCATCCGGCGGCGGTGAGGCAGAGCAGGACGGCGATCAGCGCCCTGAGCCCTCTCATCGCACTCGATAACGGTGCTGGGGGCGCCCGGTCGGCCCGTACTTCGGCCGGCCTTCGAGCAGCCCGCGATCGGCCAGATGCTCCAGGTAGCGGCGGGCGGTGGCGCGGCTGACGCCGATCATCCCGGCCAGCTCGTTCGCCGACACGTCCTCAGGGACGGCGGCCAGCGCGTCCAGCACGGCCTGCTCGGTCGCCGCCGAGATGCTCTTCGGCCGGGCGCCCTGGTCGAGGTGGAGCGTGCGGAAGATGCGGTCGATCTCCTGCTGCTCGGCGAACCGGTCGCCCGACTCCAGCTGCTCGGCCGTGGCCGCATAGCGCAGCAGCGTCTGCTCGAGCGTGCCCGCCCTGGTCGGCTTGACCAGGTAGTAGAGCGCGCCGCGCTGCATGGCGGCGCGTACCGTGGCCGACTCCTTGCGCCCGGAGATCACGATGATGTCGATGGGCGGCTGCTCGGGCCGGCGCAGCCGGTGCGCCACCTCCAGCCCCGGCAGGTCGGGCAGGTGCAGGTCCAGCAGCACCAGCCGGGGCGCGAAACGGCCGGCGGCGGCGAGCGCCGCCTGGCCGGTGTGCGCGATCCCGACCACCCTGAACCCGAGTACTCTGTTCACCTGCGCGTGCAGGGCCGCCGTGACGACCGGATCGTCGTCCACGATGAGAACGGTGATGTCCCGTGGCTCAGGCACCGCCACTCCTCGTCCAGGTGCAGTTTTTACAAATCAGAGTGAGCTTAGGCAGGTTTTGTTACAAACGCTCAAGTTTTGCGCGTTCTGCTCACCATGATCCGCCGCTCATGCCCTCTTCCTCTTAATCTGTAGCCGAACCGACAGGGGGGAGGACGGACGCCGGTGAGATGGGTGCTCGCGGTGACTGCCCTGTGGACGCTGCTCGGCCTGCTGCCCCTGGCGCTGCTGACCTCCTCCAGTATCTCCCTGTCGGAGAACGCCGTGCGCGACGAGGTCGACGACCGGGTCAGGATCACCGCCTCGGTGAGCCGGGTCGTGGTCGAGCAGCAGATGGGCTCCCTGGCGCAGCTCGTCACCACGTTCGCGCAGCGGCCCGGCGTGCGCGACACGGTGGAGCACGCGACCCCCGAGGCCATGCGCACGTACCTCGGAGAGCTCAAGGAGCTGCGCGACGGCGTCAGCGGGCTGATCCTGGTCTCGTCGGAGGGCCGCATGCTCGGCGCGGAGCCGAAGACCGTGCTGCCACAGGACCTCACCGCCACCGACTGGTACCGCGCCGTGCGCGACCGGCGGGCGGCCCACATCTCCCAGGCGTACACGCCCACGATGATCGACGTGTCCAGGGCGGTCGCGGTGGCCGCGCCGATCCCGAGCGCCGACGGCAAGCGCATGCTCGGCATCCTCGCCGTCGTCTACAGCCTGGACGCCATCCAGGAGTTCGCCAAGGAGGCCGCCGAGGCGCAGGACATCAGGCTGCTGATCACCGACCGGGCGGGCGTGCTCGTCGCCGACCCCGGCAGGAAGCTCCTCGCGCTCACCTCCCTGCGCGAGGACCCCCGGGTGGACGCCGCGCTCGCCGGGCGCACCTGGAACGGCCTGTTCAGCGGCGTCGACGGCACGGTGCTGTCGGCGTCCGAGCCGATCCCGGGCATCGGCTGGACGGTCACCGCCGAGGTGTCCGCCACCAAGGCGCTGGCCTCGGCCGAGCGGCTCAGGACGAACGTCATGACCGTCGCGGCCCTGCTGGCCCTGCTCATCCTCATCGGCCTGGGCCTGCAGATCCACACCACGCGCGGCCGCCGCCGCGCGCAGGCCACGCTGGCCAGGTACGCGGCCGAGCTGGCCGCCGCCAGGGACGAGGCGGTCAGCGCCTCCAGCGCCAAGTCCGAGTTCCTGGCCAAGATCAGCCACGAGATCCGCACCCCGATCAACGGCGTGCTCGGCATGAACTCCCTGCTCATGAGCACCCGGCTGGACGACGAGCAGCGCCACTACTCGACCACGGCCCAGGAGTCGGCCCAGAACGTGCTGCGCCTGCTCGACGACTTCCTCGACCTGTCCAGGATCGAGGCGGGCCACCTCCAGGTCGACGCGGTGCCGTTCGACCTGCCGCGGTTGTGCGACGAGGTGGTCGCGCCGTTCGCGCCGCACGCGTACGAGCAGGGGCTCTGGCTCACGCTGCGGCTCGACGACGGCGTGCCCCGGCAGGTGACCGGCGATCCGGCGCGGCTGCGCCAGATCCTCACGAACCTGGTGGGCAACGCGCTGAAGTTCACCGTCCAGGGCGGGGTGGACCTGCACGTCACCCTCGAGGAGGGCGAGCCCGGCGACGCGCGGGCGGTGCTCAGGTTCGCGGTCGCCGACACCGGGATCGGGGTGGGGCCCGACGACCGGGAGCGGGTGTTCGGCGTCTTCCGGCAGGTCGACTCGCCGATCACGCGCAGGACCGGCGGCAGCGGCCTGGGGCTGGCCATCGGCCGGCAGCTCACCGAGCTCATGGGCGGGGAGATCGGGCTCGACAGCGTGGAGGGCGTGGGCAGCCGGTTCTGGGTGCGCCTGCCCGTTGACGTGCTCACCTGGTCGGAGCCGTCGGTCGAGGCCCTGCAGGGCAGGCGCGCGCTCGTCGCCGACCCGCGGCCCGAGGACCGCGCGCTGGCCGTGCGGTTCCTGGCGGGCGCCGGGCTCGACGTGGAGGAGACCGCGGACTCCGCTTTGGAGCTGCTGCGCGCCGCCGCGTTGGCCGGGCGGCCGTACGAGCTCGCGGTCGTCGCCCTCGACCTCGGCACCGACGCCGAGTCGACCGCGCACGTGATCCTCACGGACCCGCTGCTCCAGGCGACCAGCGTGGTCGTGGTCGTCACCCCCGGGCGGTCGGGCTTCGCCTGGCCCGGCACCATGGGGGAGCGGGCCGTCCAGTCGATCACCCGGCCGCTGAGCCGCCGCCGCCTGCTGGCCGCCGTGGAGAATGCCCTGGTCACCGCCGAGTGCCCCGGCGAGCCGCGCGAAGGCGTGGAGCTCGCGGGCAGGGACGGCGGCGCGCGGATCCTGGTGGCGGAGGACGATGAGGTCAGCCGCCAGGTCGCGATGCTCGTGCTGCGCCAGGCCGGGCACGAGGTCGAGGTGGTGGACGACGGCGAGCAGGCCGTACGCGCCGTGCTGGCCGGGGGCTACGACCTGGTGTTCATGGACTGCCAGCTGCCCGTGCTCGACGGGCTGGCCGCGACCGAGGAGATCAGGCGGCGCGAGGACGCGCACACCCCGATCATCGCGATGACCGCGGCGGCGATGCCGGACGACCGGATCCGCTGCCTGGCGGCCGGGATGGACGACCACCTGGCCAAGCCGGTGGACTGGCCGCGCGTGCTCGCCAGCATCCCGGAGTGGGCCGCCTACTCCGGGCTCCCGCCCGAGCTGGTGGGGCTGTCGCCGGAGGCGCTCGCCGACGTGGCGGAGGCGTACCTGGCCACCGCGACGCGGACGTACGAGGAGCTGCGGCTGGCGGCGCGGACCGGCGACGTGGCGGAGGTGGCCGCGCTCGCCCACCGGCTCAAGGGCAGCTGCGCGACCGTCGGGGCGGCCCGCGAGGCCGAGCTGTGCCGGCGTGTCGAGGATCGGGCGCGTACGGGCGCCGTCGACAGCGAGCCGCTCGACGAGCTGGGCGAGCTGCTCAAGGTGACGCCGGCATGGATGAACAATCCGTAGCCGCTTGTTAACACCTGAGAAATTTGTCAACGTTAGTGTCTCACTGTTACTAGTCGTGTTTGTTTGTAGTGATTGGAGGGTTGATGGCTGATTCGTCTGGTGAGCCGAGTCCAACGACCACCCCCAGCCCGACGTCCTCCCCGACGCCGACCGCGTCCCCGACGGGTACTCCGTCCCCGACCAGCACCCCGTCCCCAACCGGCACCCCATCTCCGACGGGCACCCCGTCCCCGTCCGGCACGCCGTCCCCGTCCGGCACCCCGACTCCCACGCCCACGGGGTCGCCGAGCCCGACCCCGTCCCCGACGGACACCCCGAAGCCGACCCCGACTCCGTCGGGCACGCCCACCCCCAGGCCGACCCCCACCCCCACGCCCACCTGGTCGCCCGTTCCGACGCCCACCTGGTCGGTCATCCCGCCGGTGCAGGAGCCCTCCCCGCGCCCGACCCCGACCCAGGAGCCGGTCCAGCCCCCGAACGCCCCCAGCGGCGGCCTGGAGATCCACTGGACCTCGATCCGCCGCCTGGCCAAGCTCTTCGACAAGACCGGCGACGACGTCGTGGCGCTGCACCGCGGCTCCACCTCGCTGGCCACCACCTCCGACCTGGTCGGCGGCGACGACGACGGCCGCGCGTTCGCCGAGTGGTACAGCGACGGCTACGACTCGCTCACCGAGGCCATGCAGGGCATCGCCGACAAGAACTTCAGCTCGGCGGGGAACTTCCGCGACTTCGAGAAGTTCTGGGACTTCCTGGAGCAGCAGATCATCAGCACGCTGCCCAAGATCCCCGACCTTCCCGCGCCGCCGATCCCGCAGGCCCCGCCGCGCAAGGAGGGCGCCTGATGTTCGACCCCTTCCAGGCGCTGGCCTGGTTCGCCGACGTGCACGTGCCGGTGGCCGACGTGAGCAACCTGCGGGACCGTGCCAAGGCGCTGCGCGCGCTGGCCGAGTCCATCGGGAAGGTCGCGCACAAGACCGACACCGGCGTCGCCGAGGCGCGCAGGGCGAACGACAGCCGCATCGTGGACCGCTTCGCCGACGTGTGGCCGAAGGAGCTCGCCCCCCGCTACGCCGCGCTCCAGGAGGAACTGCTGGACCTGGCGGCGGGCTGCGAGGAGTACGCCGACGCCGTCGAGGAGCACCGAGAACAGCTCCGGATCATCGGCACGTACCTCGCCGCCATGGCCTTCACGATGATGTTCGGCTTCGTCTACCCCGCGGCCAGGGTCGCGGCCGAGAAGGCGTTCAGGTGGCTGGTGTCCAGGGCCAAGCTGGAGCGCACGATCTTCCAGAAGATCACCAGGATGATCCTGCAGGCGCGGATGGGCAAGCGCCGCGTCGGCAACTACTTCGTCCGCGAAGGGCTCGACGCGCTGGCCGACTCCGTGCTGTGGACCGTGCTCAAGACCGGCGTGCACGCGGGCAGCTCGGCCGCCACGGGGCAGCCGATGGGCAACCTCTGGGAGTACGCGGGCAAGCACTTCGCCGCCGAGATGGCCTACAACGGCGGCATCAAGGCGCTGAGCGACGTGCGCAGGTTCTTCCCCGCCACGAAGGTCACCGAGACGCTGCTGGGCTCGGACCCCGCGGGCAAGTTCTTCCGCCGCACGCTCTCGGCCGCCACCATCTACCCCCTGGTCGCCGGTGGGGCGATGTCGGAGCAGGGCGCGCTCCGCTCGGCGCTGGCGCACGCGCCCAGGGCCTTCATCTTCAAGCGTTGAGTGAGTGAGGAACACCGATGACGACACCCCGTACCGGAGACCCGGAGCTCGACCGCGCGCTGGCCGAGATGGCGGCGCGGACGGCCGAACTCGAAGAGGTGAGCCGCCTGCTGGAGGAGACCCGGGGGCGCGGCGAGAGCGCCGGCGGTCAGGTCGTCGTGGAGCTCAAGCCCACCGGCTCGCTGGCCGGGCTGCGCATCGACCCGCGGGCGATGCGGCTGGGCTCGCAGGCACTGGCGGACGCCATCGTGGAGGCGTTCCGGCGCGCCGAGGATGACGTGGCCGGACAGTCGTACGACCTGGCGAAGACCGTCTTCGGCACCTGACCGCCGCGCGGTTGGCGCGATATGGGGTGAATGGCAAGCTTGGTGCCGTGCGTGTGATGTTGCTCGGCCCGTTCGAGGTGCGTGACGGGGAGGGGCGCCGGGTCGAGATCTCCGGTGCCAGGTTGTGCGCTCTGGTGGCCCGGCTCGCGCTGGAACCGGGCCGGGTCGTGCCGTTCGACGTGCTCACCGCCGCCATCTGGGGCGAGCGCCCGCCGGCCGGCAGCGCCAACGCCCTCCAGTCGCTGGTCTCCCGCACCCGGCGGCTGGTCGGCCACGCCGCGATCGAGTCGCACCCGGCCGGCTACCGGCTCGCCGTCGACGCCGACGACGTGGACGTCTCCCGGTTCGAGCGGCTGGCCGGCACGGGGGGCCTCGCCGCGCTGCGCCAGGCCGAGGGGCTGTGGCGGGGGCCGGCGCTGGCGGACCTGGCCGGGCTGCCGTTCGCGGACAACGCCGCCGTACGGCTGGACGAGCTGCGCCTGTCCGCCGCCGAGGACCGGCTGGAGCTGGAGCTGGGCGCGGGCAACGACGTGCTGGCGGAGCTGGGCCCGCTGGCGGCCGCGCACCCGCTGCGCGAGCGCCTGCAGGGCCTGCTCATGAGGGCCCTGTACGCGGCCGGCCGGCAGGCCGACGCGCTCGACGCCTACGAGCGGACCCGGCGGACGCTGTCGGAGGAGCTGGGCGTCGACCCGTCCGCCGAGCTGGCCGAGCTGCACCTGTCGATCCTCCGGCACGACCCGCAGCGCCAGGACCGCCGCCGCACCCGCCGGACGAACCTGCGCGCCCAGGTGACCAGCTTCGTCGGCCGCGAGCAGGAGCTGGCCCAGCTCGCCAAGGCGCTGGAGACCGGCCGGCTCGTCACCGTCGTCGGCCCAGGGGGCGCGGGCAAGACCCGGCTCGCCGCCGAGGTCGCCGAGCGCTCGGCCGACCTGGCTCCAGACGGCGTCTGGCTGGCCGAGCTGGCGCCCGTCACCGACCCCCACGACGTCGCCAACGCGGTGCTCACGGCGATCGGCGGCCGGGACGGAGCCCGGTTCGAGGCCGGGGAGGGCGGCGCCGCCGAGCGGCTCGCGGAGGTCTTCGCCCAGCAGGGCGCGCTGCTCGTGCTCGACAACTGCGAGCACGTCGTGTCGGCCGTCGCCGAGCTGGTGGACCGGCTGCTGGGCGCCTGCCCCGACCTGCGCGTCCTGGCCACCAGCCGGGAGTCGCTGGCCGTCGCGGGCGAGAGCCTCTATCCCATCCCGCCCCTGGAGTGGCCCGCCGGCACGACCGAGGACGCCCGCGGCTACTCCGCGGTCCGCCTCTTCGCCGAACGGGCCGTGGCGGTCCGCCCCGGCTTCACCCTCGACGAGACCACCACCCGGGCGGTCGTCGAGATCTGCCGGCGGCTCGACGGCATGCCGCTGGCCATCGAGCTGGCCGCCGCCAGGACGCGCGCGCTGAGCGTGGAGCAGATCGCGGCCAAGCTCGACGACCGCTTCCGCCTGCTCAGCAGCGGCAGCCGGACGGCCCTGCCCCGGCACCGCACCCTGCAGGCGGTGGTCGACTGGAGCTGGGACCCGCTGTCCGGCGAGGAGCGAGAGCTGGCCATGGTGCTGGCGGCCTTCCCCGGCGGGGCCACGCTGGAGGCGCTGGAGGCGGTCAGCGGGCTCGACCCGCTCGACGCGCTTACGGCGCTGGTGGACAAGTCGCTGGTCGAGCTGTCCGGCGAGCGCTACCGCATGCAGGAGACGGTCAGGTCGTACGGGATGGCCCGGCTGGCGGAGTCCGGGCAGGACCGGGCCGTGCGGGACGGGCACGCGCGCCACTTCCTGCGGCTCGCCGAGGCGGCCGACCCCGGGCTGCGCGGCGCCGGCCAGCTCCAGTGGCTGGACAGGCTGCGGGCCGAGCACGACAACATCGTGGCCGCGCTGCGGTTCGCGGCCGACGCGGGGGACGCCGAGCTGGGCGTGCGGCTGCCGGCGGCCATGTGGTGGTTCTGGTTCCTTCAGGGCATGCGGATCGAGAGCGTGCACTGGATGCGTGGCGTGCTCGACCTGCCGGGCGAGGTGCCGGAGGAGCTGCGGCCCGTACGGCTGGCGCTCCAGGGGCTCGTCCACCAGCAGCTCGGCGACCCGGCGGCGGCACAGGAGACGGTCCAGGAGGCGCTGGACCCCGGCGACCGGCTGGGCGGGCCCGTCGGCGTGCTGCTGCTCTGCGCGCCGATGGTGCTGGGAGACCTGGTGGCGGCCGCCCGGGCCGCAGAACGGTCGATGCCGGGCCTGACCGGATGGGAGCGGGCGTTCGCGCGGATGACGCTGTCCATGGCGGCCGAGAGCAAGGGGGACGTCAGCGGGGCGTTCACCCTCGTCGACGAGACGCGGCGGGAGATGGAGGCCCTCGGCGAGCGGTGGGGGCTGTCCTCCGCGCTGCGCGTGCTGGCCGACCACCACGACCGCGCGGGCGATCTCGCCGCCGGGATCGAGGCCAGGTCGCGGGCGCTGCGCCTGGCCGGTGAGCTGGGTGTCGTGGAGGACCAGGCCGCCATCCTGGCCAAGATCGCGCTCTCGTACGCGCGGTCGGGCGAGCATGACCGCGCCCGGTCGTACATGGACGCGTGCTGGGACTGCGTCGAGCAGTTGCGGCGGAGGGAGGGCGTCGAGTACGTCCGGCTGTCGCAGATCGAGGTGCTGCTCCGGAGCGGTGCCCTGGAGGAGGCGCGGCGGGGGCTGACGGCGGTCGAGGATCCGTCCCGCCCTCCCGACGTGCGGGCCTGGGCCGCCTGCTATCGCGCGATGGCCGCGCTGCTCGACGGCGACCGGCCGAGTGCCGGGCCGTCGCTCGACATCGCGATGGAGCTGGGGGACCTGCCGATCCTGGCCGTCGCGGCGCAGGTGCGGGCGGCCGCGCTGGCCGACGACGAGCCGGCGCGGGCGGCGTACCTGCTGGGGGCCGCGACCGCGCTGCTCGGGACGGAGGACCGCAGCGGGTTCGGCGACCTGCTGCGGCCCGCGGAGCGGGCGCGGGCGGCGCTGGGGGACGAGGCGTTCGCCGCGGCGTACTCGAGCGGGGCCGCGCTCACCCGCGACGCCGCGATCAGCGCCGTCCGCCCGGTGTGAGCGGCTTCAGCGTGTCGTAGTTGATGGCCAGCCGCGCCGCCTGGCCCTGTCCGTCCCGCAACGTCAGGCACAGCCCGCAAAGGTGCGCCCGCCAGGCCGCACGCAGCGACGGGCACCCGTGTGCGCCACAGGGACGGATGATGCCGAACATACGACCTCGCAGGATTCGGATTCTGAAGGCGCGATGCCCGGAGGCACAGCCGAACCCGGTATTTCCCCGTGGTCCGCACCCGAGGCGAGGCAGTACATTGTGCCGACCGGGCCGGAGACGTCCCCGTTCGCCTCCGGCCTGGTCTTTTACGGCTTTCCGCCATCGAAGTCGGCGGCTCGCCCCCATACCCGCCGGACCCGAGGCCGCCTAGCGTGAGGCGGCGTGATCAGTCTGAAGAGTTTGAGCAAGAGGTACGGCGACCGCCCGGCGGTCGACGACCTGACACTGGAGCTGAGACCGGGCACGGTGACCGGGTTCCTCGGCCCGAACGGGGCCGGGAAATCCACCACGATGCGCCTGATCCTCGGCCTCGACCGCCCCACCGCCGGCACCGCGCTCATCGGCGGCGTGCCGTACCACCGGATCGGCAACCCGCTGCGCACCGTCGGCGCGCTCCTCGACGCCCGCGCGCTGCACCCGGGCCGCAGCGGCCACGCGCACCTGGTGGCGCTGGCCCGCGCCAACGGCATCCCCCGGCGGCGCGTGGATGAGGTGCTGGAGACGGTCGGCATGGCCGCGGCGGCACGCAAACGGGCCGGGGCGCTGTCGCTGGGCATGAGCCAGCGGCTCGGCATCGCGGCGGCGCTGCTGGGGGATCCTGAGGTGCTGATGTTCGACGAACCCGTCAATGGGCTCGACCCAGACGGAGTGCGCTGGGTGCGCGGGCTCATACGCTCGCTGGCCGCCGAAGGCCGGACGGTGTTCGTCTCCAGCCACCTCATGACCGAGATGCAGCTCACCGCCGACCACCTCGTCGTGATCGGCAAGGGCCGGCTCATCGCGGACGCGCCGCTGTCCGACGTCATCGCGGGCAGCTCCCTGACGGCCGTGCTCGTCCGCACCCCGCACGCCGGCGATCTCGCGGTACGGCTGCGCGCCGCCGGCATCGCGGTGGACCGGTACGGCGAGAACGAGCTGGAGGCCACCGGCGCCACCCTCGAAACGGTCGGCGACCTGGCCTACGAGGCCGGGATCCGGCTGCACGAGTTGCGCACCCGGGAGGCCTCGCTCGAACAGGCCTACCAGGAGCTGACCGCGGGAAGCGTCGAGTACGGGGCGGGATCATGAGGACGTTGCGGCAGGCGATCGGGTCCGAGTGGGCGAAGCTGTGGTCGGTCAGGTCCACGTGGTGGTGCCTGGCCTGCGCGGCGGCGCTCATGGTGGTGACCGCGCTCACGCTGGGCGGCGCGAGCGCCACTGACGCCCTGCGCGAGGGCCGGACCGGCGCGCGGGTGACGGCCAGCGAGCCGGTGGTGTCGGCGACGTCGTTCGTCCAGTTCGCGCTGGTGGCGCTGGCGATGCTGGCGATCACCTCGGAGTACTCGTCCGGAAGCATCCGGGCCACGTTGCAGGCCACGCCCGTCCGAGGGGTGGTGCTGGCGGCCAAGGCGCTGGTGGTGGCGCCGGTGATGGCCGTGGCGGGCGTGCTGTCGGGGGCCGTCGCGACGGTGGTCGTCCAGGTCGTGCTGTCCGGCGCTCTGTTCGGCGGGCTCGTCGTGTCGCCGATCGGCGAGGTCGTGCCGGACCTGCTCGGGGTCGGGGCGTTCTTCGCGCTGGTGTCGGTGATGACGCTCGGCGTCGGCGCCGCGATGCGCAGCGCGGCGGGCACGCTGACCGTGGTGTTCATGCTGCTCATGGGGCTGCCGCTGATGTTGCTGACGACGGGGAGCCAGGCGGCGCTGGACGTCTCTTTGCGGATGCCGACGTTTGCCGGGCTGGCGTTCATGGGGAGCGCGGACAACCTGGCCGGCGGGCCGATGCCGTACTCGGCGGGGGAGGGGCTGGCCTGGCTCCTCGCCTGGACGGCGGCGGCCCTGGCGGCGGGCCACGCGGTGCTGCGCCGCCGCGACGCCTAGCGCGGCGGCCCGCGATGCTCAGAGCGGTGCGCGGCATCAGGGGGTTGCGCCTAGAATTCACGCCCGTGTCAGGCAGCAGGGCAGCCCAGGTGCTGGCCGGGGTCGTCCTCGGGATGGCCCTCGGCCTCGTCGAGCTGGTTTTCCTCTGCGTGGCGTGGCCCGCGTGCCTGGTCCCCGCCGCCCGGCCCGCCGTCGTCCGAGGCCTGGACAGGCTGATGGCGCTGGAACGGGCCAGGCTGTCCGGCTGGCTCGGGCACGAGGTGGCACGGCGGGACGGCGGCTACGGCTTCCTCGCGGCCCGCGCCGCCCTGGGGGTCCTGGGCGGGTACCTGTGCGCGGCGGGCCTCTTCCTCGGCGGGCTCCTGCTGGTCGGCGGCCTGTGGGATCTCACATGGGGGCGGGCCGAGCCGGTGCCGGTGAACCTGCCCGGCGTCAGGATCGTCACCAGCAGCGGCATGCTCGGCCTGACCGGCGGCGCCGTGCTTCTCGCCCTGGTCGCCCTCATGACCCTGGCCGTCGGATCGCTCGAACGACGGCTGGCCGACCACTTCCTCGGCCCCGGCAGCCACGAGCTGATGCGCCGCCGGATCGCCGAGCTGACCGCCACCCGCTCCGGCATCGTCCGGGCCGTGGACGACGAGCGGCGCAGGATCGAACGCGACCTCCACGACGGCGTCCAGCAGCGCGGCGTCGCGCTCGCCATGCTGCTGGGCCGCGCCCGGCACAGTGCCGATCCCGGGGCGACCACCGAGCTGGTCGCCCAGGCGTACACCGAGTCGCGCCAGCTCCTCGACGAGCTGCGCAGCGTGGCCTGGCGCATCTACCCGACCGCGCTCGACGAGCTGGGGCTGCGCGCCGCGCTGGCGGGCGTCGCCGACCGGTCGAGCGTGCCGGTGACCGTGCACGACGGGCTGGCCGGACGGCCCGTGTCGGAGGTGGAGACCGCGCTCTACTTCGTGGCCCGCGAGGCGATCACCAACGCGATCAAGCACGCCGGGGCACGTGACATCCTGGTCGTGCTGACGGAGGACGAGCGGGCGGTGAGCGTGGTGATCTCGGACGACGGCTCGGGCGGGGCCGATCCGACGGGCGGCGGGCTGTCGGGGCTGGCCCGGCGCGTGCTGGCGCTGGACGGGGAGTTCACGGTCGAGAGCCCGCCGGGCGGGCCCACCAAGATCGCCGCCACCCTCCCGAAGACACCGCCCGGCGGCTCCCCCGAGGCGCCGGAGGCCGTCCCCGGGCCATCCGGGGGCGTTTCCGGAGCGGCGCCCAGCGGGCCCAGGGCGGGGTCGAGCGGGTCCGGGGCAGGGTCGAGCGGGCCTGGGATGGCGTCGTCCAGCGGGTCTGGGTCCGGGGCGGAGGCGGGCTCGTCGTGCGGGTGATCCTGGCCGACGACTCCGTGCTGCTGCGCGAGGGGCTCACCCGGCTGCTCGACGACGCCGGTCACGAGGTGGTCGCCGCCGTCGGCGACGCCCCCGCCCTGCTCGCCGCCGTCGAGCGCCACCGCCCCGACGTGGCCGTGATCGACGTCCGCATGCCGCCCGGCCACAAGGACGACGGCCTCCGGGCGGCCCTGGAGATCCGCGACCGCCACCCCGGCGTCGGCGTGCTGGTCCTGTCGCAGTACGTCGAGCAGCACTACGCCGCCAGGCTGATGGCCGGCTCCACACGGGGCCTCGGCTACCTCCTCAAGGACCGGGTCTCGGAGGTGGCCGACTTCCTCGACTCGCTCGAACGCGTACGCGCGGGCGGAGCCGCGTTCGACCCCGAGGTGGTGCGGCAGCTCCTGGCCCGCACCACCCACGCAGACCCGCTGAGCGGCCTGAGCCCGCGCGAGGGCGAGGTGCTGCGGCACCTCGCCCAGGGCTTCGTGAACGCGGCCATCGCCGAGCGCCTGCACGTCTCGCTCAGCACGGTCGAGAAGCACGTCAACGCCATCGTGGAGAAGCTCGACCTGCCCCGCGACCCCGACTACAGCCGCCGCGTCCTGGCCATCCTCCGCTACCTGGACACGTGAGACACAGGCGGCGAAGGCACCCTCATTCCCGCTGGGTGAACGGCGAGCCCAGCCGACCCTCGGTGATCAGCCGGTCCAGGGTCTCACGCATGGTCTTCGCGTCGTTCAGGTGCGGGAACGGCTCCCCGGCCGGGACGTCCACGCCCAGGAACCGGCAGAGCGGCTCCCACCCTTCGCGCACGTCGAACACCAGCAGCCGCTCGGCGGGCAGGCTCTCCTTGACCGTGGCCAGGTGACGCTCGAACACCGCCACCGCCTCGTCCTCCTCCGGCAGCCCCTCTCTGAGGCTCCTCCTGCCCTCGAACACCGACGAGGTGATCAGATCCATCACCGGGCTGAGCCGCATCATCCCGCCGAACACGGCCGCCGCCGTCTCGGGCAGGTCCTCCGGGAGCTCCCGCCCCGGGCCGATGGAGACGAGCGTCTGCATGCTGCGGTACCAGGCGTGCGGGTCGCGTACGGTCAGGATGACCTTCGCGTCCGGGTACGCCTCCGCCTGCTCCTTCCAGAAGAAGGACGCCGGCCAGTCCTGCGTGGAGCGGAAGCCGTCGAAGACGTGCTCCCAGTCCACCTGCGCGCCGTCGGCCAGGGGCAGCCACCTGTCGACGCGGGACGGGTCGCTGATGATCGTGAACATGTGGTGGCACGGTCCAAAACCGAGCCGTTCGAGTGCCGCCTTCATCGAGCTGGTTCCTGTCCGCGGGAATCCCGCGCCGATCACCGTGAGCACATTTGCCTCCATGGGGTGTTGGCCGGCTACTCCCGATGTTGACCCGTGGTCATGGGACCGGCAATCATCCAAGGCCAACTCGGCGGCCATGGATGAGCGGTAGCGGACCGTATCGACATCGGTGCGGAGCAGTGCCGGCGCGAGGGACGATCACCACCCCGGCCACGAGCGGGGCGTGACGAGTACTGGCGCTGGTACGACACGTGCGCCCGGCCTCTCGGACGGTCGGCCGCGCCTGGGGGTCATAGCGGCTCGGTGGCGTGCGCGGGCGGAACGGATGCACCCGAGCGGTTCGACCGACCGGTCGCGCAGGTTCACCACTCGGCAGACCACGGGAAGATCTTGATGGATCGAGGTTTAGCCATCATTTGTCCAGCTATCAATCTCGTCGTTTTTCGGAAATTGAGGAGTTGTCTTTCTTGTTTTCTGCCGGGTCCTCATGCATATGATCAGTACGTGACGTTTTCGCCTGGTGGCGCTGCCCTTTGGTTGCCGTACAGGGAGTCATCGATCATGTCTAGAACCGCACCCTTCTCCGTCGCGTTCAACGGCCCTGTGGACAGGTTCGTGGTCACGAGCAACCTGGGAAGCGGCCAGATTATCGTGATTACGCAAAGCGGCGACGTCTGGGGACATAATCTCGCAGGCAACGTCAACGCCGTCGGGCAAGGCTTCAAGTTCGAAGGTGCGCGGGTCGCGTTCAACGGTCCCGTGGACAGGTTCGTGGTCACGAAGGACGACCGTATCTTCGTCATTACGCAAAGCGGCGACGTCTGGGGCCACAAGTTCAACGGCAGCAAAATCGACCCGAGCTTCAAGTACGGTGGAGCGAAGGTCGCGATCAACGGCCCCGTCGACAGGTTCGTGGTCGCCAGCGGCCTGAAGAATGACGACCGGATGTTCGTCATCACGCAAAGCGGCGACGTCTGGAGTCATGCGATCACCAGCAACTCCATCGGGCCCGGCATCAAGTGCGGCGGGGCGAAGGTCGCGATCAACGGCCCGGTGGACAGATTCGTGGTCACGATGGGCAGTCGCATGATCGTCATCAGGGAAGACGGCGATGTCTGGGGCCATGAGGTCGATCCGGGCGGGGTCATCAACAACACCATCGGACCGGCCTTCAAGTTCGACGGAGCGAAGGTCGCGGTCAATGGTGCCATGGACAGATTCGTGGTCACCAGCGACAACCGTCTCATCGTCATCAGGGGAGACGGCGACGTCTGGGGCCATAATGTCATCGGCAAGACCATCGGACCGCCTTTCCCGATGAATTTCCGCCTCATGCACTTCACTTTTGCGAACGACATCACCGCAGCACTCCGGGACCGGCTGATCGAGCGGCACAAGTTCGCGCTGCGGCGCGTCATGCTATGTAACAGCCTGTCGGCTGAGGAGAAGCGTCGTCTCATCGACGTAGCCTATGATCGCCCGATTCACCACAAGGCGTTTGTCGATGAAATCGATCTCGGCAGGGCGGACCGGAACCGCGGGGAGTTGAGCGTCAACTTCCAACTTCTGTTCCCGTTGGGAGACGAGGAGATCGCCCAAACAATCATTCACGAGATGATGCACATGGCGCATTACGGCCATCCCGAAAGGCACGGCCCTCCCGCAGGGACCCCCTGCACCTCCCCGCCGTTCGACTGCCCCGGCGACAATGGCCCGTACTACGGCACGCCTCCACTGCGGGCCGAGCTTTGCATTGCGGGCGACCAGAGCCTGCACGGGCGACTTGAGCGCAAGGCTTTCAACAAAGGTTGCATGAGCGATGGGCAAGATGTGGCCACGATCTACGTCGAGTCTTCAGGGACGCCCCGTTCTCGTCGGCCCGCGTACAGGTGATCACCCGCATGAAGCCCATCGGTCGTGCGGCCCGCCAGGCCACCGAGTGAGGGACCGAGGAGGCGTTGCGGGTGCCGTCCGTCGCGCACCGGGTGACTTCCGGCGTTCGGCCGTTGTCGAACAGGTGGGCCACCGCACGATCCGTGCCCATGTGCCGTCCCGCTGCCGGCGCCGAAACAACCCGTGATCATCCTTCGAGACGCGGGCCGGCGTGCCCGGCCAGACAGAGCCAGCGGTCCCCTTCCTTGACCCAGGTCTGGGTCATCGGCATCCGGAACGTCGAACGAACGCTTTCGTCGCTGACGACGTCGTCGGCCGCCACGCAGCGCAACACCGCGACCTGCTCGACCACCACCACCTCGGCGTCGGTCAGCGACTGCTTCTTCCACGTGATGGCCCCCGCTGTGTTGGACCGGACATAGTCCTCTCGATCGAACTGCTCGCCCAGATGCGACGTCCAGTGAAAGTCCGGGTGCAGCAACCGGCGTAGCCGATCAGAGTCTCCCCCCGCCAGAGCGTCCGCGCGCTCCAAGGCCGCCGCAATGACCTCCTGCTCCGCATTCATGTCTGGAGTCTCAGCGCCGGCACCCAAGAGATCAAGGAACTCCTCGCGGCCCGCCAGAAAATCGGCCTGATTCCAGCAGCGAGGCCGGCCGACTCCATGGACAGTGCCCGACAGAAGCCAGCAGCGATCCGGCAGAGCCGCCTGGCAAAACGACGGACGTCCTCATCGTCGGTGCCGGCCCGACCGGGCTCACCCTCGCCGTGCGCCCTACCCGCCGCTGCGGGTCAGAATGGGCAGGGTGGCCGTGTGGCAGGCCCGCATGCACAAGCGCGTTCTGGCCACGGACGCGGTCCCCTACCCGACGGTGATCATGCACCCGCAGTGGCTCACCGAAGCGGTGCTGCGCGAGCGGCTCGCCGAACTGGGCGGGAAGGTGGAGCTGGGTACCGCGCTGACCGGTTTCGAGCAGGACGCGCACGGGGTAACCGCCAGGCTGGGCACAGGGGGGATCGCGGGTGCGTTACCTTGTCGCGGCGGACGACGGCAGGAGCCCGGTACACAAGGCGCTCGGCATCGGCTTCACCGGCGAGACGCGCGAGGAGGAGCGGATGGCCCTGGGGGGTCAACATCCGCCTCGCCGACCGTTACCGCTCCGGCCGCGTCTTTCTGGCCGGGGACGCCGTCCACGTGTACCCGCCGACGGGCGAACGAGTGCCCGACGGCCCGCTTCGGCTGGCCGACGGGACGCGGGCACGCATGTTCGACCTGCTGCGGGGCCCGCACTTCACCCTGCTGTCACCCGACCCCGTCCCTCGCGTCGCGCATGGTCCCGAGGTACGCGCCTACAGCCCGGCCACGCCCTACGGCGGCGAACCGCACACACTCGTCACTACGCGGTGAACGAGGGGGCCGATCCGTCCTGGGCCACCGCTCGTGGCGAGCTCACCCGCCGCCGCACCTGGGACCCGCCGCGATCAGCCGGAAACGCCGATGCTGCCACCGCCGATTCCCTACCGTGCGAGACATCGGTCCGGAGATGCGGGAGGCGCATGCGCTACTCAGAAGAAACCTCAGAGGAGTTCGCCGCCAAAGCGGCCGCCTCGTTCACGGTCACCCGTCCGAGTAAAGGCTCGATCGTGCTGTCGGGCTCCTGCCCCCGATGTTCCTCCTCGATGGTCTTTCCAACGGTCGATCGCCTCTATCGGAGCGCGGTTCCCGAGGCCGAGGTGAAACCCATCCTGGTCTTCTGCACGGCGGTCGACCAGGAATATGAGGGGCGGCCGAACGGCCGCGTCGGGTGCGGCGCGTACTGGAACCTCGTCCTGTGAGCGAGGACGTGCTCCGGGCCGGGCCACCGGCCGCGCTCGATGAGTTGCGCCGAGCGCAGGAGCGGCACCGGCTGCTGGCCTCCGAACTCGACCGGGTACGGGGAGCGGCGCTGGCCTGGCGCAATGGGCTGGGCGCGCTGCTGGCCGGATTGGTCGGCTTCGGACTCCTGAAAGGACGCAACGATGTCAGCGCGGCGGCCGTGCCGTACGCGATCGCGGCGGGTGTGTTCCTGCTCGCGGCGTTGGCCTGCGGCGTCTGCGCGGCGTTGTACCTGCTGCGGGCGGCACACGGCAAACCCGCGGTGGTCGACGCCGACGCCGTCCAGGTGAGGGAGATCGCCGATCATGAGGAGGCGCTGGGTGCCGCACAAGCCCTGCGCAAGGGCATCGGCCTGACACTTGTGTGCACGGTGCTCCTGGGGGTGGCGGTCGGGGTGACCTGGTACGCGCCGACTCGGGACACGCAGCTGAACCTGCGGGTCAGTACAGCCGCGGGTACGGTGTGCGGAACGGTCCAGGCGCAGGCCAGAGGCTCCGTCACACTGAAGGGCAAGGACGGCGTACGGCAGGTGGCGCTCGCCGAGGCCGTCGCCGTCCAGCCGGTGGAGTCCTGCCCGTGAACGCGACACCCATGAGCAGAGACGAGGCCCTGGCCGCCGTGTACGGACGCCTGGAACGCGCCGATCCCGGCGGCGAGTTGGAGGCCGTGCGCGAGGACGGGGCGCTCGACGACGGCTGCGCGTTGCTGGCGTGGGAGCCGGAGGTGTTCGACGACCAGGAGGCCACGGTCGCGCTGGGCTGGCTGTACTGGTATCGGTTGACCACGGTGTCGCGCGAGGAGATCGGCGGGCCGCTTCCGCAAGCGCTCGCGGTGGCGGCCGCCTACCTGATCAGCCCTCAATATCTGCAGGATCGCAAGGTCGTCCCGAAGGAGTTCGCCGCTTTTCTCAAGACCGTGCCGGGCGATCTCCTGGAGTCCTTCGGGTGGCAACCCGCGTACACGATTCCGCACGCCCAGGTGCTGGCCGCCTCGGGTACGCGCGAGTCGTTGCGGGTGGCGGCGGGCATGCTGTATCGCAGCACCCACCTGACCGGGATCGAGCATCCGGTGGCGCCGGCCCTGTTCGGGCAACTCGGCGGCGTCGTCCGGGCGCATCACGAGCTGACCGGGGACCTGCCCGAGCCGCTGGAGTCCTGCGCGGGGAACGAGCCGGTGATGCTCAACGACTACGCCTTCGCACTGCGTCAGCACGCCGAGGATCTGGGAAACGAGCCCGCGGCCGCGGACCTCGGCATCGAGATCGCCCGGCGGGCGGTGGCCGCGACGGAGCCGGGCGAGGCGCAGCGCGGGGCGGCGCTTTCCACGCTGGGGCTCTTGCTCCGGATGCGGGGCCTGCTGGAGGAGGCCGTGGACGCGCTGCGCGAGGCGAGCCGAACCGACGACGAGCGGGCGCAGCGCGGCGGACGGCTGCACAATCTGGCCGTTGTCCTGGTCGAGCTGCATACGGCGACGGGACGCCCGGGGCTGCTCACCGAGGCCGTCGAGGCGCACCGCACCGCGCTCACCCTGGGAGATCCCGCCCTCGCCGCGGAGACGCACGAGCACCTGGCGGCCACGGCCAAGCTCCGCTACGAGCGTGAGCCGTCGGACGAGCACCTCGACGCGGCTCTCGCGGCGGCCAGACAGGCTCAGGACGGCGGACAGGTGGCCGAGCTGCTGCTGGAGGTGTATGCCGAACGTGGCGACGTCCGGGCCGCCCAGGAAGCGCTGGCCCACTACCGCCGCGCGCTCGCCGAGTCGCCCAGAGCGGAACGTGCGGAGGCACGGCTGCGGCTGGCGCTCGCCCTGTACTCGGTGTCGGAGGGCGAGGACTTTCCCGAGGCGCTGGAGGAGTCCGTCGCGTTGTTACGCCGGAACTCCCGGGTACGCGGCCTCGACCCGAGGCTCAAAACCATGAACGCTTCGTTGCTCGAGCAGATCATGAACGCCGAGCAGGGCCGGCCCGGCGAAGTCGAGATCATCTTCAACCCGGCTTACCTCGAACCTCCGGCCAGACCGGACGGACAGGCCTCGGCTCGCGAGGAGTCTCCCGCCGGCGAGACCACCCGGCTTCGCCGGCTCTACGAGCGCAACGGCGACCTGCCGACCCTGGCGGAGGCGGTGGAGGCGGGCCGTAGGGCTCTCGACGTGTCGAAGGGCACACCGGCCTGGCGCGGCGCGGCCACCGAACTGGCCGTCGCCCTGTCGCTGACCTACGCGACCACCCGGAATCAGGCGGTGTTCGACGAGAGCCGGGATCTGTTCCAGGCCGCGCTGGACAGGGAGGCCCCGGATTATCCGTACATATCGGGAGAGCTGGGTATTCTCCTGCAGTACGCCCGTCACACCGACCCCGGCCTGCTGGACGAGGCGAACAAGCGGCTGCAGGAGGCATACGCGGCGGCGCCGGAGGGCAGTGACGGGCGCTGGTCCGTCGGCTCCAACCTGGCGCTGTGCCTGATGCAGCGCTTCGAGTCCACCAGGGACCTGGCCTCACTCGAATCAGCGGGGAAGCTGATCCAGCAGGTGGCCGAGCTGGTACCGGCGCAAGCTCCGCAGCGGGCGGCCGTGCTGACCAACGGCGCGAGCATCCTGCGCCTGCTGGCCGCCGAGACCGACCAGCCGCCTACGGCCGCCGCCGGGATCAGGCTGGCGCAGGCCGCCGTTGACCAGGCCGCGCCGGATGATCCGCGGATGCCGCTCTACCGGCTGAACCTGCTGCTCAGCTTGCGCGACCCCTACCACAACGACGAGATCCCCATTGGCGCGCTGTGGTACCGGCAGGAGCTGCGGAAGATCTGCGCCCTGCCCGACCATCCCACCGTGCCGATGGAGCTGCGGAAGAGCCTGCTGGCCGACGCGCTCCTGATGTCCTTGGACCTGGCCGCCGGGCGCAGGGGGGACCTGCTGCCCGGGCTGTCACCTGTCACAGGTGCGCGGTGGGCAGGTGAGGACGACCGCGTCCGCGACGAGCGTGAGGTGGAGTCGTGGCGGGCCGAGGCGTTCGCGCTCCTGGCCGCCGCGCTGGAGCGCAGCGCGCCAGGCAGCCCGGCAGAGAACACTGCCCGGGTCCGGCTTGGGTACGCCTACCTGATGCATGGCGACGCGGACCGGCAGGAGGAAGGGCTGCGACTGCTCGCCGCCGCCCTGCGCCGCGAGGGAGGTCTCACTCCTGTCGAACGCTGCCATATGGCCAGGGTCTGGGCGCGTGCGGCCGGCGAACGCGGCGACTGGACGGGCGCGGCGCAGGCTTACCGGATCGCGGTGGACATGCTGCCCAGGATCGTCTCTCGGCGGCTGGACCAGATGGACGAGGAGCGCGAGTTGGGCGCGCTGCACCTGCTCCCGATCGAGGCGGCGGAAGCGTGCGCGCTGGCGGGTGACGCGGCGGGCGCGGTCTCCGTGCTGGAGCAGGGACGCGGACTGCTGCTTGCCCGCGCTCTGGATCAGCGCATCGATCTGGACGCGCTCGCGGCCGTGCGACCCGACCTCGCCCGGCGGTTCGGCGCGCTGGCCGAGGCGCTCGACGGCCTGACCGATCCCCGCCGGCTCCTCTCACCCGGTGACGCCTCGCCGAGTGAGCGCCGGCACGAGATCGCCGCACTCTGGGACAAGCTGATCGCCGAAATCCGGCAGGTGCCGGGCTTCGACCGGTTCCTCGCGCCACCCCGGCCGTCCGAGCTGCTGCCTGGCGCGCCGGGCGAGGCGGTCGTGTACCTGAACGCGGGCTGGCGCAGCGCCCACGCGTTCCTGCTCACGAACGGCGATGTCCAGGCGGTGGCGCTGCCCGGCCTCTCGCTGGACGCGGGCACCGACCTGGCCAACACGTGCCTGCGCACCGAGCATGTGCTCCAGTCTCCCGCCGCCACCGCGACCGAGGTCTACCAGGCCGAGCTCGCACTCACCGATGTGCTCGCGGAGCTGTGGGACAAGCTGGCCGCACCCGTGCTGGAAGCCCTGGGCCATACCGGGCGGCCGGAGGGCGTCTGGCCGCGGGTCCGCTGGGTGCCGACCGGGCCTTTCACCTTCCTGCCCATCCACGCGGCTTCCGCCGATGGGCACGCCGTTCTCGATCGCGTGGTGTCGTCGTACCTGCCAACGGCTCGGATCTCACGCCCGGCCAGGGCGGAAGCGGGTGGACGGGCGCTGGCGGTGGCGGTGTCCGGGGAGCCGCCGCTGGCGGCGGCTGTGGAAGAGGCCGCCCTGGTGGCGGATCTGATGGGCGGACGGCTGCTGTCCGAGGGCGAGGCGACCAGGGCGGCGGTGCTGGAGCTGCTCGGGGACTACGGATTGATCCATTTCGCGTGCCACGCGCTCAGCGACCTGGACGGGCTGACCGGCGGACGGCTGATGCTGGCCGGCGAGGAGCCGCTGGCCGTGGCCGACATCGCGCGGTTGAACGTTCCGGAGGGGCGGATGGCATTTCTGTCAGCCTGCGGGACGGCTCAAGGCAGCACCACGATCCTCGACCAGGCGATCCACATTTGCTCGGCGTTCCAGCTGGCCGGATACTCCGATGTGATCGGAACGTTCTGGCCGGTGGCGGACGGGGTGGCGTACGTGCTGACGGAGGACGTTTACACCAGGCTGAGTGCGGGTGAGATCCCCGCGCTCGCCCTGCACCACGCGGTCCGCGAGACCCGTGACCGCTTCCCCTACAGTCCCTGGTTGTGGGCCGCGTTCGCGCATTTCGGTCCCTGAGGACTTCATGAACCGACGTCCGCCCCAAGTCGCACGCTCGGGACCGCGTACCCAAACCTCACGGGACAGATCAGCTAGAACGCCATGTGGGCCAGCCAGTGCTCCAGCAGCGCACGGTCCCCGGAGACCGCCACCCGGGCGTCGTCGAGGGGAAGGCGGCGGGAGCACACCAGCATGAGGTCCGCGACGGCTCCCGACACCACCGCGTCCACCTCCACCGGCCCGTGCTCCCACCACAACCCCTCGGGACTCCTGACGATGACCCAGCCGTCGCCCACGTCCGGCCGCACCCCCAGCCGCTCGCCCCGGCCGCGCAGCTCCACCAGACTCGGCTTCAGCGACTCCGAACCCGGGGAGGCCGGCATCTCCATGCCCTCGATGATCACGTCGGCCGCGAGGTCGTCGGCGATCCCGAACGCGGCCCCCGTCGTGGCTGGGCGCGACGCACCTGTGGCTGACCGACTCCCTCGAACGCTCGATCCGCTCCACCCGCTGAACCACCCGGCCCGGCGCGGAGATCGGGGTGACGGTCACCTTGAGCGGCGGGTCATGAGGACGGCGAGGACCGCCAGCGCCAGCCAGGCCGACGTGAGGCCGATCAGCCAGGCCCAGCCCGCGTGCCCGTACACGACGCCGCCCGCCGTGCCGCCGAGGCCGCTGCCCAGGTAGTAGCAGAGGGTGTAGACGCCGGCCGCGCGGCCCCGGGCGCTCGGGGGCGCCTCGGCGGCGACCCAGGCGTTGGCGATGGCGTGCGCGGCGAAGAACCCGGCGGTCAGTACGGCGAACCCGGTCACGATGAGCGGCAGCGACGGGTGCGCGGTGAGCACGGAGCCCGCCACCGTCACGGCCAGGGCCGTGACCAGCGCCTTCGTCCAGCCCAGCCGGGCCGCCAGGCGTCCGGCGGCGGCCGAGGAGGCGGTGCCCATGGCGTAGGAGAGGAAGACGAGGGAGGCGGCGGCGGGGGCGAGCGACAGGGGAGGGGCGGCCAGGCGGAACCCGGCGGCGTTGTAGAGCGCGACGAACGCCCCCGTGGCCAGCGTCCCCACGGCGAACGGCCCGACCAGCCCGGCCCCGATCCGAGCCCTCCGGACGGGCTCGGCATCCGGCGACCCGCGCCCCGAGGCCTGCGATCCGGGCTCCGGGCCGAGGTCGCGCGGGAGTGTGAGGGCCGCGAACAGTGCGCACAGCAGGGACAGCACGGCCACCACCAGCAGCGCGCCGTGCCACCCCATCGGCCCGGCGGCGAACCCGGCGCCGAGCCGGCCCAGCATCCCGCCGACCGAGTTCCCGGCGATCATCGCCCCCACCGCGGCGGGCAGCCGTGCCGTACCGACCGCGTCGGCCAGGTACGCCGCCGCGACCCCGGCGAACCCCGCGACCGCCACCCCCTGCACCGCCCGCATCACCAGCAGCACGGGGAAGGACGGGGCCAGCGGCAGGAGCAGCCCGATGATCACCGAGGCCAGCACCGACCAGACGATCACCCTGCGCCGCCCCACCCGCCCGGCGAGCCACGCCACCGGCAGCACGGCCACGGCCAGCGCCCCGGTGGCCACGCCGATGGTCAGCGAGGCGCTGCCCGGATCCAGCCGGAACCCGGCGGCGAGCTGCGGCAGCACGGGCTGCGGCGCGTACAGGAGGGCGAACGACGACACCCCGGCGGCGGCCACAGCCGCACTGACCCGCCGCGTGTCACGAACCGGAGGAGCCTCGAGAACCACCACGCCTGCAACGCTAAGCAAGGCTAATAAATACGTCTAATGCAAGAATGGGCGACAATTCATACCATGATGGATGAATCGGCGGACGAGCGACTGGCGGCTCGGCTGGCGCCCGCGCTGGCCCTGCTGGCCGCCGTGGGTGAGACGGGTCACGTGACGCGCGCCGCCGAGCTGCTCGGCATCCCGCAGCCCACGGCCAGCCGCCGCCTCGCCGCGCTCGCGGACCTGGTCGGCGCCCCGCTCGTCGTACCCTCCGGCCGTGGCATCCGCCTCACCCGGGCGGGCCGCACCCTGGCCGGCGCCTCCGCCCGCGCCCTCACCACGATGGCCGCCGCCGCCCGCGAGGTCCGCGAGGAGATCGACCCGGCCTCGGGCCGCGTCGTCCTGGGCTTCCTCCACCTCCTGGGCCGCACCCTCGTGCCGTCCCTCATCGGCGGTTTCCGCGAGCACCACCCCGGCATCCGCTTCAGCCTGGTGCAGGGCTCGCGCCACGACATGATCGAGGAGCTCCGCGAGGGCCGCATCGACCTGGTGTTCGTCGCCCCCATGCCCGTGGACGCCCCCGACCTCGCCGGTGCTCGCCTCGCCGACCAGGAGCTGGTGCTGTCCGTGCCGCCGTCCCACCGGCTCGCGGCGCGGGCGCGGGTGCGGGCGGCGGAGCTGGCGGGGGAGGAGCTGGTGACGCTGGAGCCGGGGTACGGCCTGCGCCAGATCACCGACGACCTGTGCGCGGCGGCGGGGTTCGAGCCGAGGATCGCGTTCGAGGGCCAGGAGACGGAGACCGTACGCGGACTGGTGGCGGCCGGGCTCGGCGTCGCCGTCCTGCCCCGCTCCACCCACCCCGCGGCGGACGCGACCGCGGCCGGCGTGGTGGAGATCCCGCTGTCCCCGCCGCTGTACCGGACCATCGGGGTGAGCTGGCTCCAGGACGCGCGCCTTCCGCCGGCCGTACGAGCCTTCCGGGACCACGCCCGCGCCGGCACCACCGCCCTGGGCCCGGGCTTCCGCCCCGCCAGCCCCTGAACCCCGTCAGACTGGTGGCCATGAATCACGATGGCGATGCCGGCGTGCCGGGTTCGTTGGCGAGGGTGCTCGCGGACGTGACCGCCGAGCGGGTGGCCCAGGACGTGCGGTGGGGCATGCAGCTCCTGCCCGACGGCACCGGGCACGAGGGGACGGCGGCCGAGTCCGGCCGGGCCAGGTCCGAGACGGACGCGGCGGCCGAGGCCGGGACGCTGACGTGGCGGCACGTGCTGGCGGAGGAGGTGCTGGAGGCGTTCGCGGAGTCGGACCCGGAGCGGTTGCGCGCCGAGCTGGTCCAGGTGGCCGCCGTCGCCGTCAAATGGGCCCAGGCCCTCGACCGCCGCCCACCCCTCACCCCCGATCGAGGGCTGCCGAGGGAACGTTTCCGGGCGATCGTCGACGTGCACGTGCTCCTCCTCCGCGACTCCACGGTGCTGCTCGGCAGGCGGGCCGGCACCGGGTACGGCGACGGGCTGTGGCACCTGCCCTCAGGCCACCTCGAAGCGGGCGAATCGGCGACCGAGGCGGCCGTCAGGGAGGCGGGCGAGGAGGTCGGCGTGACGATCGATCCGGACGACCTCAGGTTCGTCCACGTCATGCACCGGGCCCCGGAACGCGTCGGCCTCTTCTTCGCCGCCGACACGTGGACCGGCGAGCCGTACAACGCCGAACCGGACAAATGCTCTGAGATCGCCTGGTGGCCCTTGGACGGCCTGCCCCGCGACATGGTCGGCTATCCGGCGGCGGCCATCGCCAACGTCGTGAACAGCGTGCCCTACGCCCTGCACGAATGGTCTACACCTCGATGATGCGCCGTACGTAACAGAAGGCAGATTGCTGACCGCGAAGGCCTGCGAATCCTGCGACGTGACTCGGAAAGCACTACACAGCCTTGACGCAACTAAAAGCCTGCTGTTGAACTCGGAGGTGTCGAGCGGGAGGCGGAGGTCCGGGATGTCCATCGACTACTCCGAGCGCATACCCAACAACGTCGACCTCGCGGAGGACCGCCGGCTGCGGCGGGCGCTGGAGTCGTGGCAGCCGCGCTTCCTGCAGTGGTGGTCGGAGATGGGCCCCGCGCTGCCCACCCAGGACGTCTATCTCCGTACGGCCGTCGCGGTCGGCCGCGAGGGGTGGGCGCATTTCGATCACGTGGCGCTGCCGGACTACCGCTGGGGCATCTTCCTCGCCGAACGCGACACCGACCGGCGCATCGCGTTCGGGCAGAACAAGGGGCGGCCCGTCTGGCAGCAGGTGCCCGGCGAGCACCGGGCGGACCTGCAGCGGCTCATCGTCATCCAGGGCGACACCGAGCCGGCCAGCGTCGAGCAGCAGCGGCGGCTCGGCCTCACCGCCCCCTCCCTCTACGACCTGCGCAACCTCTTCCAGGTGAACGTGGAGGAAGGGCGGCACCTGTGGGCCATGGTCTACCTGCTGCACGCCTATTTCGGCCGGTCCGGGCGGGAGGAGGCCGAAGCGCTCCTGCTACGCAACTCGGGCAGCGAGGACTCTCCGCGCATCCTGGGCGCCTTCAACGAGGAGACGCCGGACTGGCTGTCGTTCTACATGTTCACGTACTTCACCGACCGGGACGGGAAATACCAGCTCGGCACGCTGAAGGAGTCGGCGTTCGACCCGCTGAGCCGTACCTGCGAGTTCATGCTCAAGGAGGAGGCCCACCACATGTTCGTGGGGACCACGGGCGTGGACCGCGTGGTGGAGCGTACGGCGCAGCTGATGCGCGAACACGACACCGACGACATCTGGGAGCACGGCGGCATCCCGCTCGACGTCCTCCAGAAGTACATCAACTTCCACTACAGCGTCAGCCTCGACCTCTTCGGCGGCGAGACCTCCACCAACGTGGCCAACTACTTCACCGCCGGGCTCAAGGGGCGGTGGCAGGAGGAGCGGCGCAGGGACGACCACCTGCTCACCGAGGCGGTCGCCGTCGTGCAGCGGGTCGAGGCGGGGCGGCTGGCCGACGTCGAGTTGCCCGCGCTCACCGCGCTCAACGCCGACCTGCGCGGCGAGTACGTCGCCGACTGCGTCACCGGCGTCAACCGGTGGAACCGGATCCTCGCCGACCGCGGTCTCGGCGCCGTCCTCTACCTGCCGCACCTGGGGTTCAACCGGCGGGTGGGCATGTTCGGCGGGCATCACATCTCGCCGCACGGGCGCCTTCTGGATGAGCCGGCCTGGGAGGCGTCCCGCGACCGGTGGCTGCCGACGGCCGAGGACAAGACGCGCGTCCAGGCGCTGATGCGCCCCGTCTACGAGCCGGGGAAGATCGCGGCCTGGGTGGCGCCGCCCCGCAACGGCATCAACGGCCGTCCGTTCGACTACGAGTACGTCCACCTGTGACGGGCCACTCGGGAGCGGATCTTGCGGGGAGTGGAGGCGTGACCTGGCCCACAGGGTGTTATCTTGCCTGCGTGGCGGGCGTGGATGGGGAGGACGGGCTGACGGAGGCCTTTCTGCGCGAGCCGCGGCGCTATACCAGCCACCAGGTGGCCTACATGGCAGGGGTGCCGGTCTATCGCGCGCGGCGTTACTGGCGTGCTCTGGGGTTCGCGAACGTGGCCGACGACGCGGTCGAGTTCACCGACTCCGACGTGGAGGCGCTCAGGACGATGCTCGAGCTGGTCAGCTCGGGCGTCTACGACGAGGAGCACATGCTGCTGGTCGCGCGATCGATCGGCAGCGCGACGACCCGGCTGGCCGAGTCGCAGGCCGAGCTGGGCGTCGAGGCGCTCGACCAGGCCGGGGTGCCGCTGGCCGAACGCCCGCGGGCCTGGCGCAGGCGGGCCGAGCGGGTGGTGCCCGACCTGGCGCGCCTGCTGGTCTACGGCTGGCAGCGCCAGCTCGCCGCCGCCGCGGGGCGCATCGCCGAGCAGGACATGAGCGCCGTACGCCTGGCCGTCGGCTTCGCCGACCTGGTCGCGTTCACCCGGCTGAGCAGGCAGATCACGGGGAGCGAGCTGTCCAGGCTGATCGACAGGTTCGAGGGGCGCTCGGCCGACATCGTGACCTCCACCGGTGGGCGGGTGGTCAAGACGCTGGGCGACTCGGTGCTGTTCGTGGCCGACCAGTCGCACGTCGTGGCCGAGATCGCGCTGCGGCTGGTGGAGACGCACGCGAAGATCAAGGACATGCCGGAGCTGCGGGTGGGGCTGGCGGCGGGCCCGGTGATCTGGCGCATGGGGGACGTCTTCGGCACCACGGTCAACCTCGCCAGCCGGCTCACGGCGCTGTCGCTGCCGGGGACGATCCTGGCGGATCCGCAGTTCGCCGAGGAGCTGGAGGGGGACCGGGCGTTCCGGCTGCGGCCCGTCAACCGGCTGTCGGTCCGCGGGCTCGGCGAACTGGCCCCGTTCACGGTCACCCGCGCCGGCTCCTGACCCACCAGCCCGGCCCGCACCACTTCCGCTGAACCGCTGCGCACGGCACGGGGCCGGCGCGGCGGAGTGCCGAGGCGCTGGGGCGTTTCGGACGGTGGCCGAGGCCGGGCGGTGGGATCGGGTGTGCGCTCGCCGGCCGTTGCCGGGGGCGGGCAACCTGGGGTTGCGGTCGATGCGTCACTACCGGCAACGGGCTCTCACGAGAGGCAAATCAAGTTGGCGGATAGGGCGATATTTCAGGACTTCGTGGTGGCGAGGTCGGATCGGCTGTTACGCACGGCGTACCTGCTGACCCACGACTGGGCCACCGCGGAGGACCTGCTGCAGGAGGCGCTGGCCAAGGCGTGGTTCGCCTGGCCGGGCATCGACGAGCCCGAGGCGTACGTGCGCCGCGTCCTGGTGACCACGTACACGTCCTGGTGGCGCCGCAGGTGGCGCAGGGAGCTGCCCAGCGGGGACCTGCCGGAGGCGCCCGCGTACGACGACGCGGGCAGGGGCGACGAGCTGTGGCAGGCGGTCGGGCGGCTGCCCGCCAGGCAGCGCGCGGTGATCGTGCTGCGCTTCTACGAGGACCTGCCGGTGGCCGAGGTGGCCGCGATCCTGGGCTGCCAGGAGGGCACGGTCAAGAGCCAGACCGCCAAGGCGCTGGCCAAGCTGCGAGTGGACGAGTCGATCGTGAAGGAGCTGCACCGATGACCGTGCAAGACCTGCGTGACGTCCTGCGCGAGCGGGCCGAGGCCCCCTCGCCGGGCAACCCGAACCGGCACGAGCAGGTCAGCTCCCGCATCCGCAGGACCCGCCTGCGCAGGCGGGCGACGGCGGGCGCGGCGGCCGTGGCGGCGAGCGCCGTAGTGGGTGTCTCCTTGTTCCCCGGTACGGTGACGGCACCAGGGCCCGGCACGACCGCCACGGCAAGGACCGAACAGGACAAGCCCGCCGGACTGCCCGAGGAGTTCACCGCCGGGGACGGCACCGCGTACCGCAGCCTGGCCGTCGGCACGATCGGGAAGGAGGGCGCGAAGAAGGTCTCGCTCACGGTGCCGGTCTCCGGCAAGCCGCTGGACGTGGCCATGACGTGCGACGGCGACACCGGCGCCGACTCGCCCGTCGTCGTCGTGAACGGCAGGGCCGACACCGGCTCCCAGGCCGTGCCGTGCGGGAGGTCGATGCAGCTGCGCCCGCTGTCCGTGGTCCGGCGCGGCGCGACGGAGGCCACGGTCACGTTCGACACGACCGTCGTGGCCCGGGGCTGCGTCCAGTTCAAGAAGGACGGGCCGTGCGTGACTCCCGAGCCGAAGGAGGCCACCTGGCACGTGGCCGTCTACGAGTGGACGCCGCCTGCCCGGCCGGTCGAGCCCGAGCCGGTCAGGGACTTCCCTGATCGGTTGGCGGGGTGGAAGCTGGCCCGTTCGGCGACGGGTATGTGGGATCGGAATCGGTCCTTCACCCTCGTGGTCACGAGCCCGGGCGGCAGGATCAGCGTCGACGGGCTCTGCACGGGTGAGCTGGCCACGCGGATGTGGTTCAAATACCGGGTCGATGCCGAGGAATCCATGGCCACGAGCTGCGCCGTCTGGAAATCAGGCCCGTACCCCATGGCCATGCAAGAATTTTTCGTCCCCAAAGGCAAGAAGGTGACGATCACCGGAAAGATCGGCTTCTGGGGCGAGTACACCAACCGCCCGGTGCGATGGTCGGTGGGCGTGTACGTAAAGTAGATCGCGTGACGGAACGGGCAGCCTTCGAGGGCAGGCTGGTGGACGCCGACGCGCGCCTCATGTGGCAGGCGCGCTACGGCCACTTCACCGCCATGCAGGTCAGGGATCGCCGGGTGCGGGGGCTCGACCTGCACGTCGCCCGGCTGGAGGCGGCCAACGCCGAGCTGTTCGGGGTCCCGGTCGACCGCGCCGCCGTGCTCGGCTCCGTCGCGGCCGTGCTCGGCGACGACGTGCGGGACGCGAGCGTACGCGTGTCCGTGGTGGAGTTCGCCGACGGCCCGCGCGTCATCGCCGTCGCCGCCCCGCCCCACGAGCCGCCCACCGGCCCGGTGAGCGTCAAGTCGGTCGTCGGCCAGCGCTACCTGCCGCACATCAAGCAGGCGTCCGGCATGATGCAGGCCCACATCGGGCGGCAGGCCGAGCGCGAGGGCTTCGACGAGGCGCTGCTCACCGCCGAGGACGGCCTGATCAGCGAGGGCTCGATCACCAACGTGGGCGGCTTCGCCGGTGGGCGCCTGGTCTGGCCGGACGCGCCGATGCTGCGCGGGATCACGATGCAGCTGCTGGAGCGGATGGACGTCCCGCAGGAGCGGCGGCCGTTGAAGGTCGCCGACCTGCAGGGCCTCGACCAGGTCTTCCTCTGCAACTCCTGGGGCGTCTGGCCGGTCGGCGGGGTGGACGGCATCCCGCTGCCCCAGGACGACACGCTGATGGCGAGCGTTCTCGAGCATTACGACCGTATTGCGTGGGATCCACTGGACTGACCCCTTTGTCAGGTACTATCGCCGATCATCGTTCTGCGATCGCAAGGGAAGTCCGCATGACGACTCGCCGGCACGCCATTGGTGATCTCCTCCGTCGCTCCGCCGCCCGCCACCCGGCCAAGACCGCCGTCGTCTACGGCGACCTGCGGCAGAGCTACGCCGACCTCGACCTGGCGGTGAACCGCACGGCCAACGCCCTGGCCGCGCGCGGTGTCGGCAAGGGCGACCGGTTCGCCGTCTTCAGCCACAACAACCACGCGTTCGTGGTGGCGTACTTCGCGCTGGCGCGGCTGGGCGCGATCTCCGTGCCGATCAACTTCATGCTGGGCACGGCGGAGGTGGCGTACATCCTGGAGCATTCCGGCGCGACCGGGATCCTCGTGGAGGAGGCGCTGCTGCCGGTGGCCGCGGCGGCGGCCGGGCCGCAGGTACGGGTGCGCGGCGTGATCGGTGCGGCCGACGGCTGGGAGTCGTTCAAGGAGTGGGCGGCCTTCGACGACGCGTCGGAGCCGCAGGTGGAGATCGCCGACGACGACCCGATCCAGCTCATGTACACCAGCGGCACCGAGTCGCGGCCCAAGGGCGCCACGCTGTCCAGCCGCAGCCTGATCGCCCAGTACGTCACCTGCGTCGTGGACGGCGAGATGAGCCACCACGACGTCGAGATCCACGCGCTCCCGCTCTACCACTGCGCCCAGCTGCACTGCTTCCTGACGCCCGGCGTCTACCTCGGCGCCACCAACATCATCCTGCCCGGCGCCACCCCGGCGTCGATCCTGGCCACCATCGAGGGCGAGCGCGCCACCAAGCTCTTCTGCCCGCCCACCGTCTGGATCGGCCTGCTGCGCCACCCGGACTTCGACCGCCGCGACCTGTCGTCCCTGCGCAAGGGCTACTACGGCGCCTCGATCATGCCCGTCGAGGTGCTGAAGGAGATCGCCGCCCGCCTGCCGGACGTCCGCCTGTTCAACTTCTACGGACAGACGGAGATGGCCCCGGTCGCCACCATCCTTGGCCCGGAGGAGCAGCTCACCCGCCTCGGTTCGGCCGGCAGGGCCGCCCTCAACGTCGAGACCAGGGTCGTCGACGACCAGGACAGGCCCGTGCCGCCCGGCGTGGTCGGCGAGATCGTCCACCGCAGCCCGCACGCGATGCTCGGCTACTGGAACGACCCGGACAAGACCGCCGAGGCGTTCAGGGGCGGCTGGTTCCACAGCGGCGACCTGGGTGTCATGGACGCCGACGGCTACCTGTCCGTGGTGGACAGGAAGAAGGACATGATCAAGTCGGGCGGCGAGAACGTCGCGAGCCGCGAGGTGGAGGAGGCCATCTACCAGCATCCGGAGGTGGCGGAGGCGGCCGTGTTCGGGGTGCCGGACGACACGTGGATCGAGGCGGTCACGGCCGCGGTGGTGCTGCGCGAAGGGGGCGGGGCGACGGAGCAGGGGCTGATCGCGTTCCTGCGGGAGCGGCTGGCGGCGTTCAAGACGCCCAAGCGGGTGGTGTTCGTGGACGCCCTGCCCAAGAACGCCTCCGGCAAGGTGCTCAAGCGGGAGCTGCGCGACGCGTTCTGATCGCGCGCTTGCGTCAGCTCGGCGATTAGCGGGCATTCACTCTCGGTGACGAACTCCTCCTCAGACCCTGGGGCGCTCCTCCGCCTCGACCGAGAGAGACCGCATGCCGAGTTTGCCGGAGATCATGCACCGTACGTTCTTCCGTACCCTGTCCCTGCTGTCTCCGGAGGGGCAGGCGGTGCTCCTGCGCTACGTCTTCGACTGGCTGCACCGGACCCCTGACCCGTGGAGCCTCGCCACGGACAGTTACGAGCAGGACAAGTACCGGACCACGCTCATGCACCTGCCCGCCCGGCCGTACCGGCGGATCATCGACGTCGGGTGCAGCGAGGGCGTGTTCACGCACGTCCTCGCGGTGACGTACCCGGACGCGGAGATCATCGGGGTGGACGTGTCGGAGCGGGCCCTGGCGCGGGCGCGCGAGCGGGTGCCGCCGGACGGGCGGGTGCGCTTCATCCGGGCGGACATCCTCACCCACCGCCCCGACCAGCGCTTCGACCTGGTGTTCTGCTCCGAGACCCTCTACTACCTGGGCCGCCACGAGCGCCTGCGGCGAGCTTCGGCGCAGCTCAGCGAGCTGCTGGTGCCCGACGGGGTGCTCGTGGCGGTCCACCCGTGGCCCGAGGCCGGCCGGCTGCACCACTACCTGGACTCGCACGCGGCGCTGTCACGGCTGACCGAGCAGGTCTACACGGCCACGTCGCGCCCGTTCGCCATCACCGTCTACGGGACGAAACCGGCGCCGCCGACCTCCTAGCCGCCAGTCTTGCCCAGGAGGTCGGCGGCGATCTGGCGGATCACCACGCGCTGGATCTTGCCGGTCGCCGTCTTCGGCAGCTCGTCCAGCACCAGGACCTCGCGCGGCCGCTTGAAGGAGGCCAGGCCCTCCCGGCAGAAGCCGATCAGCTCGCCGGCGTCCACCGTGCGGCCCGGGGCGGACACCACGCAGGCCACCGGCTTCTCCAGCCCGTCCTCGTCGATGTACGCCACGACGGCGCACTCGCCCACCGACTCGTGCTGGAGCAGCCGGGCCTCGACCTCCATCGGCGACACCCAGATGCCGCCCGCCTTGATCATGTCGTTGGAGCGGCCGAGACACTGGTAGAAGCCGTCCTCGCCTCTGATGTAGGTGTCGCCGGTACGCAGCCACTCGCCCTGGAACACCTGCCGGGTGGTCGCCGTGCGGCACCAGTAGCCGGTGGCCACCGAGTCGCCCCGGACGTACAGGTGGCCCGGCTCCCCGTCCTTGACGGGCGCGCCGGAGTCGTCGAGCAGCTTGGCCTCGTAGCCCGGCACGACGGTGCCCGAGCTGCCCGGGCGTACCCGGCCCGGGTGGTTGGAGATGAAGATGTGCAGCGCCTCCGTCGAACCCAGGCCGTCGATGATGTCCACCCCGAAGCGCTCGGTGAAGCGGCGGTGGATCTCGGCGGGCAGCGCCTCGCCTGCGGAGACGGCCAGCCGTACGGACTGGAAGGCGCCGGCGGGGATGTCGGCGGCGAGCAGCGCCGCGAAGAACGTCGGGCCCGCGAAGAACAGCGTCGGCCGCTCCTCGATCACCCTGGCGACCACGCCCGCGGGGGTGGGCCGCGCCGGGTCGAGGACCGCCGTGGCGCCCGCGGCCAGGGGGAAGAACATGGAGTTGCCGATGCCGTACGCGAAGAACAGCCGCGCGACCGAGAAGCACCGGTCGTCGGGGCGGATGCCGAGGACCTGCCGCCCGTACCCCTCGTAGACCTCCTGGATGGCGCCGTGCCGGTGCATGGCCGCCTTGGGGGCGCCGGTGGTGCCGGAGGTGTAGAGCCAGAGGGCGGGGGAGTCGCGCCAGGTGTCATAGGGGAGGCCCGCCGCCCTGCCCGACTCCAGGACGTCGGACCACAGGCACACCGGCGTTTCCTCCTCCGCCGGCGGCGGGTCGATGAGGACGAGCACCGCCACGTCGGGCGTGCTCCGCACGGCCTCGCGCACGGTCGGCGCGAACTCGGGGGTGGCCACGACGACCCTCGCCCGCGAGTCCCGGACCAGGGTGGCGAGCTCGGTGGGGTTGTACATGGTGGAGACCGGTACGGCGACCGCGCCCATGCGCATGACGGCCAGGACGGTGATCGCGGTCTCCGGGCGGTCGGACATGACGAGCAGGACCCGCTCCTCGGGGCGGACGCCCATCGTGCGTAAGCCGGCCGCGAACCTGGCCACGTGGTCGGCCAGCTGCGCGTAGGTCAGCGTGCCCGCGGGGCCGGTGACGGCGATGCGATCGCCGTGGCCCGCTTCGACCTGGCGGTCCACGAGAAAGACGCTGGCGTTGAACGACTCGGACGACATGGGCGTCCCCATCCGCAGGCGCGTGTACGTAGGGAAATCTTCTACATAGGAGGGATGTGACGTCAATGACATGTAGTACGGGGAAACCGGTCGTCCGGGGTTGCGGTCCTTGGGAGGTCAGTCTCCGCTGATGAGCTCGTCTATCGCGGTGCAGCTCGCGTGCGAGGCGGGAGCCCGAGTGATCGGCACCGGCGGGGCCGGCGACAGGGATCGCCCAGCGCGCCCCCGCAAGACGATCATCCGGGTGGCGGCAGCCGAATAGCCGGGCACGTGCGCGGCCGCCGGCTGCCGGCCCGGCCACACGGCAGGATCGGCCGCGCAGTTCGTCGCGGCGCGGTCCTCAAGCGGCTCGACCTGCGCCTGAACAGACCATCGCCAAGGCTTGATTTCGCCCTCGATAGGCATCGAATCGCTTGGGCAGCGTACTCGAGCACGTCCACCCCGCCTGGCCGGGACGCCACACCGAGGTCAGCGCCTGTCTGCGGTGGTGTGGCGAGTCGGAGCAGCGAGCCCTCAGGGCCGGAGCGCGGGGAGGCCTCGGGATCGTCCCGTCGGCCTCAAGGTCCAAGCGGGATAGGAGAGACGTCATGATCCGACGGCGGTGCGCCGGTGGCATTCTGGCTGCCGGCATGGTGGCCGCGGCCGCCGCATGTGCTCCCGTAGCAGAGCATGCGACCGGCAAGGTGCAGGGTGCGGCCGAGGTGCCGGCTGCCGTCACGGTTACGCAACCGCCGACAGAGACGCTCTCGATTCTGTCGGAACAGGCGCTTCCCAATGTCAAGGGCAAGACGTTCACCTCGGCGATCGCAGACTTCCCGCCAGGTTCACGTGCGGTGCCGCATCGGCACGGCAACAGTTTTGTGTACGCCTACGTGCTTGCAGGAACTTTTCGTAGCCAGATCGGTGGCGAGCCGGTGCGAACCTTCCCTGAGGGCGAGCACTGGGTCGAGCCTCCGGGTGCCCACCATGTGCTCACGGAGAACACCAGCCAGACGAAACCGGCGAAGCTGCTGGTCATCTTCATCTCCAACACAGGAGACAAGATCAAGATCGATGACCCGCCAGGGTAGTCCATCGATGGCACAACCACCGGCCGAGCGGACGACCGCATGCCGCGGGTTCTCGACGGCTGCCGCCGTTGGTTGCGGCCGTGACGCGACCATGACACGGCGCGGACGAGGCGGGGACATATCCGGCCGACAGTGGGTGGGGTCGGCGGGCGAGCTACGGGTGAGTTACCGGGCGTGCGGCGAAACCCGGCGGCGTGTCATGAGTGCTGTCGATCGAGGATGACCGACCGTGCGGGAGGGCCTTGGGGCCCCTCATCGAGCAGGGCGAGATGAGCCGGCCGGGGCTGCGGTGACCGTCCGTTGGATGGAAAGTTCCGGCGAAGGTGATCACGAAAAGGAGAGGGCGTTGGTTGATGGCGGAGAATGGGACCGGCGTTCGGTGTTACGGGGCGCCGCGGTGCTGGCCGGTGCGGCCGCGACGGCGCCGCTGTCAGGCGGGGCGGCCACGGCGCTGGCCGGCAGCGGTGACGCGGACGCGCTGTTCAAGGCCGGGAAGTTCGAGGAGGCCGGCCGCGCCTACGAGGAGATCCTGAGAACAGACCCCACGAACCTGCACGCGGCCCGCCGTCGCGGCTATGTCGGGCTGCTGGCCAACCAGTTCCCCGACGCCGAGAAATACCTCAAGATGGCGCTCAAGCTGGCGCCCGAGGACAAGGACGCCAACTACTATCTGGCCGACTGCTACCTCCGGCAGGACAAACTCTCCCTCTCCATACCGCACTGGCAAGCAGCCGGCGAAGAAATCTACGCCAAATGGTTCGCGGCAGTACGTGGCAAGCCGTATCGGATCCACGGCGACATCGCGCGGGTGCCATGGCAGCAGACGGACCCGATGCCGCTGGTAGAGGCCTCGGTCAACGGCGGACCGCCGAAGCGCTTCACGTTCTACACCGGCACCGGGTGGCTGGGCCTGTCCTCGACGGTGGCCAAGGAGGCCGGGCTGAGCCCCGTCGCCAGTCAGAAGATCGAGTTCCTGAACGGCGTCATATGGCAGTACTTCGGGGTGCTGGACTCGTTCAGGCTGGGCGGCATCGAGCTGCGCAACATCCCCGTGGGCTGGTCGGCGACGGAGTCGGGCGAAGATGTCGACACTGACAGCGACGGCATCATCGGCACGTGGGTCTTCTACCACTTGCTGACCACCTTCGACTACGCGGGCCGGTCGCTGATCCTGCGCCGCCGAACCCCCGAAACGGCCGGCAAGGCACGCGCCGCCGCCACCCGGGCGGGCGCCAAGCCCCTGCCGCTGTGGCTGGCCCGTGAACACGGGTGCCACAGCAGGGGCAGCATCGCCGGCATCGCCGACTCCGGCACGCAGGTGGTGGGCGTGCTCTGCGGCGGACACAGCGAGGTCACCGCGGTCGTGAACGGGGAAAAGGCCAAGCAGTTGCAGATCCGCATCGACTACGACCGCCCGGTCGAGACTTTTGCCCACAGCCACCCAGTTGTCACCTACCCCTGCTACCCCAAGGAAATCCGCCTCGGAAACGCCGTCGCCAAGGAGGTCTACTGCTACACGAACCCAAACTCGCCGCTCGCCCCCAACGGGTTCGACGTGTCGGCCGCCTTCTTCCACAGCTTCCACAAGCCCAACAACATCACCCTCGACTTCACCGACATGAACCTCTACATCGCCCGTGGCAAGGCCACCTGATCACCGCGACTGCACGGGCGTCATGAGAGGCAGGAGCGTGGATCTTCGTGGGGGCCGTGGCCGAGTTGTCGGTGAGCGTCTCGTCCGGCTCGGGGGCGCCGGTGATCTTAGCGGTGCTCGTGAGCGTCGTGCCGTCACCAGCCGTGCAGGGGACCGTGAACGTGAAGGTCTCGGTGGCCGGGGTTGAGGGACGGCGGGGCAGCCATGATCGGTGACAGTGATCGCGACCTGCGCCAACACTCAAGATCGCGTTGCCGTACGGGATTGCAGCGCCATGTTCGAGTCAAAGCTGACTCAACACCGTTGGCCATTGCAGCCCGCGGGGGGTGCGGACGGTGAACGTGTCCAGCCACGGCTGGCGTCCCCAACCCCCGCCGGCACGGCCCTCGCGGTTGGCTAACCTGATCAATAGAGGGTGAGGAGGGGGCCGATGACTGTCTCGATGGCGGTAGCAGTCCTGATGCTGCTCACGGTTGCGGCGATCGCTGTCCGTTCGGCGTGGTCACTGCTGTTCCGCAAGGCTCCCGTGCCCAGGCGTCGGGCCCGGGGCCGCCACCTGCCGTACCACGGTCCGATGGATAACGCCGGTCAGTACCCCATGCCCGGCGCGGACGGTATCGGCTGTGACCCAGGGATGGTCATGGCGTCTCTAGCCGTAGCAGGCGTCGTACATGACGCCGCCGCGGCTGAGCAGGAAGACGTGCGTGTAGGTGATCTCGGGGGAGTCCTCGATGATGACGCCCTCGCTGAGCTGCGACTCGAAGACGTCGCGGACGAGGTCGCCGACTCTGGACCAGGACCAGCGGCCTTCCGTGTCCGCCTGATCAGCCCACACGGCGGCGGTGGTGTCGCCCACCAGGGCGGCCGGGAAGAAGTCCCCGCCGGCGCGCGGCTGAACGAGGGCGGTCCCCAGGCCGAGGTTCACCTGCTCCTCGGGCGGGGCGCCGGCGTCGTGCCAGCCGGTGCCGGCGGCGTCGGTGACGTGGGCATATAGCGGCTGCCTGTTGGCGGTGATGAAGGCGCAGACCTGTGGAGCCTTGTCATCGGCGTTCTGGATGGCCGTCACGCCGGCGGTGCCGCTGCTCGGAACCGGCGGCCTTTCGAGGTTGATCCATCGGGTCTCGCCCGTGTCGGAGACACACAGCCACAGGTTTCCGTCGCCACCGTTCATGTAGACGTGCAGGAGCCCGTGACCGGTCGTTCGGTCGGTGACGGCCACCACGCCGATCTTCCCGCTGAGGCCGACGCCCTCGGGGTGGCGCAGGTTGGCCCACTGCCAGCGGTGCTGAGTGGCGTTCCACCAGCCGGCCCACAGATTGGTGTCCTGGCCGCGTACGACCACGAACGGCTGGGCGCCGGCGCCGGGGACCAGTGCGAGGGAGACCGCGCCGATGCCTTCTTTGAGGGTCGTGCCGGGTGGCGTGCCCAGAGCCGTGGGGACCCACTTGGTGCCATCCCACCAGTACAGCTGCAGTTGCCTGTCAAGCAGGACGAAGATATAGGGGCGGGTGCCCCGGCTGTCGTCGTCGACGGCGACGACGCCCACCGGTTGGTCGGCCGCGCCTTTCACGTGCTTCCACTCCCACACGCCGGGACCGTGCGGTGTGACCATCCACAGGTGGCCGTCGGTGCCCTTGACGAAGGCGACCGGCGAGGGGATGGGGGCGAACGTGGAATTGAGCATTCTGATCGCGCCGAGCATTTCGGCGATCGCCCCGGATTGCGGCTGGCCGACCTTCTCCAGGTGCCACCGTCGCCGGATCGGCACGTCCTGGTGAATGTCCTGCGCCTGTGTGTTCTGCCGGCCATCGTTGGTTGTCATGGTCCGTCCCGTTCTGATGGATTCGATGCACGTACCATCACTCGCCCGGATCGCCGAACTCTCACAAATCGATACACGCTCTATCGGCGCTGATCGAAATACTTTGGCGGGTGCGAAAAAAATGCACTTATTGACATGTCATGGGGTGCCCTGGCAGGCGTACCGCGACAACGTGTGGTGGCAGCCGCCACGATGAACGGCCGCCGGCGCCGGACAACGTGGGTCACGCGGGCTACTTGGGGATAACGGGGCGACCGGGATGTCAGGCCGTTCAGTGGCGATCGCGAGATCGTGCAACCAGGCGACGGGGCGGCAGCGGGGGATCAGTCGAGGAGGGCGCTGAGGGCGGGGCGTTCGGGGGCGGGGATGTAGCCGGCGTAATAGTCGTACATCGCCTTTTTCGACAGCCGAGCGGCCAGCGGGCCGTCGCCGGCGCGCATGGCGGCCAGCACCTCCTCGTGGTGCCGGATGCTCTGCCGCATCAGCGCCTCCCGGTCGGGCGCGTCGGCGATCTTCTCCGAGATCAGCTTGAGCACGATCGAACGGACCACGTCCGTGCAGATCTGGATGAGCTTGTTGCCGCTCGCCCGCGCCACCACGTCGTGGAAGGCCACGTCGGCCTCGCCGAACGTGTCCTGCCCCGTCTCCACGGCGGTCCGCATGTGCGCGACGGCCGACTCCATCTCGGCGAACTGCGCGTCGGTGCGCAGCCGGGCCGCCAGCAGGATCGCCGACGAGTCGAGCACCATCCTGAACTGCACCAGCTCGGCCAGCGACAGCTCCTCCACCCTGGCCAGCGTGGTCATCGACTTGTGCAGCGTGGCGGGCGAGAACGGCAGCACCTCCGCCCCGTTGGGGTCGCCGGGCCGTGACCGCACCAGGCCGCGCGCCTGCAGCACCCGCAGCGCCTCGCGCACGGTGGACCGGCTGACCGAGAACTGCACCATGAGCTCCCGCTCGCTCGGCAGCCGCTCGCCCGGCGAGAGGGAGCCGCTCTCGATGGCCTCCTCGACCTGCTCCACGACCCGCTCATAGGCGCGTACGGTACGCACCGGCTCGAACCGCGGACCACCCATGAAAGCCCCCTTGACCCGAGCCGCCGCCGACTGGCAATGTGCGTAGCCTACTGGTCCGACCAGTGCACTAGCCAGGAGGCAGTAACACATGAGGCGAATCGGCATCTGGATCGCCGCCGGCGGTCTCCTGCTGGGCACGGCCGCCTGCGGCGGCACCTCCAGCGGCGGCGGCAGTGCGGGCACCCCCAAGACCCAGGCCCTTTCCGTGGGATTCGTGGCCGAGCCCGCGAACCTCGACTTCACCTCGACGGAGGGCGCCGCCATTCCGCAGGCGCTGCTCGTCAACGTCTACGAGGGCCTGGTCAAGCTCGACCAGGACGGCAAGATCGTGCCGCTGCTCGCCGAGAAGTGGGACGTCTCGCCCGACCGCAAGACCTACACGTTCAGCCTGCGCAAGGACGTCAAGTTCAGCAGCGGCGCGCCGTTCACGGCCGACGACGTGGCGTTCTCGCTCGACCGGGTCAAGACGGACTGGAAGCTCAAGATCAAGGCACAGCTCGACGTCGTCGACAAGGTGGAGAAGAAGGACGACTCCACCGCCGTCGTCACGCTCAAGAAGCCGAGCAACGGCTTCCTCTACTCGATGGCCACCAGGCTCGGTGCCATGTTCAGCCGCACCGGGATCGCCGACCTGGCCAACAAGCCCGTCGGCACCGGCCCGTACACGCTCGGCTCGTGGCGGCGCGGCGACTCCATCCAGCTCAACGCGAACGCCTCCTACTGGGGCACCAAGCCGCCGCTGTCGTCGATCACGCTGAAGTACTTCAAGGACGCCACGGCGATGAACAACGCGCTGCTGACCGGCGGCATCGACGTCATCTCCGCCGTGCAGGCGCCCGAGTCGCTGCAGCAGTTCGCCGACCCCAACCGCTTCCAGACGGTCGAGGGCACCACGAACGGCGAGGTCGTGCTGTCGATGAACAACAGCCGCCCGCCGTTCAACGACAAGAAGGCCAGGCAGGCCGTCCGCTACGCGATCGACCACAAGGCGCTGCTGGAGACCGCCTGGGCCGGGCGCGGCCAGCTGATCGGCTCGATGGTGCCGCCCACCGACCCCTGGTACGAGGACCGCACCGGCGACTACCCGTACGACCCGGCCAAGGCCAAGGAACTGCTCGGCGGCAAGACGCTCAACGTCAAGATGCGCATCCCCAACCTGCCGTACGCGGTGGCGAGCGCCCAGGTCGTCAAGTCGCAGCTCGCGCAGGTCGGCATCACCGCCGACATCGAGCCCCTGGAGTTCCCGGCCCGCTGGCTGGACGTGGTGTTCAAGCAGGGCGATTACGACCTGTCCATCATCAACCACGTCGAGCCCCGCGACATGGGCATATTCGCCGACAAGTCGTACTACTTCCGCTACGACAACCCCGAGTTCGGCAAGCTCCTCGCTTCCGCCGACGAGGGCACCGAGCAGCAGCAGACCGACGACCTGAAGAAGGCCGCCAAGCTGCTGTCCGACGACGCGGCCGCCGACTGGCTCTTCCTCTTCCCCAACCTGATCGTGGCGAAGAAGGGCGTCACCGGGCTGCCGAAGAACGCCATCGCGGAGTCCTTCGACTTCACCGCGCTCTCCAAGCAGCAGTGACGCTTTACCTGATCAAACGCCTGGCGGTGCTCGTCGCGAGCACCGCCGTGGCGGGCGTGGTGGTGTTCGCGTTCATGGCGCTGCTGCCCGGCGACCCGGCGGAGGTCGCGCTCGGCGTGAACGCCACGCCCGACGCGGTGGCGGCGCTGCGCAAGCAGTTCGGCACCGACCGGCCGCCCGTCGTGCAGTTCTTCGACTGGTTCGGCGGGCTCCTGCACGGCGACTTCGGCACCTCGTACGTGACCAGCTCGCCCATCGGCCCGCAGATCAGCGACCGGCTCGGCGTCACGGCCGTGCTGGTGCTCGGTGGGATGCTGGTGGCGCTGGTCATCGCGGTGCCGCTCGGCACGTTCGCGGCCGTGCACCACCGCAACCCGCTCGGGGCGGCCATCAGCGCGCTCAGCCAGGTCGGCATCGCGATCCCGGCGTTCCTTGCGGGCATCCTGCTGGTGTTCGTGTTCGCGGTACAGGCCCAGGCGCTGCCGTCCGGCGGCTACGTGCCGATCGCCGAGAACCCGGCGCAGTGGCTGCTCAGCCTGCTGCTGCCGTGGTTGTCGCTCGGCCTCGTACAGGGCGCGGTCCTGACCCGGTACGTGCGCAGCGCCGTGCTCGACGTGATGCGCGAGGACTACCTGCGCACGGCCCGCGCCAAGGGCCGGGGCAGCACCGGCGCCCTGTGGCGGCACGGCCTGCGCAACGCCTCGATCCCCGTCGTCACCGTGCTCGGCCTGCAACTGGCCACGCTGCTGATCGGCGCGGTAGTGGTCGAGCGGGTCTTCGTCATCCCCGGGCT
Organism: Nonomuraea sp. NPDC051941; assembly: GCF_044593615.1. Lineage (NCBI taxonomy): Bacteria > Bacillati > Actinomycetota > Actinomycetes > Streptosporangiales > Streptosporangiaceae > Nonomuraea > Nonomuraea sp. NPDC051941. The sequence goes on from NZ_JBIUCF010000005.1 coordinate 252,915, forward strand.
CGGCGACCTGCTGCTCAACGGCGTCGCCGGGCGTGACCTGCTGCTCGTCCAAGGTGTGGTGATGGTGCTGGTGGCGGCCGTCCTGCTGATCAACTTCGTGGTGGACGTGGCCTACCGCGTGCTCGATCCGAGGCTGCGATGAGGGGCCGGATGAACGCCGGGCTGCTGGTCGGCGGCGTGCTCGTCGGGCTCGTGGTGCTGGCGGTGGCGGTGTCGTTCTTCTGGACGCCGCACGACCCGACGCTCGTGGACGCGGCGCGCAAGCTGCGGCAGCCGGGCGGCGGCTACCTGCTGGGGGCCGACAAGTTCGGCCGCGACACCTTCAGCCAGATCATGGTCGGCGCCCGGACCACGCTCTACGTGGGCATCGTGGCCGTCGGCATCGCCGCCGTCATCGGCACGCCGCTCGGCATGATCGCCGGGATGACGCCGCGCGGCTGGCTCTCCGAGCTGATCATGCGGGTCAACGACCTGGTGTTCGCGTTCCCGGCGCTGCTGCTGGCCGTCATGCTCGGCGCGGTCTACGGGCCGGGCACGCTCACCGCGATGATCGCGATCGGCGTGGCCACCGTGCCCGCGTTCGCCCGGGTGGCCCGCGCCGCCACGCTCCAGGTCATGGTGACCGACTACATCCTGGCCGCCAGGGCCGCCGGGCGCCGCCGCCCGGCCATCGCGATGCGCCACGTGCTGCCGAACATCGGCTCCGTGCTCATCGTGCAGGCGTCGGTGTCGTTCGCGATCGCGATCCTGGCCGAGGCGGCGCTGTCGTTCCTCGGCTTCGGCACCCGCCCGCCCACCCCGTCGTGGGGGCGGATGCTGCAGGAGTCGCAGGAGCTGCTGTTCTCGACCCCGCGCCTGGCGCTCTGGCCCGGCCTGGCGATCGCGCTCGCGGTGCTCGGCTTCAACCTCCTCGGGGACGGCCTGCGCGACTACCTCGATCCGAAGCTCAGGAGGGTCCGTGCTGAAGGTTGAGGGGCTGACCGTACAGGCTGACTCGCTGGAGCTGGTGCACGAGGTGTCGTTCGCCATCGCGCCCGGCGAGCGGGTCGGGCTGATCGGCGAGTCCGGGTCCGGCAAGTCGCTGACCGCGCTGTCGCTCATGGGCCTGCTCCCCGAGGGCGTCACCGCCTCGGGCACGGCCACGATGGGCGGGAACGACCTGGTCGGCGTGCCCGAGAGCCGGCTGAAGCGGCTGCGCGGCCAGGACGTCTCCATGGTCTTCCAGGAGCCCATGACCGCGCTCAACCCGCTCATGCGCATCGGCGCCCAGGTCGCCGAGGTCATGACCCTGCACGGCACGCCGCGCGCGCGGGCCCGGGAGAAGGCGCTCGACCTGCTGGAACGCGTACGCCTGCCCGAACCGGCGCAGATCGCCCGCGCGTACCCGCACCAGCTCTCCGGCGGCCAGCGCCAGCGCGTCATGCTCGCCATCGCCCTGGCCAACGAGCCGAGCCTGCTCATCTGCGACGAGCCCACCACGGCGCTCGACGTCACCGTGCAGAAGCAGATGCTGGAGCTGATCGCCGAGGTCGCGCCCGCGCTGCTGTTCATCACCCACGACCTCGCCGTCGTGGCGTCGGTGTGCGAGCGGGTCCTGGTCATGTACGGGGGCCGCGTCGTCGAGAGCGGCCCGATCCGCGAGGTCTTCACCCGGCCCCGCCACCGCTACACCGAGGGCCTGCTGGCCGCCTCCAGGCTCACCCCGCGCGGCACCCGGCTGCCCACCATCAAGGGCAGCGTCCCGCCGGCCGGGCAGTTCCCCGGCGGCTGCGTCTTCCGCAACCGCTGCCCGCACGCCACCGCCGAGTGCGAGACCGTACCCGCGCTGACAGGAGACGGCCATGCCCACGCATGCTGGCACCCCGCTGATTGAGGCCCGCGACCTCAGCCGCGTCTACCACCGGCCCCGCACCTCGCTCACCAAGGCGGGCGCCGCCGTGCACGCGCTCAAGGACGTGTCGCTCACGGTCGGCCGGGGCGAGCGGTACGGCATCGTCGGCGAGTCCGGCTCCGGCAAGTCGACGCTGCTGCGCCTGCTGTGCGGGCTCGATCAGCCGACCGGCGGGTCCATCCGGTTCGACGGGCAGGAGATCGCCGGCAAGCCGGAGCGCCGGCTGCGCTTCCTGCGGGAGAACCTGCAGATCGTCTTCCAGGACCCGATGAGCTCGCTCGACCCCCGCATGCGCGTCCGGGACCTGGTCGCCGAGCCGCTCGTCGCGCTCGGCCTGCCGGTCGGCGACCGCGTGACCGAGCTGCTGGAGGGGGTCGGGCTGCCCGCCTCGGCCGCCGAACGCTACCCGCACCAGTTCTCCGGCGGGCAGCGCCAGCGCATCGCCATCGCCCGCGCGCTCGCGCCCCGGCCGAAGGTGCTGGTGGCCGACGAGCCGGTGAGCGCGCTGGACGTGTCCGTGCGCGGGCAGATACTCAACCTGCTGGCCGACCTCGTGGACGAGCTGGGGCTCACGCTCGTGTTCGTCTCGCACGACCTGTCCGTGGTGCGGCACGTGTGCGAGACGGTCGCGGTCATGAGCCATGGGGAGATCGTGGAGAGCGGGCCGGTGGACGAGGTCTGGGCCGCGCCCGCCCACGCCTACACGCGTACGTTGCTGCAGGCCGTACCGACTCTGGAGGGATTGTTTTGATCGACGTCGATGCCGACGGAGTGGTGGGGTTCACCCAGGAGCTGGTGCGGATCCCCAGCACCAACGACCCCGGGCGGCGTGAGCGGGCCGCCGCCGAGCTGGTGGCCGCCAAGATGCGGGAGTGGGGCTGGGAGCCCACCGTGTACGAGGTGGAGCCGGACCGGCCGAACGTGGTGGCCGTGGTCGAGGGCGGCGGCGGTGCCGGGCCCACCCTGATGTTCGAGGGCCACACGGACGTGGTGACCGAGGGCGACCTGTCCACCTGGACCGTCGACCCGTTCGGCGGGGAGATCCGCGACGGGAGGTTGTGGGGGCGGGGCAGCGCCGACATGAAGTCCGGCCTGGCCGCGACCCTCTACGCCACCCGCGCGTTGCAGCTGGCTGGACCGTTCCCCGGGCGGATCAAGGTGTGCGCGCTGGCCGACGAGGAAGGCCTCATGATCGGCGCGCACCACTTCGTCTCCGAAGGGCTGACCGCCGACGTGGACGGCGCGATCGTCGCCGAGCCCGAGGCGGGCGAGATCTGCGCGGTGGCCAAGGGCGCGCTGCGGCTGCGCGTCGACCTCGCTGGCAAGATGGCGCACGGCGCCATGCCGCAGCACGGCCGCAACCCCCTCCCCGCCGTGGGCTCGCTGCTGGTGGGGCTGGGGTCGCTGCAGGAGGAGCTGCAGGGACGGCACCCGGCGCACGAGCATCTCGGCGAGGTGTACGTGACGCCGACCGTGCTGCGGGCCGGCTCCGAGGAACAGGTGAACGTGATCCCGGCGGCCGCCTCGGTCTTCGTGGACGTGCGGACGATCCCCGGGGTCGAGCACAAGCTGATCGCCGACCGGGTGGCCGCGCTCGCCTCCTACGACGGGATCGCCGCCGAGGTGTCGGTGCTGGTGGACCGGCCGCCGGTGGACGTGCCCGTGTCGGACCCGGTGGTGGCCGCGCTGGCCGCCGCCCACCGTACCGTCACCGGCGCGGAGCCCGTCTACGGCGGGGTGCCCGGGTCCACGGACGGGACCGTGCTGACGCACTGGGGCGGGATCCCGTCCGTGGTGTACGGGCCCGGCGGGAAGTGGATCGCGCACCAGGCGGACGAGTTCGTGGAGGTGGCCGAGATCGTCCAGTGCACCCGCGTGTTCGCCGAGGCGGCCCGGCGCTTCCTCAACGGGGACTTCTGATGCGCGCCGGGCCTTCCAACTCGCTGATGGACGTGGCCGGGCTCCGGGTCGGCCACGCGCAGCGGGTCGGCGGCGGCTACCGCACGGGCACCACCGTCGTCCTGGCCCCTCCTTCGGGGGCCGTGGCGGGGGCGGACGTGCGGGGCGCCGCTCCCGGGACCCGCGAGACCGAGCTGCTGGATCCGCGGAACCTGGTGTCGCGCGTGCACGCCGTGGTGCTGACGGGCGGGAGCGCGTACGGGCTGTCGGCGGCCTGCGGGGTGGTGGAACGGCTGGCGGACGCGGGCATCGGGTATCCGGTGGCCGGCGGGGTGGTGCCCATCGTGCCGGCGGCGGTCATCTTCGACCTGGGGCGCGGTGGCACGTTCCGCGCCGTACCGGACGCCACCTTCGGCACCGCCGCCCATGACGCCGCCGCCCCGGACGGTGGGTCGGCCGCTCTCCCGCCGTCCGTGGCGGGGGTCCCTTGGGGGAGAAGCGGGACGGGCTCGCCGGACGGCGTCGTACCCGTCCGAGGGACCGTCACCCTCGACGGCGGGGTGGGGAATGGGTCGGTCGGGGCCGGGACCGGGGCCAGGGCCGGTGGGCTGGCCGGAGGGGTGGGGACGGCGAGCTTCGTCCTGCCCGGCGGCGCCACCGTGGCCGCCCTGGTCGTCGCCAACCCCGTAGGCTCGGTCCTCGACCCCCGCGACGGCACGCTCGCCGGCGCGAGGTACGGCCTGCCAGGCGAGTTCGACCACCTCCAGCCCCCGCTCCAGGCGGAGATCGACGCCTGGAGCCCGCAGAACGCCCCCTCCTTCAACACCACCATCGGCGTGGTGGCCACCGACCTCACCCTCACCAAGGCCCAGTGCGGCAAGCTCGCCGCGGTCGCCCACGACGGCCTGGCCAGGGCGATCAGGCCGGCCCACACCATGACCGACGGCGACACGATCTTCGGCCTGGCCACCTGCGCCGGCCCCGAGCCCGACCACGACACCCTGCAGGAGGTCCTGGCGGCGGGGGCCGACGTGTTCAGCCGCGCCATCGCGCACGCCGTCCTCGCCGCCACCGGCCACGAGGACGCGCCCGCGTACCTCGACGTGTTCCCCAGCGCCCAACGGAAGCGAGCATGAGCATCGACACCGCATGGCCGTCCGGCCTGCCCATCGGCGACGGGTGGGTGGAGACGGCGGAAACCGACGACGTCACCTTCCCGTACGACGGCTCCCTCGTCGCCACGGTCCCGAGGGGCGACGCCGGTCTCGCCCGGCGGGCCGTGGACGCGGCCCTGGCCGTCGCGCCCGCCATGGCGGCGCTCCCGTCGCACGCCCGCCGCGCCGCCCTCATGAAGGCCCACGACGCGCTCGCGGCCAACCGGGAGGAGTTCGAGCGGCTGCTCGTCCTCGAGACCGGCAAGCCGCTGGCCGACTGCAGGGTCGAGGTCGCCAGGACGCTCGTCACGCTGGCCACGGCCGCCGAGGAGGTCGCCAGGCTGCACGGCGAGACCGTGCCGCTCGACCTGCTGCCCTCGGGAGAGGGACTGGTCGGGTTCTGGACGCGCCGCCCGATCGGCGTGGTCGTCGGGATCACCGGCTTCAACTACCCGCTGCTCCTCGCCGCCCACAAGATCGCCCCGGCCGTGGCCGCGGGCTGCCCCGTGATCGTCAAGCCCGCGCCCGCGACCCCGCTGGCCACGCTCTGGCTGGTGCACCTCATCCGGTCGGCGGACGCGCTCCCCCCGGCCGCCGTGCAGCTCGTCACCGGGGACGTCGAGGTCGGCAGGACGCTGGTGGAGGACCGCCGGATCGGCGCGGTCTCGTTCACCGGCTCGGCCGCCGCCGGGCACGCCATCGCCCGCAACGCCGCCCCCACCAAGGTCCTGCTGGAGCTGGGGTCGAACGCGGCGCTCGTCGTGGCGGCCGACGCCGACCTGGAGGCCGCCGCCGACGCCGTCGTTCGCGGCGGTTACTACGCCTCCGGCCAGGCGTGCATCTCCGTCCAGCGGGTGCTGGTCGAGGAGCCCGTACGGGAGCGGTTCGTGTCCTTGCTGGCCGACCGCGTCAAGAACGTCACGGTCGGCGACCCCCGCCTGGCGGAGACCCGCGTCGCCCCGCTCATCGACGAGACCGCCACGGACCGCGTGCTGGAGTGGATCGCGGAGTCGGGGGGCGAAGTGGTCACGGGCGGGCACCGCGACGGCCGGGCCATCGCGCCGACCGTGCTCGCGGGCGTCGGCGACGGGGCCGCCGCGTGGGATGAGGAGATCTTCGGCCCGGTGGTGTGCGTGCGCCCGGTGCGCGACCTCGACGCCGCCTTCGCCGCCGTCAACGAGTCGCGGTACGGCCTGCACGCCTCGGTGTTCACCCGGTCGCTGGCCACGGCGTTCGCGGCCATCGAGCGGATCGAGGCCGGGGGAGTGGTGGTCAACGAGGTGCCGGGGTTCCGGGCGGACAACATGCCGTACGGCGGCGTGAAGGACTCCGGGATCGGGCGCGAGGGGCCCCGCTTCGCCATTGAGGAGCTGACGGTGACCCGGATGGCGATCATCCGGCCCGCCTAGCGGGTGGTCATGGCGACCGGGTCGCGGGACCCGGTCGCCGGCGCCTTTCTAGTTGGGCGGGTCGAAGCGGCCGTCCACGGCGGTCCAGCCGCCGTCCACGTACAGGACCGAGCCGGTCACGAAGCTGGCCGCGTCGCCGGCCAGGTAGACCACCGCGCCGGCCATCTCCCGCGCCGTCGCCCACCGGCCGAGCGCGCTCTTGTTCGCGTACGCGGCGTACCAGTCGGGGTTGTCCTTGATCTGCCTGGTCAGCGGCGTCTCCACCACGCCGGGCGCGATGGCGTTCACCCGCACCCCGTGCGGCCCGAACTCGGCCGCCGCCGTCCGCAGCAGCTGCACCAGGCCCGCCTTCGTGGCCGAGTAGACGCTCTGCCCCGGCTCGGTCACGGACGCGCGGATCGAGGCGAACCCGATGATCGACCCGCGCCCGCGCTCGACCATGCCCGCCCCGAAGGCCCGCACCACGTCGAACGAGGCCCGCAGGTTCAGCCCCACCACCCGGTCGAACTCCTCGCCGGAGTAGTCGAGCAGCCGCTTGCGGACGTTCGTGGCGGCCGTGAACACCAGCACGTCGGCGGGCTCCTCCCCGGCGGTCCTCTGCACCTCGGCGGCGTCCAGCACGTCGAGCAGCCGGGCGTCGCCGCCGCACGCGGCGGCGGTCTCCTCGGCCGAGGCCAGGTCGCGGTCGGCGCACACCACGGAAGCCCCGTGGGCGGCCAGCGCCAGCGCCGCCTCCCGGCCGATCCCGCTCCCCGCCCCGATCACCACGGCCCGCCGCCCATCCAGGCGGAACAGCGCGTCATATCCCATACGAGGCACCCTAGCGACTGGTCCGACCAGTGCACCAGGTTGGGGGTCAGCGCGTCTCCCATTCGGCGCGCGTCAGCTCGTACTCCACCTCGCCGTGCTCGGCTCCCGGCAGCGGGTCCTCCCACTCCAGGTGGAAGGTGCGGGTGAAGCGCAGCCCGCACTTCTCCATGACCCGCCGCGAGCGCACGTTCACGGCCATCGTCTGGGCGTAGACCCGGCGCGCGCCCAGCTCCCGGAACGCCTTGTCGATCAGCGCGAGCGAGCCCTCGGTCGCGTACCCCCTGCCCCAGGCCGACTTGTGCAGCCGGTAGCCCAGCTCCGGCTCGTCGTCCGGCGTGCCCTTGGGCGCGCGCAGGTGGAACCACCCGAGGAAGGCCTCGGACGGCTTCTCGATCGCCGCGAAGAAACCGGTTGCGATGAACGCGGGCAGCGTCTTCCCGACGATCACCTCGTGCGGCGTGGGCTTGCCGCCGTTGAGGAACTCCATGACCTCGGGGTCGTTGTGGAGGGTGAAGAGGTGGCCGGCGTCGGACTCGGTGAAGCGGCGCAGGATCAGCCGCCCGGTTTCCAGATAGATGTGCACCGGCAAACGCTAGTGAGCCGGTGGCCGCGCCTTCGACAGGTTTTCCGACAGCTCGCGCAGCCGGGCCCGCGCCCCGGCGTCGTACGCCTGCTCCAGCGCCTGCGAGGGCCACAGGCCGTCGAAGAAGCGCCCGGACACCTCGTCCAGCTCGGGGTCGGTGACAAGCCGCGACGTGGCCTCCACGCCCTCCCGCAGCTCGCTGACCGGTGTGGCGACCATTTTGGTCGGCATGTAGGTGGCCGGGTGCAGGGCGTTGGCGGTGACCCCGGTGCCCGCCAGCTCCTCGGCCAGGTCCACGGTGAACATCACCTGCGCGAGCTTGCTCTGGCAGTACGCGCGCACCCCGCTGTAGCCGGCGGCCTGCATGACGTCGCCGAAGTCGATCGGGGCCTGGCCGAGGCTGCTGACGTTGACGATCCTGGACGGGGCCGACTCGCGCAGCACCGGCAGCAGGAGCCGGGTGAGCAGGTAGCCGGCCAGGTAGTTGACCGCGAAGCGCAGCTCGTGGCCGTCCGCGCTCTCCTGCCGCACCCCGCCGCCCGGCACGGTCGTGCCGATCCCCGCGTTGTTCACCAGCGTGTCGAGGTCCTTGTGGTCGGCCGAGACGGCCTGCGCGAGCTCGCGTACCTCGTCGAGCGAGGCCAGGTCGGCGCGGTACCAGTGCAGCCGCGCGGCGGGGACGGCGGCCCGGATCTCCGCCAGCGTGTCGTGGCCGCGCCGGTCGTCGCGGCCGTGCACGAGGACGGTCGCGCCGCGTGCGGCCAGGTCGGCGGCCAGCGCCCGGCCGAGCCCGTCGGTGGCGCCGGTGACGAGGATCGTCCGCTGCTCCATGGGACGCATGCCCACCACGGTATCAAGACGGAATTTCGTTCTCTGTTACTCTGCCGCCATGGAACGTAATTCCCTCGCGGCCACCGTGCGGGCCAGGCTCTCCGGGCTGCACGACGCCGAGGCGCGGGTCGCGCAGGTGGTGCTCGACCAGGGCGCCGGGCTCGTCCACCTGAGCGTGAGCGACGTGGCGCGGCTGGCCGGCACGTCGGCGTCCACCGTCGTACGGGCGTGCCGGCGGCTCGGGTTCGGCGGCTACCAGGAGCTGAAGATCGCCTCCGCCCGCGAGACGCCGCGAGCGCCTGAGCCCCAGGACGACCGCGACCCGCTGGCCGCGACCGTGCGGGCGGCGCAGGAGGCGCTCGGCGGGCTGGGCGCCACGCTGTCGCGCGACGACCTGAACGCCGCCGCCGAGGCACTCAGCGGGGCCGCCCGGGTGCTGTTCGCCGCCACCGGCCTGTCGGGAGCGGTCGCCGTCGACGCCGCCTACCGGCTGCGGGCCCTCGGCCTGCCGGTGGACCTGCCGCCCGACCCGCTCACCGCGCACCTGGCCGCCGAGCTGCTGCCGGAGCCGTCGGTCTGCCTGGCGATCAGCCACAGCGGGGCCACCCGCTCCACCGTCGACACCGCCCGCCGCGCCCGCGCCGCCGGGGCGCGGGTCGTGGCGATCACCAGCTACGCCAGCTCGCCGCTGGCCGAGGAGAGCACCTGGGTGCTCGTCGGCGGCGGGCAGGACCTCGTCTTCGGGATGGAGGCGGTCGCCAGCCGCCTGGCCCACCTCACCATCGTCGACACGCTGTCCATGATCGTGCTCGCACTGCGCGGCGGCACGGCCGAGCGGGCGGTGTCGGCCTCCGCCGACGTCACGGCGGACCACAGCTACTGAGAGGGCACAGTGATCAGTCAGACTTTCGACATCGCCGGTGAGCTGCGGGTCAACCGGCTCGGGTACGGCACGGGCATGCTCACCGGGCCCGGCTACTGGGGGCCGCGCCTCGACCCGGACGAGGCCGTCGCCATCCTGCGGCGCGCCGTGGAACGCGGGGTGACGCTCGTCGACACGGCCGACAACTACGGGCCGGACCTGGCCGAAGAGCTGGTGGCGCGGGCGCTGCACCCGTACCCGGACGATCTGGTGGTGGCGACCAAGGGCGGTGTCGTCCGTACGGGCCCCAACGTCTGGCACGTCTCCGGGCGGCCCGAGCGGCTGCGCGCCATGTGCGAGGCGAGCCTGCGCCGGCTCAAGACCGACACCGTCGACCTCTACCAGCTCCACCGGATCGACCCGGACGTGCCGCTGGCCGACCAGCTCGGAACGCTCGCCGAGCTGCGGCAGGAGGGCAAGATCCGGCACATCGGCCTCGACACGGTCACCGTGGAGGAGCTGGAGCGGGCGCTGGGGATCACGGAGATCGCCTCGGTCCAGAACCGCTTCAACCTGCTGGACCGCGAGTCCGCGCCGGTGCTGCGGGCGTGCGAGGAGCGCGGGCTGGCGTTCCTGCCGTGGTTCCCCCTGGGCAACGGCTCGCTGGTCCGCGACGGCCTGCCGGAGACGGCACGGCGGCACGGGGCGAGCGCCGGTCAGGTGGCGCTGGCGTGGCTGCTGCACTACTCGCCCGTCATCCTGCCCACGCCGGGCACCGGGTCGCTCGCCCACCTGGAGGAGAACCTGGACGCGGCCGCCGTCGAGCTCACCCCCGACGACCTGGCCGCCCTGGACACCTTCCTGCCCTAGCGGCGGCGCAGGATCGCCGACCACGCCGCCGCGCAGCCCTGGGCTCGCAGGGTACGGGATGAGCACCCGGTCCTGGACGTTCCCGTACCGGTACAGGACGCCCATCGCATCAAAGACGATCACCTTCACGAAGATCTCCTCCCGCACCGACGCTACTGCGGCGCGGGATGGCCGAGGCGTCGAGCGCGGGCTTGCAGATTTCCATAAGACGCGGCATGAGAAAGGCATGCCCTTTGCGGGGCGGCCCTTCGGGTGCAATGTGGGAAGGAACCTCAAAGTTGCCCAAGACCAGCTGAGAGGAACTCATCATGCGCGCGAACGTCGGTGACCACCTGATCGTCCACGGCAACGTCGTCGGCCACGGAGACCGGATAGGCGAGATCATCGAGACCCGGGGCGAGAACGGCACGCCACCGTTCCTGGTGCGATTCAAGGACGGACACGAGCAACTCGTCTTCCCGGGACCCGACGCGGTGGTCGAGCCGGCCGAGGCCGTCTGACCGCCGTCCTCGAGTTGAGCCGTGCCGACCCACACCACACGAATCCGGCCCCGACCGACCCACAGCCGCACCACGACCAGCAAGCCCAGACGCTTGGCCACCGCCCATCTCAACACACTCGACCGAGCTCAGAGATCACGGCGAAACCGTACTGGACCCGCCGGGAACGTCAGTCCAGGCGGGCGCGCAGGGCCTCGGTGAACCAGCCGAGGGCGGGGCTCAGCGGCTCCGGCGAAGGCCAGCCGTTGATCACCGCCAGCAGTTCGAGGTAGTGGTCCCTGCGTGGGTCGTCCGCCTCCTCCAGTCGGTCCAGCAGCCGCCGCCGGAGGGCGGGGTCGTCCGGGAAGCCGAGGTCGCGGGCGTACGCGGCCACGACCGCCGCCACCACGGAGTCCGCCTCGGGGGCCTCGGGGGCGAGACCCGCTGTGAGGGCCGGGCGGGCGTGGTCGCGGGCCAGTGCGGCGGGGTCGGGGCGCGGGGGCGCGTCGGCCTCGCCTCGTTCGGCCGCGTGCCGGGCGAGGATGCGCCGGACGGCGGCCCGGAAGTCCGGGTCCTGCGCGAGCTCGGCCAGCTCCACCCAGGCCTCCACCTGCTCGGGCGAGGGGTCGTCGGGCAGCTCGGGCGTCATCGAGCGCATGATCCCGGCGAACCCCGGAACGGTGTCCAGGCCGTCGAAGGCGGCCTCCAGGAAGTCGTCGACGAGGCGGCGGCGTTCGTCCTCGGAGAGTCTTGCCAGTTTGTGCATGAGATCCATTTCCTCGGGGCTGGAGCCGCGCCTGGCCACCGCCGTGAGCACCGCGCGCCGCAGCCGGAGCGTGCGGATCTGCACGGCCAGCGCTTCGGCGTGCGCCGCGGCGACCTCGGGGAGCGAGACCTCGTGTGCCACGACCCGCCGGATCGTGGGCAGGTCCACTCCCAGGTCGCGCAGCGTCCGTACGAGCTCCAGGCGTGCGACGGCGTCGAGGTCGTAAAGGCGGTACCCGGTGGGGCTGCGGTCGGTAGGCGGCACGATCCCCCGATCGGAGTAGAACCGGATGGTCTTGACCGTCAGCCCGGTGCGCCGGGCCAGGTCACCGATGGAGTAGAGCGCCATGTCTCCACCTTTCCGCCTCCCCTAGATGGAGACTCAACCGCTTGACAGTGATCCTGAAAATTGGGGTCCCATGTCCAGGTGGGTTTGACTACCTGTGAGGAGGTGTGGTCGCATCGTGACCTATGTTTCTGATGGGATGAATTAGACCGGTCCGGGGGAGAACGTTTCATGCCGCACGCCCTTCTGCGCGTGCTCGCTTCGACGTCCATCGCAAGCGCCACAGTCCTGGTGGCCCTGCCACCGAGTGCCCAGGCCCAGACGCTGGGCCACACCCAGGTGAGGGTCCAGCCCGTGCCCGCCGTGCAGGAGCCGCCGGCCGCCGCGGTCAGCGTTCCCACCCGGCCCTCGCTCGCCGTCAGGCCGGCGGGCACCGGGCGGGTGGGGCCCGACGAGCCCGAGGTGACCACGCCCGCCGGGCCGCGGCTCATCGACGAGGTCACCTCCGAGGCCGCCTCCGTCCAGGAGGAACAGGGCTTCGGCAGGCAGGCGCCCGACGTCCGGAGTGTGCTGCCCGACACGGCGGACGCCGAGCCGCTGACGCTGATCAAGCCGCTGGCGCCGATCCTCAAGGCCTTCGACGGGCTGGGTGGGCTGGGCAAGGTGGTGCCGGGGCTGACGTACCGGCTCTGCGTCCAGAGCGAGGCCGTGCCGGTCTCCTGCTCCATCTCGCAGCCGGTCGCCACACCGGCCGTCGCCGACGTCACCGGCGACGGCCGGCCCGACCTGGCCGCCGACCTCGTGCCGACGGCCAACCCCCTGGAGGGGGCGGCCGGGCTGGGGTTCGCGGTCAAGCGGCTGTCGCAGGGGCAGGTCAAGGCGCTGGTCTGGGCCGAGTACGACGGCAAGGTGTCGGTCGGGTTCGACGGCCTGCGGCACGGCGCGTCGTTGTCGGCCTTCGACTGGGGGACGTTCGGCGTAGACCTGACGGGCAAGCAGGTCAAGGCCAGCGTGAAGCGTACCGATCCCGGGAAGTCCGCGGCCCTGGTCGCGGGGCTGACGGGCCGCAGCGTGGTGAGCCTGCGCCAGACGCCCGCCACCGAGAAGCTCAGCGTGACCGCCGCGCTCGACTCGCCCTCCCTGGACGTCCACGCCTCCGCGCCCGCCAAGCTGGAGGCGCTGGCGGTGAACGGCCGCCAGTTCACCCAGGCCGTGCTCGACCGCATGCCCGCCCGCGCCGCGGTACGGCTGTCGGACGGCGAGGTCCGCTTCACCAGCCCGTCCTCGATCGCCCGCGCCCGGCTGCACAGCTTCACCTACCGTGACGGCAAGCTGGCCAGGGTGCTGAGCGCCCAGGTCAGGAAGGTGCCGCCGACCCTGACCGCCAAGTACGCGGCCGCGGACGGCAAGCAGACCCTGACCGTCGAGTCCGCCAAGGGCCGGGCCGGGGCGGCCTCTCTGCTCTTCTTCGACCGGGCCGCGGACAAGACCGTGCTGAGGACCGAGCTGAGCGACCTGCCGGCCAAGGTGCGCCTGGTCAACGACCTGGCCGAGCACCGCGTCACGCACACGACCAGCTCGCCCATCGGCCGGTTCGCCGTGGTGCTCCAGCGCAACGAGGGCGCCATCTCCAGCCCGCGCGGCGGCCACGTCACCATGATCAAGAAGGGTGACGCGGTGGGGGTGTCGGGGCTGCTTTCGGGGCTGTCCGGGTTCGACGTCACGTACGGGGCCGTGCCGCACGCCCACCTGGAGGTGGGCTCCAGCGGGCGCTCGTTCGTGGGCGCGGCCAGCATCGACGGCACCCACGTGGCCCGCCTGGAGATCTCCAACACGCCCGCCACCGTGGACGTCACCCTCGACCCCGCGGGCCGGAAGGCCGAATACCAGGCCAGCGGCGTGATCCGCAGCATCCGCGCCGCCTATGCGAATCTCGAGACGGGCCCCACCGTCGACGGCACCGTCCTGGGCGTGCGCGACGACGTCAAGGCCTCGTGGGAGCTGGGCGAGCGCTCGACCGTCAAGGTCGCCACGTCCGCCAAGATTGACCAGATCAAGATTTATGCCAATAAAGCGCACGTGACCTCGCCGTCCGGGGAGGACCTGGAGGCGACCGTCGAGGGCGTGCGCAAGAGCGTCGAGCTGGTCGCCGACACGGGCGCCCGGACCCTCACCTGGACCGCGGACGCGCCGGTGGCCAAGGTCTCGGCCCTGGCCAGGGTCAAGCTCGGCGACCGGTACGCCAGGGCCGCCGCCGAGGTGAGCGGCGTGCCGGCCCGCTTCGACGCCTCGTGGGACCCGGCGTCGTACCGTTTCCGCGGCCTGTCCGGGCCGGTCGGGTCGGCGGAGGTGGCGTTCACCAACCACGACGGCGCCAAGGCCCCCACCGGGCCGCACCTGGCGGCGCACTACAGCCAGGCCACCGGCGACCTGGACGCCAGCGTGCTGGTCAAGGGGCTCAAGCAGGTCGGGTTCACCCCCTTGAAAGGCGCAGGGGCGCAGGGGTTCAGCGCGGACTTCCGCTCGGCCCGGCAGAGGCTGGCCGTGGACGCCGACATCACGCAGGGTGACGCCCGCTTCGGCCTGATCGGCACGCTCGGGCCCGTGCCCGGCAGCCTGTCGGTCACCTCCGACGGGGGCAAACTCACCTACGCCGGCTCGCGCCTGGACGTGCGCGCCCGCGCCTGGCTCGGCAAGGCCGGGGCGCTCGACCGCATGCGGGCCGCGCCCGCCGTGCCCGGCGGCGTGTCCCTGGTGGACGGCGGCTGCGCGGCCGGATCCGCGGGCTGCTCCCAGGGGCCGTTCTGCACGCCGGATCGCGGCTGCTTCGGCCTGCAGGGATACCTGGACGTGAGCGGGCTGCCGGACCAGGTGACCGTGGACATGACGGGTAAGACGTTCGCGTTCTCGGGGTTCAGCCCGCGGCGCAAGAGCCTCGGCGTCTATCTCGCCAGCAGCGTCCTGTCACCCGTGCCCGTCAAGGCCAGGGCCACCCTGACCGGGCTGCCCTCCCAGATCACCAGCATGTCGCTGGGGCCGTTCGGCGTGGCGCAGGGCAACGCCGTGCAGGCCGCGTACCGCATCGAGCCCGCCGCCACGCTCGGCGCGCTCGACGTGCAGGCCGAGGCCGGTGACCTGCGCGGGCACGTGTCGATCGACCCCGTGCCGGCCTCGGTGTCCGTCCAGGGCACGTACGGCGCCCAGACCCGCATCCGCGTCAACAACTCCGCGGCCGTCAAGCGCCTGGACGCCAAGGTCACCCTGGCCGGGAAGGGCACCGGCGAGCTGCGCTTCGCGGACGTGCCGGCCTCGTTCGGGGTGGACGCCGACGCCTCGGCCGCCGGGCTGAGCGTGCCGGCGCTCACCTACAAGTCGAACGTCAGCACCCTCGACGGCTACCTCGGCGTGGAGGGCGGCCTCGTGGACCCGCAGGGCAGGCTCGGGGACGTGTCGTTCGCGGTCAAGGACCTGGCCGCCGACACCACGATCCGCATGAACCCCGACCAGTCGCTCGACCTCGTCTCCCGCCCCGTCCCCACGGGCCGCCTGTCGCTGCACGCGGGGCTGCGGATGGACGCGGTCGCGCCGCAGCAGATCTCCGTGAGCAAGGAGGTCCCGTACACGACGGGCTTCCTCACCTACAACGTCGGCGGGAAGTTCGGGTTGCAGGCGAGCGCGGTCAAGGACCTGTCGCTGGACGCGCAGCGCGTGTCGTGGCTGCGCATCCGGCCCGGCAAGGTCCCGTTCGGGCTGAAGGCACCCCCGGCCCTCGGGTACGTCGCGCCCGGCTTCGAGGGCGACTACGGCCAGCTCAAGCTGGCCGCCAAGGGGGTGGACCTGCGGCCCGAGGTCTCCCTGGACGTGCGGCTGAGCAGGGAGGTCGGCAGCGACGTCTTCCGCGACTCGGTGCGGCTGGCCCCCACCGACTCGCTCGCGCTGCGCCGCTACGACCAGCGGATGCGGCGGATCGGCGCCAAGCAGGAGATCAAGGCGGCGGGGATCAGCCTGGCGTGCGTGACGGTGGACGCCAAGCCCGGCTTCGCGGCCGGGAACGGGTCCAGCTCCATCACGCTGCGTGGCGCCGACGGGCCCCAGATGGTGTCGCTGCTGGATCCGGGGGGCCAGGTGCCGGACTACGCGGTGGACCTGCTGACCCACTTCATGAGCCCGTTCCCCGGGGCGGAGTGGAAGGTCGCGGGCACCAAGGCGGGCGGCTGCGACCCCGAGCGTCGCCCGGCCTCCCGCTGACCCGGCCCTGCTGCTCACGGGCCTGCTCGCCCGGCTGACCGCCGCGCCCGGCGCGGCGGTCAGCTCGGGCCGCGGTAGCCGGGCGGCGGGCGCTCGCCCTCGTACGCCTCCACCGGGCGCCCGGACAGGAACGCCCGCAGGACCCCGAGGTACGGCTCGCTCGCATAGGCGTCCGTGGAGGCCTGGTCGTCGAGGTAGGCGAGCGTGGCCGACGGCAGCGCCCGCCGGTAGGCCATGGCCGACGTCCAGGCCTCCTCGTCACACCGGCTCTTGACGATCAGCACGGGGGACTTCGCCTCGGACAGGCTCAACGGGAGCGAGGAAGGCGCAGTCCGCCCGGTCAGGCCGACGTACCCTCCGGATCCGGTCGTGGCGGCGGCCGGGCACGGGTGCGGCTCCCCCTGCCGGACGAGGCCGAGGTAGGCGTCCAGCTCGCGGTCACCCGCGAAGGCGTGCGCGGCGTGCGGGTCCACCCGCAGCAGCGTGGAGACGGCGAGCAGGCGCGGGTCCGGCGAACCGCCCCGCCCGAACATCGCCGCCAGCTCGACCTCGCCGTCCGGCTTCCGCTCCGGCGGCAGCCCGGTGGGGGAGGCCAGGACGGCCTTCGCCACCCGGTCGGGATGCGCGGCCAGGTAGGCGGTGGCGAGCTGCGCGCCGTAGTCGTGGGCGATGAGGTTCAGCCGGTCCGCGCCCACGGTCTGCCTGATGGCCTCCAGGTCCTCCACGTCGCGCGTCAGGCCGTACTCGCGCGGGTCCCGCAGCCGGGCCGAGCGCCCGGCCCCGAGCTGGTCGTAGACGTACACCTGGTAGCCGTCCGCCGTCAGCTTCCTGAAGAAGGCCGAGGAGGCCGCCAGGTCGGCCACGCCGGGCCCGCCGTGCAGGAACACCACGGGGTCGGGGCGCGTGACCCGCTTCGGCGCGAGCCGTACGTACGCCAGCTCCGAGCCCGTCGGCAGCCGCCACTCGCGCTGCCCGGCCACCGGCGCCGGGGGAGCGGAGGGCTGCGGCGGGCGCAGCGTGGCGACACCGACCGGCCACACGACGGCCGCCTCCACCCCGAGGATCACCAACGCCCGCAACCAGCGCCCCCACACGGCCCTCGGCCTGGGCACGCACAGCAGCAGCCCCAGGAAGAACACCGACGCGAAGACCGCCAGCCCCGTCACCGTGAACGTGGTCGCCTCCGCGCCCACCATCGCCATCCCGGCCAAAGTGGCCAGCCCGAGGACCGGTGACAGGGCCAGCACCCCGGCGCCCGCCACCGCCCGTCCGGCCAGCCTGGCGAAAGAAGCCACAAGGGGACGTTAGTGCACGCCACGGGTTTCGGTCAGGTGGATGGGGTTCCGGACGCGGAGTGGGATAGCGCTTACCGGCGGGATGAGGTGAAATATCAGCGTCCCTCTACGAGGCTGGAGATTCCGTGCCACTGTTCGACCTGCCGCTTGAGCAACTCCGCAGCTACCTCCCCGAACGCGACGAGCCCGCGGACTTCGACGCGTTCTGGTCACGCACTCTGGCCGAGGCCAGGGAGTTCGACCTGAGCGCCGAGTACGTCCCGTACGACCTGCCCCTCGCCACCGTCGACGTGTTCGACGTGTCCTTCGCGGGCTGGGGCGGGCACCGGATCAACGGGTGGTTCCTGGTGCCGCGCGGCGTCGAGGGCCCGGTGCCGTGCGTGATGCACTACATCGGCTACAGCGGCGGTCGCGGGTTCGCCAAGGACCACCTGTTCTGGCCGTCGGCCGGGTACGCGGTGTTCGTGATGGAGACGCGCGGCCACGGCGGCGCGAACGCCGGCAGCCCCGGCGCGACCGGGGACCCGCACGGCAGCGCCTCGCCGCAGGCGCCGGGCATGATGACCCGGGGCATCCTCGACCCGGACGACTACTACTACCGGCGCGTCTTCACCGACGCCGTCAGGGCCGTGGACGCGGCCCTCGAGCACCCGGCGGTGGACGCGAGCCGGGTCGTCGTCTCGGGCGGCAGCCAGGGCGGCGGCATCGCGCAGGCCACGGCCGCGCTGCATCCGGCGGTCAAGGCGGCGCTGATCGACGTGCCGTTCCTGACCCACTTCCGGCGGGCGGTCGAGATCACCGGGAGGGACCCGTACCAGGAGCTGGTGCGTTTCCTCTCCACCCGCAGGGACACAGCCGACCAGGTCTTCCGCACGCTGTCGTATTTCGACGGGCTCAACTTCGCCGCCCGCGGCCAGGTGCCCGCGCTCTACTCGGTGGCGCTGATGGACGACGTCTGCCCGCCGTCGACCGTGTTCGCCGGATACAACCACTGGCAGGGCCCGAAGGAGATCTCCGTGTGGCCCTGGAACGGCCACGAGGGCGGCGGCGGCTTCCAGACGGAGGAGCAGCTGCGCTACCTCCACAAGCTCCTCAGCGACGGCTGACGGGCGCGCCCGCCGTGCCGGTGCGGCACGGCGGGCGCCCATGTCACGCCATCTGATCCTTGACCAGGAACGACACGCTTCCCTGGTCGTCGGCTCCGGCGTCCAGTGACTTGTCCTCCAATACGGTGGCCGCCACGGGGTCGAGGTAGACGCGCGCCCCCTCGGCCTCGACGACCTCGTCCGCCGGCTCCGGAGCGGTGGCCAGCGTAAGGGTGAGCGAACTCGCGCCCTCTCCCTGAGACGAGATGCGGATCCCGCTCTGGGCAGGTTCGGGCGCAGTCGAGGTCAGATCGCGGATCGCCTGGGCTGCGTTGGCTGTCAGGGTGAGCACTACGGCTCCTCCTCACGGTCGACGTTCAGGAGTTGCCTGCCCTTCCCCCAACTTTTCAGCTCAACCCTTCTTGGCTGTTTCTTTACTCAGATTTCCTGGAGCTCCCTGTGGAGAATGGGGGCCATGGACTTCGCGGAGCAGAGGCAGGCCATGGTGGCGCACCTGCGGAAACGCCAGGACATCAGCGATCCCGTGGCCGCCGCGCTGCTGGCGGTGCCGCGCCACCTCTTCGTGCCCGGCGTCGACCCCGAGGACGCCTACCGTGACGAGCCCATCGTCACCAAACGTGACGACGCGGGCCGGCCGATCAGCTCGTCCTCGCAGCCCGCGATCATGGCCACGATGCTCGACCAGCTCGGCGTGGAGCCGGGGCACCGGGTGCTGGAGATCGGCGCGGGCACCGGCTACAACGCGGCGCTGCTGGCCCGCCTCGCCGGGCCCGCCGGGCACGTGGTGAGCGTCGACATCGACGAGGACATCGTCGCGCGGGCCGGACGGCACCTGTCCGCCGCCGGGGCGGAGCGGGTGGAGGTGGTGTGCGCGGACGGCGTCCAGGGGTACGCGGAGCGGGTCCCGTACGACCGCGTGATCGCCACGGTCGGCGTGTGGGACCTGGCCCCGGCGTGGCTGGAGCAGCTGGGCGCGGGCGGGCGGCTGGTGGCGCCGCTCGACCTGCGGGGCGTGCAGGTGTCCGTGGCCCTCGAACGTGCCGGTGACCACTGGGCCAGCCGGTCGGTGGCGCCGTGCGGGTTCATGCGGATGCGCGGGGCGTTCGCCGGGCCCGAGGCGATCGTGGTGCTGCGCCAGGATCCCGAGCTCATGCTGAGCCTGCCCGAGTGGCGCGAGATCGGCGACGTGCTGGCCGCGCTCGACGCCGAGCCGGACGAGGTCGCCGTTGACGGGGGCGAGGAGGTGGCGTACGGGCCGGGTGTCACGCTGTGGCTGGCCCTGCGCGACTCCCGGTGCTGCGTCCTGACCGGCAGGCTGGGGCAGGGGTACGGCATGAGCATCGGCCTCGTCGACGGTGACGCCGTCGCGCTGCTCGGAGGGCGGGGCGCGCACGTGGCCCGCGGCCGGGGACCCACCGGCCCCGGTCTGGCGGCCCAGGGCCACGGGCCGGGCGGCGCCGCGCTGGCGGCCGACCTGGCCGGGCACGTGCGGGCGTGGAGCGAGGCGGGCCGCCCGGAGACGGGCGACCTGCGCATCCATGCCTACCCCGGGGCCTATCCCGGGCGCGCCGGCGACGACGGAAAGGGGGCGGTCATCCCGAAGCGCCACACAACCCTGGTGGTCACCTTCAACTGACCGTCCACCCGCCGTCGCGGATGAGGTCGCGGCCGCGCAGCTCGTTCGCCTCGCGCCAGGCCTGCAGGCGCACCGGCGTGATGCGGAAGTAGTGGTAGGACTCGGGCTCCTTGCGCGGGTCGAAGCCCGTCTTCGCCGCGAACGCGTCGCCGACCCCGGCCGGGATCTCGGCTTCGGGGATGGCCTCGGCCGTGCCCTCGACGAGGACGACGTCGCGCACCAGCCCCACGCCCACGCGCAGCCGCCCGGAGGCCAGCAGGTTGCGGGCGGTCCGGCTGGCGCTGACGGTGGAGATCAGCAGGGTCGCGCCGTCCCACAGGAACGACAACGGCACCAGGTACGGCACCCCGCCCTCGTCCGCCGTGGCCACCCAGGCGTCCACGTCGTTCTCGAGCCGGTCGAGGGTGTCCCGCTTGCGCTGGTGGGGCGTGCGGGGATCTGGCTGGGTCATCCGGGCTCCGGTCACATCGGCCTCATGGTCGTCGTCATTATCGTTCGTGCCCGGCTCCGCGCGCCCGGGGGTGGGATGTCGGGTTTTGGGGGAAGGGGTGATTACGTACTGTATTTGAGTCGTATCACAATGTTATAGGAAATGCTCATGCGCACACTGTTGCTGGCCGCCGTGGCCCTCGCCGCTCTCGGGGGCTGTGCCGACGTGCCGACGGACACCGCGGGCCTGGTGTCGCGTACCGACACCCAGCCGTCCGAGCAGGACAAGGCCTGGATGCGGGGCATCCACGAGGCCAACCTGGCCGAGGTCCAGGCGGGGCAGCTCGGGGTGGGCAAGGGGAGCACGGCGCGGATCAAGGCGATCGGCAAGATGCTCGTCGTGGACCACACCAAGCTGGACACGCAGGTGACCAACGCGGCCACGCGGCTCCGCATCCCGCTGCCCATGTCCCCGAGCGCCGACCAGCGCGCCATGCTGGCCGAGCTGCAGGACTCGCCGCGCGACGAGTTCGACCAGGACTTCACGGCCGCCATGATCAACGCGCACCAGCAGACGCTGGCGGCCACGAAGGTCGAGATCTCCCACGGGACCTCGCCGACGGTGGTGGCGCTGGCCAGGACGGCCGAGCCGGCGCTGGTGGCGCACCTGACCGCCTTGCGGCAGTCCGGGGGCGGCCAGCCCACGCAGACACCCACAGAGTCGCCTACTGGGTCGCCTACTGGGTCGCCCACCGAATCGTCCATCGGCACGCCCACGGAGACGATCCCGGGACCGGAGACGCCTCACGGCGAGTAGAGCTCGATCTCGTTGAGCATGCTGCACGTCCGGCCGAGCTCCGGCTCGCAGCCGGAGCTCGGCTCAGTGACGATCTTGATGTGCCGGCCGGTGCGGTCGATCTCCTCGTACCGCATCGCGTAGTCCGTCCGGTCCGTGATCGTGACGACGGGCTCGCCCCAGGAGCGGCCGTCCTCGGAGACGTACACGCGGGCCCCGGCCGGATGGCCCGGGCGCAGGCTGAGGCCGATCCGGGTCAGCGCGTACGGGCGGTCCAGGTGCAGCACGTACCGGCCGCGGCCCCGGGCGACGGCGCTCGACCAGTAGCCGGTGCTGCCGTCGAAGGCCCCGCCGGGACGGCTCCTGGGCCGGCCGGTCCAGCGCATGGTGGTCTCGACGCTCAACCGGCCGCTCCGGCGCATCGCGGCCAGGTCCAGCAGGCCGGGGCCGGGGGGATCGATCGTGAACAGCTGCCGCTTGATCGCGTACCAGCCGTGGTTCTCGAAGCGCCCGTGCGCCGGGCAGGCGGTCTCGTCCAGCAGGCCGTCGCGGCGCACGCCCGGCAGCTTGCAGTTGTCGAACACCTGGATCAGCCGGTGTGGGCCGAGCGCCGCGATCCCGGTGTAGCCGGACGAGCCGTGGACGGGCCAGATGCCGTCGCGGTTGTGGTACGTCACCCGCGGCTCCAGCCACTCATCGCCGAGCCCGTCGGGGGAGACGGCCAACCAGTTGTCCGGGCGCCCGGCGCTGAGCACGAGGACGCCGTCCGGCATCAGCAGCAGCCGGGGCGCCACGCCGCGGACCACGCAGTCCTGCCCCGCGAAGCGCAGCTCGCCGACCGGCGACCAGGTGCGCCCGCCGTCGGTGGAGCGGCTCTGGTGCAGTGTGGAGAACCGGCCGCCGTCGCGGCGCAGCACCGCCAGCAGGCTGCCGTCCATCGTCTGCGCGATGCTCGCCTCGTTGTAGACCAGCCCGTCGGACGGCGGCCCGATCACGCCGCGCCGCTCGAACGTCCGGCCGCCGTCCCGGCTGGCGTACAGCTCGGCCTGGTACATCCCCGTGTCGCGGTACTGGGCGTACATCGTGATCAGGATCGTGCCGTCGGCGAGCTGCACCGGGAGCCCGTGCGTGGCCCCGCCGGGCAGCAGCTCGCCGGGCGTGGTCAGCGCCGCCTCCGAGCGCACCCAGCTCTCCCCGTCCTCCAGCGACGAGGTGGTGAGCACGCCCAGCGTGCCGGTGTGCGGGCCGGTGACCTGCAGGTAGTACTCGGTGGCGAAGTAGCGGCCGTCGAGCAGCTGGATGGGGGCCTCGCGGAGCGGCGTCAGGTTCGCCGGGCCGAACGCGAGCCCGCCGTCGCCGGAGACCGCGACCGAGTTGGTGAGGGTGACGATCTGGTCCACGTTCGTGGTGAAGGTGCTGATCACCTTCTGCCGGGGAGCCCCGCCGGGGCCCACGACGTCGAGGACCGAGACGTTCGGGAAGCCCGCGAAGTCGAGCCGTTCGGACTCCGTCGGCTCACGGTCGACGGGCGGCGGATTGGGATGAATCCAGTCTGGTGAGGAAGCAGTATCGATCAGGTAAGCCTCGCCCGGGATGGACGGCTGGGAGTGATCCGGTAGCTGGCAGTAACCGGCCGCCGCCTGCGTCGCGTCAGGCGGCGCGGGCAGTCCCGCGGCCACCGACAAGGCCACGACCACGGATCTTGGCACCCACACCGGCTCGCTCCCCGCATCTCTCCCGAACTGACCGAACCGTTCGGACTCTAGATGATCCACGCTCCGTAACACCGGATTCACCTGCGGGAAGTCGCGGGTTCACGGCGGCCGCCGATCGGGCGGCGGGGGACCCATGCTGGTTTTGTTAAGTACCAGTTGACAGAAAACCCCTCTCTGACGACGATCGGGACGGCACTATTAAGTGTCAATTTACGTAGGCCGTGGGTCGGGAGGTGGCCCCAGATGAGCATCGAGCCGAGGGCGAGAGTGGCCCCAGAGCGAGTGCTGCCAGGCCCGGTGCCTCTGGCGCCGGAGACAGCCGCCCAGCAACGGGTGGTTCAGCGAATCTGCGCCAGAGTGGCGCCCGCCGGCGTGGACGTCGGCGTCGACGAAGTACCCCCGGGCGGCCTGCAGGTGTGGATCGACACCCCGGTGCCGGTCCCCGCGCAGGAGTCCTGGGTGCTCTACCACCGCATGGCGCGCGAGGTCGCGCTGGTCGGCTGGCACTGCGAGGCCGACGCCGACCGGCTGCTGGTCCTCGGCTGGAGCGCCGCCTGCCTGCACAATCGCGTACGCCTGCTCCAGAGCGGGCTGCGCCGGCTGACCGACTTCGAGTCGACCGCACAGCGGGCCGTACAGCTCGAAGGGCGGCGCCCGGACGAGCCCGCCACGGAGATCGTCGCCGCCGTGAACGCCTCGGTCGAACGGCGGCTGCGCTGGCCCGAGCGGCTGGCCGAGCTCGACGGGTTCGAGCGCAGCTCTGGGCTGTCCCACCTGCAGCTGCTCCTCGCCCAGGTCATCGGATTGGAGGCGAAGGTCTCGGCCGCCTGCGCGGAGCACCTCGTCATGGCGCGGGTGCTGGCGCGGGCCGTCTGCGAGCAGTACGCCCGCCACTCAGACCTGTCGCGCGCCCAGCGCGACGTGCTGCTGGAGTCGCGCCGATGGGTGCACGCCAGCTCCATGATCCGAGGCTCGGCCGGCGCCCGGCCGAGCACCGGTGGCACCGCCGGCCGTCCCCACATGGGGCTGGCGGAGCGCCGCATCGCCGCGAGCGTCATCAACCACGGCGTGCCGCGGGCGACCCCCGCGGCCGTCACTCCGGTGGTCGACCACCTCGACCACAGGGAGGGCGCACGCTGACCCAGATCCGCTCAACGGCGAGCGGTCGCCCGGAAAAACCCCATCGAGTCCGGTAGGAGAGCTCCCGTCATGCGAACCCCCCCGCACCTGCCCGCCAGAACCATCCGCGACACCCGGGACACCGACATCCGGCCCCGCCGGCACCCCTATGGCCTGCACGAGGTCCCCGTGCAGTCGGCGCCGCTCGGAACCCTCGACCTCCCCGACACCACCACCGAGCCCGACGAGTACGTCGAGCAGCGGCTGCTCGGCATCAGGGAGATGTCCAACCAGGCCATCGGCTCCATCGACGACCTGCTCCAGCACACCGCGTGAGCCGAAAGAGGAGAGTCATGCAGGACCTAGAGCGACTGGAGCTGAAGTCGCACGACGTCGGGGGTCACCAACCGCGTTCCGTGGCGGGCATCGACACTCCGCGCAGCCTCGACGAGGTACGCGCGCTCGTACGGCAGTCCATGAGGACCGGCCGCCGCCTCTACCCGATCAGCACCGGCAAGAACTGGGGCATGGGCTCGGCCGTGCCGGTCACCGACGACAACCTGGTCGTCGACCTGAGCGGCATGAACCGCATCCGCGGCCTCGACCTGGAAGCCGGCTTCGCGATCATCGAACCCGGGGTGACCCAGGCACAGCTCGCCGAGGCGCTGCGCGACACCCCCTGGATGCTGAACGTCACCAACTCCTGCGCCGACACCTCCGTCGTCGGCAACGCCCTGGACCGCGGCGACGGCACCTTCCGCTCCCGGGTGCACGACGTGGCCGGGCTGGAGGCCGTGCTGGCAGACGGCAGCGTGGTCACCACCGGCGGGCTGGACCCGGCGGGGCGCTATCACGGCCGGGTCGCCGGGCCCGACCTGACGCCCGCCTTCGTCCAGCACAACCTGGGCATCGTCACCGCCATGGCCGTCGCCCTCGTGCCGCGCCCGCAGACCGTCGGCCTCGTCTACGGCCGCATGCCGCGCGCCCAGGTCGGCGTCGCGCTCGACGCGATGGCCGGATTCCTGCGCCGCGGCAACCCCGCCGACGGGATGTTGCGCGTGCGCGAGCTGGCGCTCGTTCCGAGCCACGGCGACTGGTTCCTGCCCAGGGGCGTCGACCCCGGCCTGTTCACCGTCATGGGGCCGCTGCTCGGCAGCGACGCCACCGTCGAACTGGCCGAGGAACTGCTGCGCAAGGCGCTCATCGAGGTCGAGGGCGCCGAGTCGCTGCGCGTGGTCGACGCGGCCGAGGTGGGCCCCGACGACCCGCTCTACCCGAGGGCGCTCATGTCCCAGGGCATCCCCACCTGCCTGGGCGTGCGCAACGCCCTCCGCGTCACCTCCTGCGACCAGATCGACGAGGGCCAGACCGGCTTCCTGGCGTTGATGCCGCTGATGCCGACGCACGCCCGCAGGACCGAACACATCCTGGCCGCCCTCCAGACGGCCGTGGACGCGCACACCACCGCGCTCATGGTCGAGTGGAACCTCGTCAGCCGGCACATGGCCAACGGCGTCATCCAGATCTTCTTCGAACGGGGCGCGCCGGACGCCCCCTACCGCGCCCACCAGCTCCGCAACGACGGCAACTGCCTGCTGCGCAGCCACGGGTGCGCCATCTACCGCTCCGACATCGACCACGCCGCCGCCGACGTGTGGTCGGAGACCAGCACCGCCAGCCTGGGCATGCTGCACCGGCTCAAGACCGCCCTCGACCCGGACGGCCTGCTCTCGCCCGGCCGCTACGGCGCATAACCGAACGACCCACCTCCGCCGGTCGCACATCCGGAGTGTGCCGGTCGGCGGAGACCACTCATAGCTTGGAGGTGACCACGTGCGTTCGTCACCAGCGCGGGGGACGAGCACCATCGACCGTCGTCACGCCGTGATGCTGCGGCTGGTCGGTGCGGGTGTCATGTTGACGGTGATGGCCGACACCACGGCCACCACCCTGGCAGTCGGAGTCCTGCGGTACACACCCGCCGGGGCCGGCATGCCGCTGGGCGACCTGGTCTGGCTGACCAGCGCGGCGTTCATCCCGATCGCGGCGCTGCTGGCCACCGCGGGCCGCTGGGCGGACCTGTTCGGCCGCCGACGGGTCCTGGCCGTCGGGCTCGTGGTGTTCGTCCTGGGCGGTGTCGCCACCGTCCTGGTGGACTCCTGGTCGTACGTCCTGGCGGCTCGGGCCGTCCAGGGCGCCGGTGCCGCGGCGATGATCCCGGCCAGCCTCGGGCTGCTGCTCGGAGAGCTGCCGGAGTCGCAGCGGCGCGGCGCGATCGCTCTCTGGAGCTCCGCCTCCGGGCTGGGCTGCCTGCTCATGCAGGCGGGCGGCGGCTGGCTGGTCGTCTCCGTCGGCTGGCGGGCCCTGTTCGTCCCCGACGTCGTTATCGGCGTCGCGCTCCTGATCGCCTGCGCCGCGCTTCCGCCGGGTAAGCGCGCCGGCGCCAGGGGCCTGCCGGACGTCCTCGGCGCGTGGCTGCTCGCCGCGGGCATCGCGGTCATCGTGCTGGCCATCTCCAAGGCGATGGCCTGGGGCATGGACGTGGTGTGGCTGGCGCTGGCCGCGCTGGCCCTGCTGGGCGGCGCGTTCGCGCAGGCCAAGCACCACCGCCTGCCCGCGATCGACCTGGCCCTGTGGCGGCGTCCCAGATTCGTCTGGGGCTGGCTCGCGACCTGGGGCTTCGGCGCCCTGTCGTACGGGCTGCTGACCGTGCAGCCGCTGTACCTGCTCCACCTGGGCTACCCCATGCTCGAGGTGGCCATGTGGCTGACACCCACGTCGGTGGCGGTCGTCGTGACGAGCTTCCTGGCCGGGCGGATCGTCAAGCGGGTCGGCGCGTACGGGCTGATCTACGCGGGCTCGCTGCTGTGCGGCGGCGCCTGCGTGCTCGTGCTGACACAGGCCGGGCCCACCGTGTGGGGCCTGATCGCCAGCGTCGTGGTCGGCATCGGCGTCGGCGCGCTCGCGCCGGGCACCTCCGTCGCCACCACCCTGGCCGCCCGCCCCCACCAGTACGCCTCCGCCGTCGGCGCGGCCACCATGGCGCGCATGGTCGGCGGGGCCGTCGGCGTCGCCGTCGTGTCGGTCGTCATCGACCACCCGTTCATGACCGGCCCCTTCGCGGGGCTGGCCGGCGCGCTCGCGATGTGCGTGGCCATCTCCGTGCTGATCGGCGCGCTGGCCCTCACCAAGATCACCCGGCTGCGGACCGACCCGGGCGACGTCATGATCAAAGTGCCGCGCCGGATGCTGCTGGAACTGCGCATGACTCTCGCCACCGTGGCGGCGGAGGCCGACGCGTTGCTGCCTGCCGAGACCCGCACACCCCCCACGGACCACATCCCGCGGCCGCGGGCGGCCGAGCCAGGCCCGCTCGCCGGTTCCCGCGGGAACCCGAACTAGTTCAACCATTCGAAAGGGCTCTCGTCATGGCAACCACATCGTGCGACGTAGCGATCGTCGGCGCCGGGCTCGGCGGCTGCTTCCTCGCCTTGCTGCTGCGTCGCCGCGGACAGCGCGTCGTCGTCATCGAACAGGGACCATCGGTCCCCAGCGCGGGCGCGGACTTCCTCAAGCCCCCCGGGCTCCGGGTGCTGGCCCGGCACGGGCTGGCCGACTTGGTCGGACGCCATGGCCTCAGGCGCGACACCATCCGCTACTACCACGACGGCGACCCCATCCAGGAGTGCCGCTTCCCGGAGGGAGGCTTCCTGGTCCGCCCCTACCGGGAGCTGGTCGAGCTCATCTACACGAGCTGCGTCATGGAGGGCGTCGAGTTCTGGTTCGACGCCAGCATCGACGACATCGCGATCGGCGACGGCCGCGTGGAGGAGCTGACGCTCTCGAACGGGCGCAGGCTGCGGGCCGGCGTCGTGATCGGCGCCGACGGCACCAGGTCGGCCGTACGGCAGGCGCTCGACATCGAGCAGCGCACGCTGCCGTACGAGCGGCTGCTGATGCGGGTGGCCACCGTCCCGCTGACAGCCAGCGTCGCCCAGCTCAACCGGCTGTACTTCAGCTCGGAAGGCTGGTTCGCCTACCTCTATCCGATCAACAGGGACCAGGCCAGGGTGTTCGTCGGCCTGCCCCCCGAGGACGACAAGGAGATCTTCCAGGACGGCATCCCCGCGCTGATCGACGCGCTGAAGAAGTTCGTCACCGACAGCTCGGACGCCTTCAACGTCCTCCAGCCCGCGACCTGGCAGCGGATCAAGGTCTCCTCGATGCGGGTGGCGGAGTACCACAAGGGCAACGCGGCGCTGCTGGGCTCGGCCGCGTTCGCCTGCCACCCCATGACCGGGATGGGCATGAGCTACACGCTGCACGACGCCGAGCTCCTGGCCGACGTCATCTGCGCGGCCGGCGGCGACGCGGACCTGCTCGATCGGCTGCTGTCCGCCCGCTACGAGCCCCGCAGGGACGCCCACAGGCAGCTGATCGACTACGGGGACGCCCTGGCCGCGACCTTCCACGACCGGGCCGCCTACCTCGCGGCCTTCCGTCCGGACCTGCACATCTACGGCGACGCCGCGGCCCTGCAAACGGCACTGCAGCCGATCTGAGCCGGTGTCCCCGCCGCCCGCCATTCCCCACCAGAGGTGAGGTCGTCCAGTGCCACGCTGAGTGCGATGGACCGGCCCTGTCCCCAGGCGGCGGGGGCGCCCACCGGGCGCCCCGATGGTAGGGCGGGCACTACCAAGAGAACGGGTGACAGCGGGGGTCCGCCGGACCCCCGTCTCTCGCGATGCTGATGAGTGATCACATACGACTCGTCAGCATCGGAGAGAAACGTGGGGACTGTGGGGACCGCCGCCGTTCGGCGCGGCAGCGACTTCGCGAGACTGTCACGCCGCATCGCCGAGGCGGGGCTGCTGGACAAGCGGCCAGGCTATTACGCGGCCAGGATCGGCATGGTGTCCGGGCTTTTCGCGGGGAGCTGGGCGCTGTTCGCCATGGTCGGGGACTCCTGGTGGCAGATCCCGGTCGCGGTGCTGCTGGCCGTGGCCTTCGCGCAGGTGACGCTCCTGGCCCACGACCTGGCGCACGGGCAGATCTCCCGGTCGCGGCGCATCAGCAGGATCGCCGGGCTGCTGGTGGGCAACCTGGCCGTCGGGCTCAGCTACGGCTGGTGGATGGACAAGCACACGCGCCACCACGCCAACCCCAACCATGAGGAGCACGACCCCGACGTCGCGCCTGACAGCCTGATCTGGTCGCAGAAGCAGGCCGAGGAGGCGCGCGGGATACCCCGGTTCATCGGGCGCTGGCAGGCGTTCCTGTTCTTCCCGCTGCTCACCCTCGAAGGCGTGAACCTGAAGGTGTCGAGCTTCCGCGCGCTGCGCCGCCCCTCGCTCAAGAACAGAGGGATCGAAGGGCTGCTGCTGAGCGCGCATGTGCTCGCCTACCTGGGGGCGGTCTTCCTGGTGCTGCCCTTCGGCACGGCGCTGGTGTTCGTGATCGTGCACCAGGCCTGCTACGGCGTCTACCTCGGCTGCACGTTCGCGCCCAACCACAAGGGCATGCCGGTCCTGACCGCCGAGGACGAGCTGGACTTCCTCCGCCGCCAGGTCCTGACCTCCCGGAACGTACGCGGCGGGCGCCTGGTCAACACCGCGCTCGGCGGCCTGAACTACCAGATCGAGCACCACCTGTTCCCCAGCATGCCGACCGCGAACCTGCGCAAGGCGCAGCCCATCGTCCGCGAGTACTGCGAGCGGCTCGGCGTCGACTACCTCGAATGCGGCCTGTTCGCGTCGTGGGGCCAGGCCCTGCGGCACCTGCACGAGGTCGGACGCCCGCTACGCGAGGCGGCATCGAGGGCGACCGAGCCCGTCTCTGCGGAGCAGAGGCCATAAGCACGTGTTGGTAGGGTTTAGTCGCAAATAGGCTGATCTGAGCGGGTGGGGATAGGTGGAGGTCGAACAGACAGCGCTGCCGGGAATCGGGCTACGACACGACTTCACCACCCGCAAAGGACAGCGGGTCGGCGTGGTGTCCCATCGCACCGGTCGCCGGGACCTGGTGATCTACGACGCGGACGATCCCGACGCCGTCTGCCACGTGGTCAAGCTCAACGACGAGGAGGCCGACGCCCTGGCCGAGCTCCTCGGCGCCCCCCGCATCGTGCAGCGGCTCAACCAGCTGCACGAGCAGGTCGAGGGCCTGGTCAGCGTGCAGCTGCCCGTCCCGGACGGCTCCCCCTACGCCGGGCGTCCCATGGGTGACGCCCGGGTGCGGACCCGTACCAGCGCCTCCATCGTGGCCGTCGTGCGCAGCGGGCGGGTCTTCGCCAGCCCCGGCCCCGACTTCGTGTTCGCCGCGGGCGACGTCGTGGTCGTCGTGGGCAGCGAGGACACCACCGCCGAGGTGGCCGGCATCCTGGCGGACGGGTAGGGCCGCGGGTGCACCACACCGCGGTCCTCTTTCTCGAGTTCGGTGCCATTGTCCTCGCCCTGGGAATCCTGGGCGCCCTCGCGCTGCGCGTGGGCATCTCGCCCATCCCGCTCTACCTGATCGCCGGCCTGGCGTTCGGCACCGGCGGGGTGCTGCCGCTGGCGACCAGCGACGACTTCGTCTCCGTCGGCGCGGAGCTGGGCGTCGTCCTGCTGCTGCTGACGCTCGGCCTGGAGTACAACGCCGACGAGCTGGTCACCAGCCTGACCGGCAACGTTCGCGCGGGCATCGTCGACCTGGTGCTGAACGCCGCCCCCGGCGCGATCTGCGCATTACTGCTGGGCTGGGGCCCGGTCGCGGCCGTGGCCATGGCGGGCGTCACGTACGCCACCTCCTCCGGCATCACCGCCAAGGTGCTGTCCGATCTGGGGTGGATCGGTAACCGGGAGACGCCGACGGTGCTGTCGCTGCTGGTCTTCGAAGACCTGACGATGGCCGTCTACCTGCCGATCCTGACGACCATCCTGGCCGGGCTGAGCCTGGCCAGCGGGGCGGTCGCGGTGGGCGTCGCGCTGCTGACCGTGAGCGCGGTGCTGGTGGTGGCGCTCAAGTTCGGGCGCTTCATCGAGGCGTTCGTGGCCAGCCCCAACAACGAGGTGCTGCTGCTCAAGGTGGTCGGGCTCGCCCTGCTCGTGGCCGGGCTCGCCCAGCAGCTGAACGTGTCGGCGGCGGTCGGCGCGTTCCTGGTCGGCATTGCGCTGTCCGGCGAGCTCGCCGAGGACGCGCAGGCGCTGCTGGCGCCGCTGCGCGACCTGTTCGCGGCGGTGTTCTTCGTCTTCTTCGGCCTCCAGACCGACCCGGCGAAGATCCTTCCCGTGGCGGGGCTGGCCGCGCTGCTCGCGGTGGTCAGCATGATCACCAAGCTGCTGACCGGCGCGTACGCGGCCAGGCGGGCGGGCATCGGCAAGGCGGGTCAGGCGCGGGCGGGCATCGCGCTCATCCCGCGCGGCGAGTTCAACATCGTCATCGCGGGCCTGGCGGTGGGCGCGGGCGCCCACCCCGACCTGGGCGCGCTGGCGGCGGCGTACGTCCTCATCCTGGCGGCCTTCGGGCCCCTGGCGGCCAAGCTCGTGCAACCTCTCATCACCTCCATCGCCAAGCGGTCCTGATCCGCTAGTTTGTTCGCATGACCCAGCCCACCGAGAAGACGATCTGGTCCACCGACTGGGACAGCCTGGAGATCTCCGGCGAGAGCCATCGCCGGGTGCTGTTCCAGGACGTGGACATGACCGAACTGGTCGATCACGGCTCCTCCTTCGAGGAGTGCCACTTCAGCAACGTGCGCTTCAACGTGTCGGTCCACGACGACGCCCGCTTCGTCAACTGCACGTTCACGCGGTGCTCGTTCTTCGACGCGACGTTCGACGGATGCAAGCTGACCGGCAGCGTGTTCGACGGGTGCACGTACGGGCTGCTCAAGGTCGAGGGCGGTGACTGGTCGTACGTCGGCCTCGCCGGCGCCGACCTGCGGGGCAGCGTCTTCCGCGGCACCCGGCTGCGGGAGGCCGACCTGTCGGGCGTCCGGCTGGAGGGCGCCGAGCTGCGGCGGGCCGACCTGTCGGGCGCGTCGCTGCGCGGCGCCGACCTGACGCGGTGCGACCTGCGCGGCAGCGACCTGAGCACGCTCGACCCGCTCACCGTCACGCTCAAGAACGCGATCATCGACCCGTTCCAGGCGACGGTCGTGGCCGGCGCGCTGGGGCTCGACGTACGCGAGTAGGCGGCCACCGAGATCGGCTGCGGATACCGGGCGGGCAACGCAGTATGGCCGTGTGAAAATCACCGATCTCCTCCCGGCCGAGCGGGCCGTGGCCGAAGCCGTGCCCCACGGCAGGGAAGTCGACCTGCGCTCGGGCGACCTCGACCCGGCCGTTCGCGCGCAGGCCCTGGCCGAGCTGCTCCTCGGCGAGCACGACGGGCCCAAGCCCGCGCTGCGCCTCATCGGCGCCCGGATCGCCGGCCTGCTCCACCTGGCCTTCGCCGAGATCGGCTTCCCGATCACCCTTGAGCAGTGCACGTTCGACGAGGCGCCCGACCTGTACCAGGCGCGCACCCGCTTCCTCAGCCTGAGCGGCTCCACGCTGCCCGGCCTGATCGCCTCGAACATCCAGGTGGACGGCAACCTGCGCCTGGCCGGCTGCCACGTCACCGGCGAGCTGCGCCTGTCCGGCGCCCGCGTCAGCGGCAACCTCAACCTCAACCGCGCCCACCTGGACAACCCGGGCGGGGTCGTCGTCAACGGCGAGCACCTCGACGTCGGGGGCAACCTGCGGGCCCAGGACGGCTTCAGCAGCCACGGCGAGATCTTCCTCACGGCCGCGCGGATCGGCGCCGCCGTGAACCTCGACGACGCCCGCCTGCACGCGCCCGGCGGCATGGCCCTCGAGGCGTCCAACCTGACCGCCCAGGTGGGCCTGCTCGCCCGGAGGATGACCGTCGACGGGGAGATCTGCGTGCGCTCCGCCCGCGTCGGAGGGCCGCTCACGCTGCGCGGCTCGCGCGTGCGCAACCCCGGCGGCATCGCCGTGCGCGGCGGCGGGCTCAACGCCGAGGGCGGCCTGTTCCTGTCGCTGGTCGAGGCCGAGGGCCAGGTACGCCTGGGGAGCGCCGCCGTCGCCCGCTCGCTCAACCTCGACGGCGCCACCCTGCGCAACCCGGGCGGCGTGGCCCTGGCCGGCGACGGCCTCACGGTGGACGGCGCCCTGCACGCCCGCGACGGGATGACCGTGGAGGGCGAGATCAGCCTGCTCGACGCCTCCGTCACCGGCCCCGCCCACTTCGAGGGCGCCAGGCTGGCCAACCCCGGCGGCTCGGCCCTGACCGCCAACGGCATCACGGTCGGCAAGGTGCTCAACCTGTGCAGCGGCTTCTCGGCCCAGGGCCGGGTCCGCCTGACCAACGCCCAGGTCGGCAGCCGCCTGTGCTTCGACGACGCCACGCTGGAGGCACCCGGCGAGGTGGCGCTCAAATGCTGGCGGGTGGAGGCGCGCGAGCTGGCCCTGCGCACCGCCGCGCCCGTCCGGGGCACGGTGGAGCTGCGCCACGCGCGCATCGGCGTCCTGCGCGACGACCCCGGCGTCTGGCCGGACGCGATGCGCATGGACGGGCTCGCGTACGAGGTGCTCGACCCCATGCTGCCCGCCGCCGGACGGCTCGGCTGGCTGCGCAGGGATCCCGAGGGCTACCTGCCGAACGCGTACGAGCAGCTCGCCGCGATGTACCGGCGGCTGGGCAGCGACGCCGACGCCCGCGACACGCTCCTGGCCGGCCAGCGGCGGCGGCGCGCCACCCTCCCGTGGTACGCGGGGCTCTGGGGCCACCTGCAGGACGTCACCGTCGGGTACGGCTTCCGCCCCTTACGCGCGGCCGCCTGGCTGCTGGCGCTCCTGGCCGTGGGCACGATCGTGTTCGGCCTGGCGGAGCCGCCGCCGCTGAAGCCGGGGGAGGCACCGCCGTTCCACGCGCTCGTCTACACGCTGGACCTGCTGCTGCCGCTCATCGACTTCGGGCAGGAGAAGGCGTTCAACCCGCTCGGCGGGACGCAGTGGCTCGCGTACGGGCTGATCGCCGCCGGCTGGGTGCTGGCCACCACGATCGCCGCGGGCCTGACCAGGTCGCTGCGCCGCGCGTAGGAGCGGTCAGCCGCTGACGGCGCGCAGGGCGCCCGGAAGGCGGCCGGTCAGGCGGTCGAGCGCGGCCGAGGTGGCGGCGTCCGCCGGCAGGTAGACGACCACCCGCTGGTCGTCGTAGGAGAGCTCGAGCTGCTCGCGCTTGAGCCGCAGCTCCCCGGCCAGCGGATGCGCCAGCCGCTCCACCGGGGCCGGCAGCGGCGGGGCGGGGCGGGCCGCCCGCCCGCTGAACGCCTCACCCGCCGCGAACGACAGCTCCGCGACCAGCTCCTGCGCGAACGGGTCGCCCTTGGTCGCCGCCAGCTTGAGCGCGGCCGCGTGCTCGTCGGCGACGCGGTCCCAGTCGGGGTAGGCGGCCCTGGCCCGCGCGTCGGCGAACACGTACCTGACCATGTTGGGCGGATCGCCGTCGAGCAGCCCGACCGGGCCGTACAGCCGCTCGAACCCCGTGGTGCGGGCGAGCACCTCGCCCACCCGGTTGAGCAGCACGGCGGGCGCGGGCTCCAGCCGGTCGAGCACCGCCCGCACCGTCGGGCGCACCGTGCGGGCCGGGGCCTCGGCCGCGGCCGGGCACAGCCGCACGTCGCCGCTGGCCACCTTGGCCAGCTGACGCACGTGGACACGCTCCTCGTGGGTCAGCCGCAGCGCGTCGGCCAGCGTGATGAGCACCTGCGTGGAGGGGTTGCGGTCGCGGCCCTGCTCCAGCCTGGTCAGGTATTCGACGCTCACCCCCGCCAGGGTGGCCAGCTCGGACCTGCGCAGCCCCGGCGTGCGCCGCCGCGGGCCGCCGGGCAGCCCGACGTCCTCGGGCTTGACGGCCTCCCTGCGGGAGCGCAGGAACGCCCCCAGTTCGTTGTCATCCACGGGCCACGAGTGTAGGCCCGGCGACCGGCCCGTAGCGTGGCCCCGCGAGGGCCAGTCTCAGCGCGGTCTCCCTAGCCCACCCGGTGTCCACGAGCCTGGGACGCATGGAGAACATGACATTGGCAGTGATCACCGGCAGCGTTCGCGAAGGGCGGTTCGGCCCCAGGATCACGGAGTGGCTCACGGAGCGGGCGCGCACGCACGGGCTGTTCGACCTCGACGTGATCGACCTGGCGCAGACGCCGCTGCCCGCGGTGATGCCCGCCACCCCCGAGGAGCTGGCAGACGTGGAGTCCCGCCCGGAGGACCTCAGGCGGCTGGCCGCGCGGCTGGCGGCGGCGGACGCGTTCGCCGTGGTGACGCCGGAGTACAACCACAGTTTCCCGGCCTCGCTCAAGAGCGCCATCGACTGGCACTTCACGGCGTGGATGGCCAAGCCGGTCGCGCTCGTCTCCTACGGCGGGTACGGCGGCGGGGTGCGGGCGGCCGAGCACCTGCGGCCGGTCTTCGCCGAGGTGCACGCCGTGACGATCCGCAACACGATCAGCTTCGACCAGCACTGGAGCCGGTTCGGCCCCGACGGCGAGCTGCTGGACCCGGAGGGGCCCGACGTCGCCGCCAAGGCGCTGCTCGACCAGCTCGGCTGGTGGAGCGGGGTGCTGCGGGACGCCCGCCGGACCACCCCCTACGTGGCCTGAGGCCCTAACACAGGGCCATCGCCGTCTGCCACACGCCGGGCAGCGCCGCCAGGACCAGGTCTCCCTTGCGGCGCCGGTCCCGGCGCGTCTCCGCCCCCAGGTCGGCCAGCAGCTCGCGGAAGCCGTCCTCGTATCCGTGCTCGCCCGCCTGCTCACCCGCCTGCTCACCGGCCAGCTCACTCGCCGCGGCCCGCTTGGCCAGGCAGCGCGCGTAGGTGGCCACCAGCCAGAAGACCGCCTCCCGGTGCAGGCCGCGCCCGATGAGCTCGCGGGTGCCGTCGATGGCGATGGGCCGCGCGGCCGGGGTGATGTCCGAGTCGAACGGGTAGGAGGGGACGCGGACGGCCGCCGTGGCGTCGAACACCTTCTCCAGCACGGCCAGGTGCCGCTCGACCCGGGCCGCGCTCAGGTGCGCGGCGCCCAGGAGTTCGAGCAGGCTCTCGTGGAAGTCCAGCCGCCCGTGCTCGGCGAGCAGCTCGCCCACGTCCACGTAGCGGCGCCGGATCGTGGGGTTGCGCAGCGCCGCCACCAGCAGCACGTGGGTGGTCACCCCGGTGCCGAACAGCCACGAGTTGACCTGGTCGGGCAGGGGAGCCCGCTCGTCGATGCCGTTGATGAACCCGCGCACCCGGTCCATGGCGTTGGTGCACCGGGCCAGGATCCACGGCCGCTCGGCGAAGTCGCGCGAGACCACCCGCTGGATCTCGGTCAGCCGCCCGGACGGGTCGGCCAGCACGCAGGGCAGGTGGAAGCTGCCGGCCAGGTGGTAGTCGCTCAGCACCTCGTGCGTGGAGCCCAGCTCGGAGACGGAGGAGACCTCCAGCAGGACCCCGCGGTAGGCGAACTTGCCCAGGCGGACGGGCTGGTCCGCGACCACGATGACGTCCACGTCCGAGGTCGCGGCCAGCTCGGCGGCCGGGTCGGCCCACAGGGCCGACCCGGTCAGGAAGGCCCCGTCGAAGCCCGGCAGCGCGGCGCCTTCCTCCAGCACCCACTGCCGAGCGATCTGCCTGGCTTCCTCAATCCGCATCCACTTCCTCCCGATCTGGGCCGCGGCGCGCGGTCCGGATCAGAACGAACGCGCCCAGCACGACAAGCACCACCAGCCCGCCCCAGATCCAGCCGGGAACCCCCGCGGAGGCCGCGGGCCGCTCGCCGGCCGCCGCGGCGGACCCGACCGCCTGGGGCGGCGTGCTCGCCGTCGGCCCCCCGCCGATGGACGAGGGCGAAGCCGATGAAGAAGGTGATCCTTTCACGCTGAAGGGGATTTCGCCCTCAATGGGATGCCCGTCGGACGAAACCACCCGCCAGGCGATGACGTACGGGCCCGGGGGGAGCGGCTGCGGGACGTCGGTGAGCACCTTCGGCCCTTCGAGCACCGGCTTGCCGAGCGGGACCTCCTTGCCAGCCGCGTCGTGCAGCACGACGAACGGGAACTTCACGCTCGCGCTGTATTCGAGCTCGATCTCGTCGACCGAGCCGACCTGGGAGTTCTTGGCAGGCGAGCTGCTCTTGAGCGCGTCGTGCGCGAACGCCGGCGACGCGGGGAATATCAGGACGAGGGCGCACGCGAGTGCCGCCCCGATGATGTGTCGTGGCAGGAACGCCATGATGGGTCTCCAGAACGATCTCCCGGACGCGCGCGTGGCGCCGTCCGGACACAGGCAAGGGTACGCGCCCCGCCGGGCGCGCCAAGAAACTTGTGCGTCAGCCGAAGTGCCTCGGCCCCTGGGGTGGGCCTCGCCTGAGGATCGCGCCGGAAACGGTCCTTCCCGCGTACGCGGTCAGGTAGGGGGTGACCGGCCGCCACGAGGGCCGCACGGCCCCAGCCGGGACGGCGGCGGCGGGCAGCGGGACGATCGGCCGCGGCGCGCCGTACAGGCGGATCATGAGCCACAGCGCGCGCTCGCCCCGGTGCAGCCACCAGGCCGTCAGCCCCGCCATCGTCAGATGGACCAGCGCCATGCCGGGCGCGGGATGCCCGTGCGCCGGACCGGCCTCGGCGGCGGGGGTGAGCCGCTCGAAGAGCTGGTGCAGCAGCATCTGGGTGCCCACGGTCACCACCAGCACCGCCACGGGGCCGCGTTCGCGCCCGTCGATCAGGTACGCCAGCCCGAGCGCGGCCAGCACCCCGGCCAGGTAGACCTCGAACGGCACCAGGCCGCCGCCCGCCAGCGCGTGCCCGCCCGCCGACACCGCGCCGCAGACCGTCGCGAACACGACGGCCCGCACAAGACGCAGCACTGACGACGCGCAGGACACAGCCGACATTCTCCTGGAAGGTCGGGAGAAATTCTCAGATTTCCACGGGGAATTACCCTTTTGGCCGGCCCGGACGGCCCCGCAATCGGCGTCGTAGCAGGTCATCCGGCCCATATCCGACTCTCCGGACACAGGCTCGGCGACGTCGGAACACCGCGATGTGCGTTTGTGAAAGGGACGACCCGCTATTGACACTTTTTCACCGGCGCTTTCCCAGCATGGGATATTCGCCTGCGGCGTGGCGTTGAAGAGCGCCTCGCCGCAACTGTAACCATCGTACCGATCTTGTCGGCCCGCTCGACGGGCGGCACGGCCCGGACCCTGGCCTGACGCATCCCGAAAGGTACGGTACATGTCCACTCCCAATTCACTGACAATTGCCCCAGTCAATTCCGCTTGGCCCAAGGCGCGTCACGCGATGAGATGGGCAGTGAGCGGCTCTCTTTCGATGGTCCTGGTCGCCGCCCTGGTGCCGGCGGCGCGAGCGGACGACGACGACACCGACCGCACCGACCGCACCGTCGAGGCCGCTGACACCGACACCGCCGACACCGGCACCGCCGACACCACCGGCACCGCCAACACCACCGACCGCCGCCGCCGTCACCGTCACCGTCACCGTCACTTCCCCCTCATCCACGGCGACAGATGCAGCCCGCACCTCTTCTTCAAGGTGCACTCGCTCTCTCCGCGGAACTTCTTCCTGCCCCGCACCAACTTCGTCGACGGCCCCGGCGGCACGGTCACGGCGTCGGTCACCCGGGAGCACGAGGTCCGCGCGTTCCTGGAGACCGAGAACGAGAGGCGGAGAGCCGTCTCCACGACTGAACCGCTCACCCTCGTGGAACCGATCACCACCCGCGAAGTGGTGCACGAGATGCGCAGGATGGGGCTTCCGCACCTCGAAGAGCGTCACATGGTCTTCACCGGCCACGAATACAGCCGGGAGATCACCAAGGGGATGTACGGCCATCTGTGGTACCGCGTCTTCGGTTACCGCATCGGCTGGTCGGCCTGGCAGGTGATGGGCACGTGCCGCGACGTCAGGGTCTCCAGCGGATTCGCCAACATTCCGGCCAGGGTCGAGGGCTGGCGCTACTGGGAGACCAAGTATCCGACCTTCAAGCACCGCCGCCTGCCCTGGAAGCCGTGAGCGTACGGCGCCGTTGGCCACGGGCGCGCGGGCCGTGGGACACTGCTCGTGGCGCCGGGCCGGCGTGCGCCCCGCGCGGGCGCGGAAACCGCGGACAGAGGCAGCGGCAGACATGGCGACTCCCCCTTCGATCCGGGTGGTTCTCGTGGAGGACCACGCCATGGTCGCCGAGGCCATCGGGCTGGCGCTGGCGCGGGTGCCCGACATCGAGGTGGTGGCCCAGACCGGCAGCGTCGCCGGGGCGGTGGCCGAGACCGGCAGGTGCCAGCCGGACGTCGTCGTGCTCGACCGGCGCCTGCCCGACGGCGACGGGATCGCGGCCATCGGGCGGCTGGTGGCGGCGGCGCCCAAGGCGCGGGTGCTGGTGCTGACCGGCGAGGCGACCGTCTCCGTGGCGGCCCGCGCGGTGGCGGCCGGGGGCGCCGGGCTGGTGGTGAAGTCGTCCCGGCTGGGGGAGCTGGAATCGGCGGTGCGCGAGGTGGCGGCCGGCGGGGTGGTGTTCGCGCCCGGGCTGCTGCCCGGGGTGCTCGACCGGCTGACCGGGCGCGCGGGGCTCCTGGGGTCCGCGCTGACGGCTCGCGAGCGGGAGACGCTGCTGCTCCTGGCCGACGGCATGGGCGCGCGCGAGATCGGCGAACGGCTCGGCGTGGCCCGCAACACGGCGCGCAACCACGTGCAGCACGTGCTGGAGAAGCTGGGCGCCCGGACCAAGCTGGAGGCGGTCGCGCTGGCCCGCAGGGAAGGGCTGCTCGACTGACGCATGTGCACCATCTCGCGTCCCACAGGTGTACCAGGCCGCCTGGCGCGGATGCGTCTCGTGATCGGATAATGGCTACCCGAAAGTAGAGGGGTGGTCAGCGAGAAGGCCGGGCAGTACCAGGTGGACACGCCCCTGCCGAAGGAGATGGACAGCATCACGGCGGCGCGCCGGATCGTCCGTCGAGCCCTGGCGGAGTGCGGCTACCAGGGCTATCACGAGGACGTCCTCCTCGTGGTGTCCGAGCTGGTGACCAACGCGCTCGTGCACGGCGACGGCCCGCCGTCCCTGAGGATGCGGGGCAGCGCGGCGCAGGTGCGGGTCGAGGTGGGCGACGCCGGGGAGCGGCTGCCCGAGCCCCGCGAACCCGGCCCGTCGAACGGCTGGGGCCTGCACGTCGTCCGGCTCCTGTCCACCGGCTGGGGGACCACGCCCGTCGACGGGGAGAAGGGCGGAAAGGTGGTGTGGTGCGAGCTGGCGCCCCGCCTCGCCCCCCTCCAGGCCCGCGCTTACGACTCCTGAACCTGCCGGGAGGGTTTGGGCCATCGGGCCACGTCGTGAAAAGCTGCGGTATGGCCGTGGATAATCCTCCACAAGCGGATATGGAGCTGCTCGTCCAGAGCATCCGCGATTACGCCATCTTCATGCTCGATCCCCACGGCAGGATCGTGAGCTGGAACGCCGGGGCCCAGCGCATCAAGGGGTACACGGCCGAGGAGATCATCGGCACCCACTTCTCCGTCTTCTACCCGCCCGAGGACGTCGCGGCCGGCAAGCCGTTCACGGGGCTGGAGACGGCCGCCGCCGACGGCCGCTGGGAGGAGGAGGGGTGGCGGGTCCGCAAGGACGGCACCAGGTTCTGGGCCAGCGTGGTCGTCACCGCCCTGCGCGACGGGCGCGGCGAGCTGCGCGGGTTCGGCAAGGTGACGCGTGACCTGACCGAGCGGCGCAGCATGGCCAGGGCGCTGGACGAGCGCGGCCTGCTGCTCGGCCACCTGGTCCAGGCCCAGGAGCGGGAGCGCCGCCGCATCGCCTCCGACGTGCACGACGACACCATCCAGTCCATGGTCGCCGTCGGGATGCGGCTGCGGGCGATGGAGGAGGGCCTGCCCGAGGAGCACGCGGCCGACGTGCGCGCGCTCGGCGACGCCGTCGAGGCCGCCGTGGGGCGCCTGCGCGACCTGGCCTTCCGGTTACGCCTACCCGGTGAGGGGCTGGCGGAGGGGCTCGCCTCGTACCTGGAGCGGGAGATGGCGGGGGTCACCTACGAGCTGGTGAACCGCCTGGACGGAGAGCCGCCCGCCGAGGCCGCGATCACCGTCTTCCGCATCTGCCAGGAAGCCCTCACGAACGTCCGCAAGCACGCCGGGGCCGCCGCCGTCGCCGTGGAGCTGGCCTGGCTCGACAAGGGCGTCCACGTCCGCGTGCGCGACGACGGGGTCGGGATCACCCGCCAGGACGGCCAGGACGGCCACTTCGGACTGATCGAGATGCGCGAGCGGGCCGAGACGGCCGGCGGCTGGTGGAGCATTCGCGGCGCGCCCGGCGCGGGCACGACGGTGGACTTCTGGGTGCCGGCCGTCGCACGCCGCCTGTCATGATCCCGGCGTGATCAGCGCAAGGGTCTGGCGGGCGATCTCCCATTCCTCGTCCGTCGGGATGACGAGCACGGCCACCTCCGCGCCCGGCGGCGAGACCGCCCGCTCCCGCGCCGACTCGTCCTGATTGAGCGCGGGGTCCACGGTGACGCCGAGCCGGTCGAGCCCGGCCAGGGACTCGGCGCGGGTGGCCGCGTCGTGCTCCCCGACCCCGCCGGTGAACACGATCGCGTCCAGCCGCCCGAGCAGCGCGTAGTAGGCGCCGACGTACTTGCGGATGCGCCGCGTGTAGACCGCCAGGGCCAGCCGGGCCTCGGCGTCGTCGCGGGCGCGCACCTCGCGCATGTCGCCCGTCCCGGCCAGCGCCAGCAGGCCGCCGTGGCGGTCGAGCCCGCTCTCCACCTGCCGCGCGTCCATCCCGTTCACGCGTGCCAGGTAGCCGGCGAGCGCGGGGTCGACGTCGCCCGAGCGGGTGCCCATGACCAGTCCCTCCAGGGGCGTCAGGCCCATGGAGGTGTCGACGCTGCGCCCGCCGGAGATCGCGGTCGCGCTGGCGCCGTTGCCCAGGTGCAGCACGATGAGGTCGAGGGTGGCCGGATCGCGGCCGAGGAAGGCGGCGGCGCGGCGGGAGACGTACGCGCAGGAGGTGCCGTGGAAGCCGAAGCGCCGCACGCCGAGCCGCTCGCGCCAGTCGCGCGGCACCGCGTACGTGTACGCCTCGGGCGGCAACGCCAGCTGGAACGCGGTGTCGA
Source organism: Nonomuraea sp. NPDC051941 (assembly GCF_044593615.1). Taxonomy (NCBI): domain Bacteria; kingdom Bacillati; phylum Actinomycetota; class Actinomycetes; order Streptosporangiales; family Streptosporangiaceae; genus Nonomuraea; species Nonomuraea sp. NPDC051941. The sequence goes on from NZ_JBIUCF010000005.1 coordinate 295,264, forward strand.
ACACCGCCACCTGCGGTACCCCCGGAAAGGCGCCGCGCGCCACCCGGATCCCGGCGAGGTTGACCGGATTGTGCAGGGGTGCGAGCGGCGCCAGCTCCTCGATCGCCCCGATGACGCCGTCGTCGACGAGCACCGCCTCGGTGAACCGGGTACCGCCGTGCACGACGCGGTGTCCGACCGCGACCGGGTCCAGCTCAGGCCCCGCCGCCTCGAACGCCTTCATGACCGCGGCCAGCCCCGCCTCGTGCCCGGGGAACGCCTCCTCCGACACGTAAGGAGGCCGGTCCCCGGCGTGGTGCGTCAGCCGCCCGCGCTCCTCGCCGATGCGCTCCACCAGCCCCCTGGCCGGGCGCTCGCGGGTGCGGACGTCGACGAGCTCGTACTTGATGGACGACGAGCCCGTGTTCAGTACGAGGATGCGCCCGGCCACGTCCACGACCTGATCTCGGGGGTGTCCTCGCCGGTCTCGCGCGTGTGGGCGCGGGCCCGCAGCCGCTCGTCGCTCATGCGCTGGCGCAGGTGCGCCGCCGTGGTGCCGAGCCCGGGCACCCGGTCGATGACGTCCATGACCAGGTGGAAGCGGTCGATGTCGTTCATCATGGCCATGTCGAACGGCGTCGTCGTGGTGCCCTCCTCCTTGTAGCCGCGCACGTGGATGTTGGCGTGGCCGTGACGGCGGTAGGTGAGCTGGTGGATCAGCGACGGGTAGCCGTGGAAGTCGAACACGACCGGCCTGTCGGCGGTGAAGAGGGCGTCGAACTCGGCGTCCGACATGCCGTGCGGGTGCTCCGTGGGCGGCTGGAGGCGCATGAGGTCGACCACGTTGACGACGCGTACCTTCAGCTCGGGCAGGTGCTCGCGCAGGATCGCGGCGGCGGCGAGCGTCTCCTGGGTGGGCACGTCGCCCGCGCAGGCCAGCACCACGTCCGGCTCGGCGCCCTCGTCGGTGGAGGCCCACGGCAGGATGCCCAGGCCGCGCGTGTTGTGCGCGACGGCCTCCTCCATCGTGAACAGGTCCAGCACCGGCTGCTTGCCCGCCACGATCACGTTGACGTAGTCGCGCGAGCGCAGGCAGTGGTCGGCGACCGACAGCAGCGTGTTGGCGTCCGGCGGCAGGTAGACCCGCACCACGGACGCCTTCTTGTTGATCACCACGTCGAGGAAGCCGGGGTCCTGGTGGCTGAAGCCGTTGTGGTCCTGGCGCCACACGTGCGAGGACAGCAGGTAGTTGAGCGAGGCGACGGGCCGCCGCCAGGGGATCTTCTGCGATGACTCCAGCCATTTCGCGTGCTGGTTGAACATGGCGTCCACGATGTGGATGAACGCCTCGTAGCAGTTGAACAGCCCGTGCCTGCCGGTCAGCAGGTAGCCCTCCAGCCAGCCCTGGCACAGGTGCTCGCTCAGCACCTCCATCACCCGGCCGCCGGGGGCCAGGTGCTCGTCCGTCGGCAGCATCTCGGCGTTCCACGCCCGGTCGGTGGCCTCGAACACCGCCGACAGCCGGTTCGAGGCGGTCTCGTCCGGCCCCATCAGCCGGAACGTCCGCGGGTTGGCGATGATCACGTCACGCAGGAACCCGCCCAGCACCCGCGTCGGCTCGCTCGACTGCCCGGCGGGCGCCTTGACCTCGACCGCGAGCCGGCGGAAGTCCGGCAGCCGCAGCGGCTCCAGCAGCTCCCCGCCGTTGGCGTGCGGGTTGGCGCTCATCCGGCGCGTACCGCGCGGCACGGTCTCCAGGACCTCCCGCACGGGCCCGCCGGCGGAGTCGAACAGCTCCTCCGGCCGGTACGAGCGCATCCACTGCTCGAGCATGGCCAGGTGGGCGGCGTTCTCGCGGACGTTGGCCAGCGGCACCTGGTGCGCCCGCCAGGTGCCCTCGACCTGCTTGCCGTCCACCTCGCGCGGCCCCGTCCAGCCCTTCGGCGTCCGCAGGACGATCATCGGCAGCCGGCCGGCCCTGCCCTGCTTGTACGCGGCCATCTGGTCGAAGGCGGTGTCCAGGGTGCGCGCCATCTCCTCGTGGTCCGGCCCCACCACGTGGGGGCGGTAGCCATAACCCTCCATGAGCTTGAGCAGCTCTTCCTCGGGGATGCGGGCGAGCACGGTGGGGTTGGCGATCTTGTAGCCGTTCAGGTGCAGGATGGGCAGCACGATGCCGTCGCGGTCGCGGTCCGCGAACTTGTTGGAGTGCCAGCTCGCCGCGAGCGGGCCCGTCTCGGCCTCGCCGTCGCCGATGACGCAGGCCACGACCAGGTCCGGGTTGTCGAAGGCGGCCCCGTACGCGTGCGCGAGCGAATAGCCCAGCTCCCCGCCCTCGTGGATCGACCCCGGCGTCTCGGGCGCCACGTGGCTCGGGATCCCGCCGGGGAAGGAGAACTGGCGGAACAGCCGCCGCATGCCCTCCACGTCCTGCGAGACGTCCGGATAACGCTCCGAGTAGGTGCCCTCCAGCCACGCGTGCGCCACCGCGGCGGGGCCGCCGTGCCCGGGACCGGCGATGTAGATCATGTCCTGGTCCCGCTCCCTGATCACCCGGTTGAGGTGGGCGAAGCAGAAGGTCAGCCCCGGCGTGGTGCCCCAGTGGCCGAGCAGGCGCGGCTTGATGTGCTCGGGCCGCAGCGGCTCGCTCAGCAGCGGATTGTCCAGCAGGTAGATCTGCCCGACGGACAGGTAGTTCGCCGCCCGCCAGTACGCGTCGATATGGTCCATCTTCTGCTGCTTCCTCCACAGAACGCGCTGAATCCACCAAACGCCGGATAAGGTGCCGAATATGGCATTCAGGAGTTCGCGCTGGTACTCGGGGAACGACCGCAACTCCTACATCCATCGGGCATGGATGCGGCGCGGCCTGCCCCGCGAGGCGTTCGAGGGCGGCAAGCCGCACATCGCGATCGCCAACACCGCCTCCGACCTCACCCCCTGCAACTCCCATCTGAACGAGGTCGCCGAGAGCGTCGCCAACGGCGTCTGGGAGGCCGGCGGCGTGCCGCTCAACCTGCCGGTCGTCTCCCTGGGCGAGACCAACGTGCGCCCCACCGCCATGCTCTGGCGCAACCTGGCCGCCATGGCCACCGAGGAGATGCTGCGCGCCAACCCCATCGACGGCGTGGTGCTGCTCGGCGGGTGCGACAAGACCATCCCGTCGCTGCTCATGGCCGCCTCCTCCGTGGACCTGCCCGCCGTCGTGATGCCCGGCGGCCCCATGCTGACGGGGCACTTCCGCGGCGCGCCGCTCGGCTGCGGCACCGACGTGTGGCGCCTCAGCGAGGAGGTACGCGCGGGCACGCTGTCGCGCGAGGCGTTCCTGCGGTCCGAGTCGTCCATGATCCGCAGCCGCGGCCACTGCAACACGATGGGCACCGCCTCCACCATGGCCTGCATGGCCGAGGCCCTCGGCATGACGATCCCCGGCACCGCGGGCACCCCCGCCCCCGACAGCCGCCTGCTCGAACGCTCCCACGAGACCGGCCGCCTGGCCGTGGACCTCGTCCTTGAGGGCCGCCGCCCCAGCCAGGTCATGACCAGGGCCGCGTTCCTCAACGCCATCGTGACCCTGGCCGCCGTCGGCGGCTCCACCAACGCCGTCGTCCACCTGCTGGCCGTCGCGGGCCGGCTCGGCGTGGACCTCAGCCTGGACGACTTCGACCGCACCGGCGCCGGGGTGCCGCTGCTCGTGGACCTCCAGCCCGCCGGACGCCACCTGATGGACGACCTGTTCCGGGCGGGCGGCCTCACGGCCGTGCTCAAGGAGGTCGAGGACCTGCTCGACCCGGAGGCGATCACCGTCACGGGCCGCCCGCTCGTCGAGCACCTCGCCGAGGCCGAGATCTGGGACGAGAGCGTCATCCGGCGCCGCTCCGACCCGCTGCTGCCCGACGCCGGCATCGCCGTCCTGCGCGGCAACCTCGCCCCCGGCGGCGCGGTGATCAAGCCCGCCGCCGCCTCGCCCGAGCTGCTGCGCCACCGCGGCCGGGCCGTCGTCTTCGACAGCATCGAGGACGTGTACGCCCGCCTCGACTCGCCCGACCTCGACATCGACGAGACCTCCGTGCTCGTGCTGCGCGGCTGCGGCCCCAAGGGCTACCCCGGGATGCCCGAGGTGGGCAACCTGCCGCTGCCCGCCAAGCTGCTGGAGAAGGGCGTGCGCGACATGGTGCGCATCAGCGACGCCCGCATGAGCGGCACCGCGTACGCACGGTCGTCCTGCACACCGCGCCCGAGGCGGCGGCCGGCGGCCCGCTGGCGAAGGTGCGCACCGGCGACCCGATCGTGCTCGACGTGGCCGCCCGGCGGCTCGACGTGGACATCCCCGACGCCGAGCTGGCCGCCAGGGAGCCCGTGAAGATCGGGTACGCCCGGCCCGTACGCGGCTGGGAACGCCTCTACGTCGAGCACGTCACCCAGGCCGACCGCGGCGCCGACCTCGACTTCCTCATCGGCTCCAGCGGCGACCACGTGGGCCGCGAATCCCACTGAGCCAAAAACTCCGCTCCGCCGTGCGCGGAATGAGGCCCTGTGGGTAAGCGGTTCCAGTGGGAGATCTGCGAAGCTGGCTGACGCCACGGTCTTAACGGAGCACGACAAAGGTGCGGCGGTCGGACGAGCAGGTTTCCCGTTGGCAGGGACAATGGTGATCCGGTTTGGCGACACGAGGAGGAAGCGTGAACGGCGACATCACCCAGAGCCAGGAGTGGGCGGCTCTCGGCAAGCACCATGAGGAGCTGGCGGGCAGGCGGCTGCGGGAGCTGTTCGCGGAGGACCCGGGCCGTGCCGGGCGCATGACCGTGACCGCCGGCGACCTCTTCCTCGACTACGCCAAGCAGCGCGCCACCGGCGAGACGATCGACCTGCTGGTGGCCCTGGCCGAGCGGGCGGGGCTGCGCGAGCGGATCACCGCGATGTTCGGCGGCGAGCACATCAACGTCAGCGAGGACCGCGCCGTCCTGCACGTCGCCCTCCGCCTGCCGCGCGCCGCCGAGCTGGTCGTGGACGGGCAGGACGTGGTCGCCGACGTGCACGCCGTGCTCGGGAAGATGAGCGCCTTCGCCGACCGGGTCAGGTCCAAGGAGTGGAAGGGCGCCACCGGCAAGCCCATCGAGACCGTGGTCAACATCGGCATCGGCGGCTCCGACCTCGGCCCCGCCATGGCCTACGAGGCGCTGCGCGACTACGCCGACGCCGGCGTGGCGGCCAGGTTCGTCTCCAACATCGACCCGGCCGACATCACCGGCAACCTCGCCGGCCTCGACCCCGCGACCACGCTGTTCGTGGTCAGCTCCAAGACGTTCACCACGCTCGAGACGCTCACCAACGCCCGCGTCGCCCGCGGCTGGCTCGTCGAGGCGCTGGGCGAGGACGCGGTGTCCAAGCACTTCGTGGCCGTTTCCACCAACGCCGCCAAGGTCGCCGAGTTCGGCATCGACACCGACAACATGTTCGGCTTCTGGGACTGGGTCGGCGGCCGCTACTCCTACGACGGCGCCATCGGCCTCTCTCTGATGATCGCGATCGGCCCCGAGCGGTTCCGCGAGATGCTGGCCGGCTTCCACCTCATCGACGAGCACTTCCGCAGCGCCCCGTTCGAGGCCAACATGCCGGTGCTGATGGGCCTGCTCGGGATCTGGTATACCGACTTCTTCGGCGCCGAGACCCGCGCCGTGCTGCCCTACAGCCAGCGGCTGCACCGCTTCCCCGCCTACCTGCAGCAGCTCACGATGGAGTCCAACGGCAAGTCCGTACGCGCCGACGGCACCCCCGTCCCGGCCGCCACCGGCGAGATCTTCTGGGGCGAGCCGGGCACCAACGGGCAGCACGCCTTCTACCAGCTCCTCCACCAGGGCACCCGGCTCGTGCCCGCCGACTTCATCGGCTTCGCCGAGCCGTTCGAGGACCGCGAGGGCATGCACGACCAGCTCACCGCCAACCTCCTGGCCCAGACCTCGGCGCTGGCGTTCGGCAAGACGGCCGAGGAGATCGCCGCCGAGGGCACGCCGCCCGAGATCGTGCCGCACAAGGTGATGCCCGGCAACCGGCCCACCTCCACGATCCTCGCGCCCAAGCTGACCCCCTCGACGCTGGGCCAGCTCGTCGCGCTCTACGAGCACATCGTGTTCGTCGAGGGCACGATCTGGGGTGTCGACTCCTTCGACCAGTGGGGCGTCGAGCTGGGCAAGAAGATGGCGCTCGACCTGGCGCCCGCGCTCACCTCCGAGGACCCGCCCACCGGGCTCCCCGACGCCTCCACCGAACAGCTCGTGCGGAAATACCGCGAGCTGCGCGGAAGGCGTGTCTGACATGCGCCACGCGTCCGGGACCGAGCACAGGAGGGGCGCGGAGCGGGCGGGGGCGCTGGTGCTGTTCGGCGTCACCGGCGACCTCGCGCGCAAGATGATCCTGCCCGCCCTCTACCGCCTGACCGCCGACAGCAGGCTCGACCTGCCCGTCATCTGCGTGGCCAAGACCGACCTCGGCCTCGACGGGCTGCGCGAGCACGTCCGCCAGGCCGTCGGCGGCGTGCGCGACGCGGCCTTCGACAAGCTCGCCGGAAACCTGCGGCTGGTCGCGGGCGACTACCGCGACCCCGAGACGTTCGCCAGGCTCCGCGAGGAGACGGCGGGCAAGGGCTTCCTCGTCCACTACCTCGCGGTGCCGCCGTCGCTGTTCGCCACGGTCGCCGAGGGCCTGGCCGGGGCCGGGCTCAACCACGACGCCAGGCTCGTCGTGGAGAAGCCGTTCGGCCACGACCTCGCCTCGGCCCGCGAGCTCAACGAGGAGCTGCTCAAGCACTTCGACGAGGACCACGTGCGGCGGGTCGACCACTTCCTGGCCAAGGAGCCGGTCGAGGACCTCATGGTGTTCCGGTTCGCCAACACGCTGCTGGAGCCCATCTGGAACCGCAGCCACATCCGCAGCGTCCAGATCACCATGGCCGAGGACTTCGACGTGCGCGACCGCGGCGCCTTCTACGACGCCAACGGCACGATCCGCGACGTGGTGCAGAATCACCTGCTGCAGCTGCTGGCCATCCTCGCCATGGACCCGCCGCCGTCCACCGACGCCCGCGCCCAGCTCGACGAGAAGTGGCGGGTGCTGCGCGCCGTGCAGGCCATCGACCCCGCCGACGTCGTACGCGGCCAATACTCCGGCTACCTCGACACCCACGGCGTCCGGCCCGAATCCACCACCGAGACGTTCGTCGCCCTGCGCGCCTACATCGACAACTGGCGCTGGGCCGGCGTGCCGTGGTGCATCCGCTCCGGCAAGGGGCTGCCGACCACCGACCTGGAGATCGTCGCAGAGCTGCGCAAGCCGCCGGTGACGATGTTCCACGGCGGCGACGCGCCCCCCGGCCCCAACCTCATCAGGTTCCGGCTGCAGCCGGACGCGGGGGTCACCTTCGACCTGCTGGCCAAGGAGCCGGGCAAGCAGCACACCAGGCCGGTGCCGGTCAGCGTCGACTTCACCAAGGTGCTCGGGCCGATGGAGGCCGCCTACGAGCGCGTCCTGGCCGACGCCGTCAGCGGCGACCCGCGGCGGTTCGCCAGGTTCGACCTGGTGGAGGAGTCGTGGCGGATCGTCCGGCGGGTGCTCGACCTGCCGGACCGGCCGTTGCCGTACGAGCGGGGCTCCTGGGGGCCGGAGGCGGCCGCGAAGATCGCGCCGGGCGGCTGGCACGAGATCTCGACGACGTTCGACTGACGCGGGAGCGACGCCGGTGGCGAGAGGGGCGAGCTGTGGTCGACCATGGTGGGATGGACATCATGAAGGTGGTCGAGCAGGCGAAGGACGCCGCGACCGTCAAACGCGTCTTCGGTGAGCCCGTCCAGCAGGGCGACGTCGTCGTCATCCCGGTCGCCCGGGTCATCCAAGGGGGCGGCGGCGGGGACGGCCGGGGCAAGGGAGAGAGCGGCGAGGGCGGGGGCAGCGGCGGCGGCTTCGGCTTCAGCGCCACGCCCGCGGGCGTCTACGTGCTGAAGGACGGCGAGGTCAGCTGGCGGCCCGCCGTCGACGTCAACCGCATCGTGCTCGGCGGCCAGATCGTGCTGATCGTGGCGGCGCTGACCGTCCGCTCCATCCTCAAGAAGCGGCGGCGCGGGCGCTGACGTGCTGATCGACCTGCTCGACGCTGAGCTGCCCGCCCGGGACTTCCTGATCCCGGGCTCCAACCTGCCGGTGCGCCAGGCCCGGCTGGACGGCGTGTCCTCGCTCGTCCGCTTCCCGCCCGGCTGGGCCCGGCCCCAGCGCGGCCACTACCTGGCAGGGGAGGAGTTCGTGCTGCTGGAGGGCGAGCTGTCCGTCTCCGGCATCACGTACGCGGCCGGGCAGCACGGCTGGCTGCCCGCCGGGACGCTGCGCCACTCCGGCGCGGCCCCCGGCGGCGCGCTGGCGTTCACGGCCTTCGCCGGCGAGGACACCTGGGTGCCCAGCGACCTGGACGAGCCGGACGGCCCGAGCCTGCGCACGCCCCTGGAGAGCGTCGTCATCCCCGAGGGCGGCCTGCGGCTCACCCCGCACTCCGTCCTCCTGGACACACCCGTCGCCCTCGGCGGCCCCGCTGAGATGATCACCGTGCCGACCTGGACGTGGGAGCGGTCGGCCCTGATCCCCGAGGGGCGGGTCCTCGTAAGGTGGCCGCCATGACCTCTGCGACGTCCGGCGGTCAGGCGGCGCTCGGTGTCCGGTGATCCGGGAGGGCCGGTTCGGCGGTGGCCGGCATCCGGTGGTCCGGGAGGATCGGTTCGGCGGGAGCCGGCGTCCGGCGGTCAGGCGGTGCTTGGCGTCCGGTGGTCCGGGAGGACGGGTTCGATGGGAACCGGCGTCCGGCGGTTCGGGAGGGCCGAGCCGGCGGCCAGGACGGCGAGGCCGGCGAGGGTGATCGCGGCGCCGACCCAGAGCGGTGAGACGAACCCGAAGCCGGCCCCGAGGGCCAGCCCGCTCAGCCAGGCGCCCAGCGCGTTGCCGACGTTGAAGGCCGCGATGTTGGCGCCGGAGGCCATCGTGGGCGCGTCCTGGGCGTACCGCATGATCCGCAGTTGCAGCCCGGGCGCGGTGGCCAGTCCGACCGCGCCCATCAGCAGCAGCGAGACGACTGTCATGACCTTGCTCTGCGCGGTCAGCGCGAACACCGCGAGCACCGCGGTGAGCAGCGCCAGGATCGCGGCCAGCGACGTGTTCAGCGCCCGGTCGGCGAACTTGCCGCCGAGGAAGTTGCCCGCGAACGTGCCGGCCCCGAACAGCACCAGCAGCCAGGGCACCGTGGCGCCGGCGAACCCGCTGACCTCGGTGAGCGTGAACGCGATGTAGGTGAACGCGCCGAACATGCCGCCGAAGGCGAGCACGGTGACCGCGGCGGAGACCCAGACCTGCGGCCGGCGGAACGCGCCCAGCTCGGCGCGCAGGCTCGTCCCGGCCGGCGCCGGCGTCGGCGGCACCAGCAGCCGGATCCCGGCCAGCGCGACCACGCCGATGACCGTGATCGCCCAGAACGTCGAGCGCCAGCCGAGCTGCTGGCCGAGCAGCGTACCCAGCGGGACCCCGAGCACGTTGGCCGCGGTCAGCCCGCCGAACATCAGCGCGATGGCGCCGGCCCGCCGGTTCGGCGCGACCATGTCGGCGGCGACCACCGAGCCGACGCCGAAGAACGCGCCGTGGCACAGCGCCGCCACGACCCGGCCCGCCATCAGCACCGGGTAGACCGGCGCGATCGCGGAGATCAGGTTGCCCGCGACGAACAGCACCATCAGCGCCAGCAGCACCTTCTTGCGGTCGAACCGGGCGATGGCCGCGGTGAGCCCGATGGCGCCGACCGCCACGCTCAGCGCGTAACCCGAGACCAGATATCCGGCGACCGGCTCGCTGACGCCGAAGTCCGCCGCGACCTCGGGCAGCAGACCGATGATCCCGAACTCGGTGAGCCCGATGCCGAAGCCCCCGAGTGCCAGGGCGAGAAGCCCGACAGGCATGTCAAATCCTCCATTGCAGTGCGTTCGCCTTTATGCGGCGTCTGCAATTATTGCCAGCGCTGCCTGACTCCCACCAGTGGCCGGTGAGCCACTATGCGAAAGAATCAGGCCACCCTCAGGACTTCGTCGCGCCGGCCGTGAGGCCGGTGATGAGGTGGCGCTGGACGAGGAGGAAGACGGCGCCGGCCGGGATGGCGATGAGCACGGCCGAGGCGGTCATCAGCCCCCAGTCGGACCAGTGCTGGCCGACGAACTGCTGCAACCCGACCCCCAGGGTGCGCTTGTCCTCCTGGGACATGAACACGGTGGCGTAGCCGACCTCGCCCCAGGCGGTCATGAAGCAATAGAACGCGGTCACCGCGATCCCCGGCCGCGCCAGCGGCAGCACCACCCGCCAGAACGTGCCGAACGGGGGCAGCCCGTCCACCATCGCCGCCTGGTCGATCTCCACCGGCACGGTGTCGAAGTAGCTCTTCATCATCCAGGCGCAGAACGGCACCGAGATCGTCATGTACGCGATCACCAGCCCGGGGATCTGGTTGAGCAGCCCGAGCCCGGCCATCAGGTTGTAGAGCGGCACGATGAGGATGGCGACCGGGAACATCTGGGTGATCAGCAGCAGCCACATGACCGAGCGATGCCCGGGGAAGCGGAACCGGCTGACGGCGTACCCGGTGGTCGCCGCCAGGAACACCCCGGCCAGCATGGTCAGACCGGCGGTGAGCACGCTGTTGAGCAGCCACCGCGGGAACTCGGTCGCGGTCAGCACGCGGACGTAGTTGTCGAGCGAGGAGTGGTCGAAGAGCCGCAGCTCCGCCGACAGCCAGCTGTCGCGCGGCTTGAGCGAGGTCAGCACCAGCCACACGACCGGGAACAGCGAGACGGCCACGGCGAGCAGCAGGCCCGCGTGCAGGCCGATCGAGGCCAGCGGGCCGCGCTCGCCGCGCCCTCGACCGTGCCCTCGACCGTGCCCGCGACCGTGCCCGCGCGTCGTCGTGCTCACCAGGGGTCTCCTTGACTACGCAACGTGCGGCGGTAGCCGACCGCCAGCACCACCAGCATGAGGAGGATGATCACGCCCCAGGCGGCCGAGCCCGCGTAGTCGCGCACGCCGGTGAAGGCCTCGCGGAAGGCGTAGGTGACCAGGATCTCGGTCTCGCTGCCGGGGCCGCCCCGCGTCACCAGGAAGATGATCGGGAACATGTTGAACGTCCAGATCGTGCCGAGCAGGATCACCGTGGACGACACCTGGCGCAGCCCCGGGAGCGTGATCGCCCGGAACCGCTGCCACGCGTTCGCCCCGTCCACCTCGGCCGCCTCGTACAGCTCGGCCGGGATCGACTGCAGGCCGCCGAGCATGGCGACCATCATGAACGGCACCCCGATCCACACGTTCACCGCGATCACCGCGATCTTGGCCGTGGTCGGGTCGTCCAGCCAGCCCACCGCGGGCAGCCCGGCTGCCTTCAGCATGCCGTTGATCACGCCGTAGTCGCTGTTGTACAGGTAGCGCCAGACGAAGGCGGCCACGAAGGCGGGGACCGCCCAGGGCAGGATCAGTAGCACGCGGTAGACGGAGCGGAAGCGCAGCCGGCGGTTGAGCATCACGGCCAGGCCGAGGCCGATGCCGTAGTGCAGGCCCACGCAGACCACCGTCCACACGACGGTCCAGGCGAGCTTGTCCCAGAACAGGCCGGAGGTCAGGATCCGCAGGTAGTTGTCCAGGCCGACGAACTCATAGGTGGCCGGGATGACGTTCACCCCGATGGTCCGGCCGATGTTCGCCTCGGTGGCGTCCGTCAGCGACAGGTACACCCCGCGCGCCAGCGGCCAGCCGATCAGCACCGCCATCACGACCACCACCGGCGCGATCATCGCCCACGCGTACCAGTGGGCCGACAGCGCGCGCCGTAACCGCCCTGGCCTGTCGTGGCGGCCGCGAGCCCCCTCGCCCGCGGCCGCCACCCGTCCGGTCGAGACCGCCACCGGTCAGCTCCAGTCCTTCATGATCCCGCGGTACTGCTCGTCGACCTTCTTGAGCAGGTCCGCGGGCGCGGACTTGCCCCCGACGAGCGCCTGGTAGCCCTCCAGCAGCGGCTGGAACAGCTGCCCGCCCTCGGGGATCCAGGGCCGCGGCACGGCGGTGTCCATGATCGGCTTGAAGACCACGACGTCGGAGTTGCCCTGCACGTCGGGGTTGGCATAGGCGGAGGTACGGGTCGGCAGCAGGCTGATCTCCTTGGCGATCTTCGCCTGGGCCTCCACCGTGGTCATGAAGCGGACGAACTCGTAGGCGGCCGGGATGTTCTTCGAGCCCGCGTAGATCGCCAGGTTCCACCCGCCCGTCGGCGCCCCGGCCTTGACCGAGCCGGCCGGGACCGGCGCGATGCCCAGGTTCTTCTTGTCCTTGAACTCCTTGCCCTGGTAGATCTCCGACAACGACCACGGCCCGTTGTAGATCATCGCCGCCTTGCCCTCCTTGAGGGCGGTCATCGCGTTGGCGTAGCTCTCCGTGGTGGCGGGCTTGGGCGCGGCGCCCGAGCTGATCAGGTCGGCCACGGTCTGGATCGCCCGCACGTTCGCCGGCGAGTTCACCACGATCTTCTTGTTGGCCACGTCGAGGAGGTCGCCGCCCTCGCCGTAGATGAACGGCAGCAGGAAGTAGGAGTCGACGTTGAGCGCCAGCCCCTCGGCGCCGGTCTTGGCCTTGACGTCGAGCGCGGCCTGCTTCAGCTCGGCGATCGTCTTCGGCGCCTCCTCGTGCCCCGCCTCCTTCAGCAGCCGCTTGTTGTAGAGCAGCGCGAGGGTGTCGGTGACCTGCGGCACGGCGTAGGTCTTGCCGTTGTACTTGGTGCTGCTCAGCGGCCCCGGCAGGAAGTCGGCCTCGTTGTCGACCGCCCGCGTGCCGTCCAGCGGCTGCAGGTAGCCCAGCGACGCGAACTGCGAGGTCCAGGCCACCTCCGAGCGGATCACGTCCGGCGCCCCCGCCCCCGCCTGCGCGGCGGTCTGGAACTGCCCCTGGGCCTGGTCGGAGGGCACGTTCACGTACTTGACCTTGACCTGCGGATATTTCGCCTCGAACGCCTTGATCAACGCCTGGAACGTCGGCCCCTCGCTGTCCGGCCGCGTCGTGTCCCACCACGTGATCTCGCCGCTGACCTTCGACGGATCGGAGACGGTCGCGGTCGGGGGCGCCGGGGTCCCACCGCCGCAGGCGGAGACCGCCAAGGCGAGTGCCGCAACGACCGCTGCGGCGGGTAAGAGTCGTCGCATGTCCTTCTCCTCATCTTTCCGAGGGGGGAACACGCCGGACGTTACGCCGAGGTGACGCTCCTTGAAAGATGGGTACGTAAGGTTTTGCAAGTTGTTACCTTGATCCACGGATCTGGCGGATCGGCCGCCGGACCGCGTGTTCCCCGACGTTTTCGCAGGTGATCTCCTATGGTGGAGCCCTGCCCGCCGCGCGTCCGCCGGCCCTCCGGTCGGGGCGCGGTCCCAGCGGTTTCAGAAATTTCCAGAAAGGGTTGCAAAGCGTCGTGATCCGCGAGGGCGAGGCGAGGGCCCACTGGATCGACCGCGACACGGTGGCGTGGCAGGTCGACCCGTCGTTCGAGCACAGCCTGGCGTGCGGCGCCGAGCGGGTCATCCGGCTGTCGCCCGGGACGCTGAGCGACGATCAGCGGAGCGCGTGGCCGCACCTGGCGTCGTACACCGCGCTGAAGGTGGACCCGCGCGACGCCGGTCTCGTCCGCGAGGCGCTGCGCGAGCGGGTCCTGGCCGTGGCGCGGGACGGCTCGGGCGAGCTCGCGGCGGCGACGGGCGTGCAACTCCCCGGCGTGCTCGACGACCTCTACGCCGGGGCCGCCACCGCGCCGCTCGGCCCCAGGGGACGGGCGGTCCCGAGGCTGTCGCTGTGGGCGCCGACCGCCCGCAAGGTCGAGCTGGCCCTGTACGGCCCCACTGATGGGCCCACTCACGGGCGCGGCCGGAGCGTGCACCCGATGCGGCGCGACGACGAGACCGGCGTCTGGTCGGTACGCGGGCTGCCGGCCTGGTGGGGCCGCGAGTACACGTTCCTGGTCACGCACCACTCGGGGACGAACGAGGTCACGGACCCGTACGGTCTGGCCGTGACCCCGGATGGCGGGCGCAGCAGGCTCGTCGACCTCGACGGCCCCGCGCTCAAGCCGCCCGGCTGGGACCGGCTCGCCAAGCCCCCGGCCGTCCCCCAGCACCGGGCGACGATCTACGAGCTGCACGTGCGCGACTTCTCGGCCTCCGACGCCACCGTCCCGGCCGGGCTGCGCGGCACGTACGCGGCCTTCGGCCTCGACTCCGCCGGGACGCGGGAGCTGCGGGCGCTGGCGGAGGACGGGCTGACGCACGTGCACCTGCTGCCGGTGTTCGACTTCGCCACGGTGCCCGAGCGCAGGGCCGACAGGACCGAGCCCGGCTGCGACCCGGACTGTGACTTCGCCGCGCTGCCGCCCGACTCGCGGCGGCAGCAGGAGTGCGTGGCGCGCACGGCCGCGACCGACTCCTTCAACTGGGGGTACGACCCGCTGCACTACACCGTGCCCGAAGGCTCGTACGCGACGGACCCCGACGAGCGGATCAAGGAGTTCCGCGCCATGGTCGCCGCGCTCAACGGGGCCGGGCTGCGCGTGGTGATGGACGTGGTCTACAACCACACCCACTCCACCGGCGTGCTCGACCCGATCGTGCCCGGCTACTACCACCGCCTGCTGGCGGACGGCGCGGTCGCCGACTCCACGTGCTGCCCCAACACCGCGCCCGAGCACACGATGATGGGCCGGCTGGTGGTCGACTCGGTCGTCACCTGGGCCCGCCAGTACAAGATCGACGGCTTCCGCTTCGACCTCATGGGCCACCATCCGAAGGCCAACCTCCTCGCCGTCCGCCGCGCCCTCGACGAGCTGACCGTGGACGGGGACGGCGTGGACGGCAGGTCGATCATCCTTTACGGCGAGGGCTGGAACTTCGGCGAGGTGGCCGACGGGGCCAGGTTCGAGCAGGCCACGCAGGCCAACCTGGCCGGGACCGGCATCGGCACGTTCACCGACCGGCTGCGGGACGCGGTGCGCGGCGGCACCCCGTTCGAGGCCGACCCGCGCGTGCAGGGGTTCGGCTCGGGCCTGGCGGGCGCGCCGAACGGCGCCGCGGTCAACGGCACGGCCGAACAGCAGCGGGCCCGGCTGGCCGGCTACACCGACCTGATCAAGCTCGGACTGGCCGGGAACCTGCGTGACTACGTGCTGCCCTCCGGGAAGAAGGGCTCGGAGATCGACTACAACGGCGCACCCGCCGGGTACGCGGCCGAGCCGGGCGAGACGGTGTCGTACGTGGACGCGCACGACAACGAGACGCTGTTCGACGCGCTGGCGTACAAGCTGCCGCAGCCGACGCCGATGGCAGACCGGGTGCGCATGCAGGTGCTGTCGCTGGCCACCGTGCTGCTGGCGCAGGGGACGGCGTTCGTGCACGCGGGCAGCGAGCGGCTGCGCTCGAAGTCCCTCGACCGCAACTCCTTCGACTCCGGCGACTGGTTCAACCGGCTGCTGTGGGACTGCTCGCTGGGCAACGGGTTCGGCGGCGGGCTGCCGCCCAGGGCCGACAACGAGCCCAGATGGCCCTACGCCGGGCCGCTGCTGGCGGACCCGGCCCTGCTCCCCGGATGTGCGGCGATCGGCGAGTGCCGGGCCGGGTTCGGGGAGCTGCTGCGGATCCGGGCCTCGTCGCCGGCGTTCGCGCTGGGATCCGAGGTGTGCGAGCGGCTGACGTTCGCCGACGCGGCGGACGGGGTGATCGCGATGCATGTGGACACGTCCGGGCTGGACCCGCGCTGGTCGTCGGTCACCGTGGTCTTCAACGCCACCCCGGCCACGCAGGCCCAGCCGATGGAGCAATGGGCGGGGCGGTCCAAGGGATCAGTGGCGCTGCACCCCGTGCAGGCCGCCTCCGGCGATCCGGTCGTCCGGGAGTCCGCCTTCGACCCGGACACCGGCACGCTCACGGTCCCGGCCCGCACGGTGGCGGTGTTCGTCGCCAAAACCCACCCGGGATAGAGGTGGGACGGCTCGGGTAGGGGGAACATTCAGGACGAAGAACATACATCACTGGCGTTGGCGATCGCGACAGCGCAAACTGGATGGACGGCGATCGCGTGGAGCAGTGGAGCACCCGTGGACAATCACCTTGATCACATGCCGGTCCTGTCCCGCGGCAGACATCGCAACCCGAAACGCGGTGCCTGCTTCATGGAACTGGCCTCCTACCTGGCCGGAGAGCGGTGGAGCGACCACCCGGCCTGCACCCACCCGTTGCTGGCCGCACTCGCCCGCCTGGTCAACGACAACACCAGCGACGAAAGCCGCGCCCAGCTCGTCCACCTCGTCCCGACCATCATCGGCCTGACCAGCGACGACCTGAGGCTGGACGCCCGCATCGCGCTGCGCTGCGCCACGACGGCCCTGCCGGTGGCGGCGGCCGAGCGCCAGCTCGCGCTGGCGGTGTCGGTGCTGGCGGCCGAGGAGATGCTCGCCAGGCTCGAAGGAGCCCCGTCGGGTCAGCTCAGCGAGCGGAGCCGCCGGGCCATGGAGGAGGTGCCGCACGCGGCCGAGCAGGCCCGGCGCTTCAGCCGCGCGGCCCGGATCACGGAGAAGGGCTTCCGCCGGTACGCGGCGCCGAACGCGGTGCAGCTGTCGGTGGTGGGCATCGTCCAGGCCTGCATCGCCGACCCGGACGCGCTGCTGCGCCGCCTGCTGGAAGAGGCGATCGACGACTGCGTGACCCTCATCCACACCCCGGAGCGCACCACCCCGGCCCCGGCCCACGCCTGACCGGTTCACGGCGGCGCCCGGGTGCCGGGCGCCGCCCGTGATCGGGCTTCTTCGCAGCTCAGGGAAGCCTCTCCTTCGTTGCGGATCTTGGTGACCTGTGTCTACATTTCCAAGTGAAATATTGGGAATGGAGGCACTTTCGTGACTATTGAGCTGACTCATCCTTATTCGCCGGAGAAGCACCACAGTCACCGTGACGTCACCGGTGGGTGGTTGCGGCCCGCCGTCTTCGGGGCGATGGACGGGCTGGTGTCCAACCTCGCGCTGATCGCCGGAGTCGTGGGCGCGGCCGGCGCCGGACGCGGTGCGGTGGTGGCCGGGGTCGCGGGGCTGATCGCGGGTGCCTGCTCCATGGCGGCCGGCGAGTACACCTCGGTGAAGTCCCAGACCGAGCTGATGCGGGCGGAGATCGCCGTCGAGCGGCGGGAGCTGGCCCGCAATCCCGAGGGCGAGCAGGCGGAGCTGGCGGCGATGTACCGGGCGAAGGGGCTCGACGCGGACCTCGCGCGCAGGGTGGCCGAGGGGCTGTCGGCCGATCCCGAGCAGGCCCTGCGGGTGCACGTGCGGGAGGAGCTGGGCGTGGACGTCGACGACCTGCCCTCGCCGTACGTGGCCGCCGCGTCGTCGTTCGGAGCGTTCGCGGCCGGGGCGCTGGTGCCGCTGGTGCCGTTCCTGTTCGGGGCGTCCGGGCTGGTGGTCGCCATGATCGTGAGCGTGCTGGCGCTGTTCGGGTTCGGGGCGGCGGTGGCGCGCATGACCGCGCGGCCGTGGTGGCTGGGCGGGCTGCGCCAGCTCGCGCTGGGCGCGGGGGCCGCCGCCGTGACGTTCGGGCTGGGGCATCTTCTGGGCGTCACCGTCTCGTGAGACCCCGCCCGGAACGTGTGACATTCTCGTGACTGTACGTGACGGCTCCTTGGGCGGATCATGTCGGCATGGACGGATTCCTCGACGAGACCCGCTCGGGAGTGACCGAGCTGCGCGTCCACGGCGTCTCCGGCACACCCCCCGAGGGCATGCTGAACCATCCCCACCCGTGGATCGTCGCGGGCGACGGCACCACCGGGTTCTACCGGCGCTGGTGGACCGACGGGCCGCCGGACGGCGAGCACGCGGACGTGCCGGACTCCCGACATCGCGAGGCGTACGCGTGGGGCGGCCTCACCTCCGGCGGTAAGACGATCGCCCTGTGGCTGCTCCTGCTGCCGTTCGCGCTGGCGAACCTGTCGTACTTCATGCTCCCCAGACCCGCGCGCGGCACGGGCCTGCGGCACGTGACCGAGGCGGCGCAGCGGCTGTTCGCCCTGCTGCTGACCGGCACCCTCGTCGGGGCCGTCACGCGGGCCAGCGTGGACCTCGTCGGCTGGCAGTGCACCGCGGCCGGGCGGGCCTGCACCTACGACACCGCGCCCGTGTGGGTGCACTGGCTCGGCGCGCTGTGGGGCAACGAGCCGTCCCGGCGGCTGGCGGTCACCGCGCTCGTCCCGCTGCTGGTCGTGGCGCTGCTGTGGTGGATCGCCCGGCGCACCTGGCAGCGGGACGAACGCACGGCCGTGCCGCCCGACGGCGGCGGCACCGAACTGCCGCTGGCCCGGCCGCGCCTGTGGCACGGCGACGAGCCGGTGTGGCGGCTGCGGGTCGTGCACGTCTGCTTCGCGATCGCCTCGATCGGGGTGGCCGTGGCCGCGCCGTTCGCGGGCACCCCGCTGGGGCTGGCCCTGACCGTCGCGAACGCGGCCGTGGAACTGGCCGCCGTGGTGCTGGTCGTGCTGCCGGGGATCGCCCGGCGGCTGGACCCCGGCTCTGACGAGCGGATCCCCGGCTGGCTCACGTTCGCGTGCCGGGCGCTGCGCGTGCTCGCGCCGCTGGTGTGCCTGGCCACCCTCGGGGCGGCGCTGGCCGGGATGGCGCCGGGCGCGCCCGGACGGCAGCTGCCCGGCGTGGGGGTGGGGACGTTCCAGTTCGCGCTCACGGTCGGGATCGGGGCGTTCATCCTGGTCGCCACCTGCGTGCTGGCCTGGATGGACCGCGCTTCCGGCGAGCCCCGGGCGATGGGCGGGATCGCCGCGTGGTTCGTGCTGATGGTGGCCGCGGGCAGCGCGAACGTGCTGGGGCTCGGCCTGCTGTTCTGGACCGCCACGTTCTTCGGCGTCCCGGGCACCTCCGCCTCCCCGGAGGCGGCCGGCAAGAAGCTCTTCCTCGACGACCCGGTGTGGTGGACGGCCGCGCTGGTGCCGCTGCTGGCCGTCGGTTTCGCAGGCCTGGCCGTCACCCTGTACGCGATCCGCGGGTCCGACGCCACCCGGCTGACCCCCGAGCTGACACCCCTCTACGGCGAGCGCGACGGCGGCGCGGTGGCCGGCAAGTGGGCGCTCGCCGCCCTGACCGACCGCGCCGGGCTCGTGCTGGCCGTGCTGACCGGCATCGGCGTCGCCGGGTTCGCCGCGGTGACCGTGATCTACCAATTCCACCTGTTCACCCCGAACGGCGGGATCGTGGGGCTGCTCGCCACCCTCGGCAGCTGGGCCATGGCGGCGGTCATCGTGGGCCTGGTCTTCCTCGGCCGCCGCACGTACAGCGACTCCGGGCTGCGCCGGACGATCGGGATCCTCTGGGACATCTCCACCTTCTGGCCCCGCGCCATCCACCCGCTGGCCCCGCCGTGCTACACCGAACGCGTCATCCCCGAGCTGATCGACCGCGTGGGGCGGCTGGCCAAGCAGGAGCGGGACGAGGTGGTCCTGTCCGGGCACAGCCAGGGGAGCGTCATCACCGCCGCCCTGGTGCTTCAGCTCGGCCCCGAGGCGCGGGCCCGGGTCAGGATGCTCACGCACGGCTCGCCGCTGCGCCGCCTGTACGCCGCCTTCTTCCCCGCCTACTTCGGCACCGCCGGGCTGTCGGCCGTACGCGACGCCGTCCCCTGGTACAACCTCTACCGGCTGAGCGACCCCATCGGCGGGCCCGTCTTCGGCCGCGTCGACCCCCTGGCCCCCGGCGCCCCGAACGGCGTGGACGTCTTCTGCTGGGACCCGCACCGGCCCGCCCCCGGCGAGCCCCTGCCGGAGGCCCGCTGGCACTCCGACTACTGGCTCGACCCGGAGTACGACGAGGCGCTGAGCCGATTGATCGTCGGATCGTCGCGAAGCCCTTCGCCTGAGCCCCAGGCCCGGTAGGGTTTCGGGCGTTTCCAACAAGAGCGGGGGTCGGTCGGTGAGGTGGGTGCTGTTGCTCCTGGTGTCGTCCGCCCTGTGGTGGGCCGCCCCGCCCGCCCAGGCGGCAGTGCGGACGGCAGGGCAGGAGGACGCCGGAGGGCGGGTGGCCTTCATCGGGGTGCCGGGGCTGATGTGGGACGATCTCGACCCGGCGGACACGCCCCGCCTGTGGCGGCTGGCCGGGCAGAGCGGGATCGGGTCCCTGTCGGTCAAGGCCGTGGGCACCGTGACCTGCGCGTACGACGGGTGGCTGACCGTGGCGTCGGGCGTGCGGTCGGCGGTCGGGCGCCGGTGCGGGATGTCGCCCGAGCCGGTCGCGCAGGGGTCCGGGGCCGTGGTCTCCGAGGTCCCCGGGTTGCTGCAGCTGCGCGACGGGACCTTCGCGGGCACGCTCGGGACCGCCGTGCACGCCGCCGGGCAGTGCACGGCCGCCGTCGGGCCCGGTGCGGCGCTGGCCCTCGCCGACCGGACGGGCAAGGTCGACCTGTACGCCGCCGAGCCCGCCGGGCTGGCCGACTGGTCGCGCTGCCGGATGCTGGCCGTGGACGTCGACGTGCTGGTGAAGCCGTACATCGTGGACGGCAAGCTGCCGCTGGAGCCCGAGCTGCTCGCGCCGGAGCGGCGGCGCGCCCTGGTCCGCGAGGCCGACGCCAAGGTCGGCGCGGCGCTGGACAAGCTGCCCCCGGACACCGAGATCGTGCTGGCCGGGATCGGCGACCACGGCTCGGTGCCGCACCTGCGCGTGGCGATGTGGAAGCGCTCGGGCATGGCGGCCGCGCCGGGCGGCGAGGTCGCCGGGCCGTCGGTGGGGGCCAACTCCACCCGGCGCGCGGACATCGTCGTGCTGCCCGACATCACGCCCACGCTGCTCAACGCGTTGGGCATCGCCGCGCCCTCCACCGTGATCGGGCTGCCGTGGCAGCTCGGCGAGCGCACCACGATCGACGACCTGCGCAGGGCCGACCTCAAGGGCACCGCCGTACGCGGCACGACCGGCTACTTCTTCACCGGCTTCGCCATCCTCCAGGTCGCCTTCTACGCCCTGGCCTACTTCCTGCTGTCCAGGCGCAGGCGGCTGGGCGCGGTCGGCGTGGCCGCCATCGTGCTCGCCTCCATCCCCGTCTCCACGTACGCGGTCAACCTGGTGCCGTGGGAGCGCAGCCCGTACCCCGTGCCGACGCTGATCGGCGGGGTGCTGGCGAGCACGGCGATCATCGCGGCCGTCGCGCTGGGCGGCCCGTGGCGGCGCCACCCGCTGGGCCCGCCCGCGGCCGTCGCGGCCACCACCGCCGCCGTGCTCGTGGGCGACCTGCTGACCGGGACGACGCTGCAGTTCAACAGCCTGATGGGCTACACCGCCGTGGTCGGCGGCCGTTACTACGGGCTGGCGAACATCCCGTTCGCGCTGCTGGCCACGGCCGTGCTGATGGTCACCGCCGTGGCCGCCGAGCACTTCGTCCGCGTCGGCCGCAAGCGGCTGGCCGTGGCCGGGGTGACGGGGCTCGGCGTGGTGGCGATGCTGCTGGCCGGCTGGCCCGGCGTGGGCAGCGACTTCGGCGGCGTGATCGCGTTCGTGCCGGGCATCGCGGTGACCGCGCTGCTCGTCGCGGGCAAGCGGGTGTCGGTGCTGAAGCTGGCCGCGTTCTGCGTGCTGGGCGGGGTGGCGGTGTCGATCATCGCGGTGCTCGACCACCTGCGCCCGCCCGCCTCGCAGACCCACCTGGGGCGGTTCGTGGGGCAGGTGATCGACGGGACGTTCCTGCCCATGATCGGGCGCAAGCTGGGCGCCATGCTGAACACCATGCTCTCCCCGAACCTCATGCCGATCGTGCTGGCCGGCCTGGCGTTCCTGATCTTCGCGGTGCTGCGGCCCGGGCAGATCAGCGCCGGCATCGTGCCGAAGGCGTTCGCGCGGGCGCCGATGCTGCGGGCCGGGCTCGTCGGGGCGCTGGTCAGCGGCGTGGTGGGCATGCTGGTCAACGACTCGGGCACGGCCGTGCTGTCCATGGCGGTCGCGCTGGCCGTGCCGCTGGTGCTGCACGCGGGCGTGCGTTCGGCGGAGGAGCCGGACTCGCCGGCTTCGGCGGGCGAGCCGGGCTCACCAGCCGAGGTGGAGCTCCTCGGGGGCCCGGTGGATGAACGTGGCCGCCATGACGACGTCCTCGCCGGCGAGACGTAGACCGGGCAGCTCGCGTACGAGCAGCTCGAGGGTGACCTTGAGCTGCTCGCGGGCCAGCAGCGCGCCCGGGCAGCCGTGCACGCCGTGCCCGAACGACAGGTGCCGCACCGGCTCCCGCGCGATGTCGAACTCGTCCGGCCGCTCGAACACCGCCTCGTCCCGCCCGGCCGAGCCGAACGACACGAACACCGTCTCGCCCTCGCCGAGCGCGGTCCCCGCGAGCTCCAGCGGCCTGGTGACGGTGCGGCGGAAGCCCTGCACGGGCGCCTCGTACCGGGCCGCCTCCTCGATCGCCGCGCCCGCCAGCTCCGGCCGCTCGCACAGCAGCTCCCACTGGCCGCGCTCGCGCAGCAGGTGGTGCACGACGGTGCCGAGCAGGGCGGTCGTGGTCAGGTGGCCGGCCAGCATGACGTTCTGGGTGTTGGCCACGATCTCGTCGTGCTGCTCGGGCGTCGGCTCGCCGGGACCCGGGGCCAGGCCGCGCGACAGCTCGCCGGTCAGGCTCTCGGCGGTCCTCGACCTGGTCGCGTGCGCCGCGAAGAGGTGCCGCAGCGCGGCCACCTCGCGGGCCGCGGCGACCTGGTCGTCCTCCGACATCGGGGTGAACAGCAGGTCCTCGGCCCGGTTGCCGGCCCGGATCGCGGCGGGCACGTCGGCCGGGTCGAGGCCGAGCAGGTGGCAGATCACGGCGGCCGGGAGCGGTCTGGCGTACCCGGACATCCACTCCACGTGCCCCGCCTTGGCGAACGACGCGACCAGGTCGCCCGCCGTCGCCCGGACGAACGGCAGCGCCGCCGCCACCTTGGCCGGGGACAGGCCGCGGGTGAGCGGCCGGCGGTAGCGCGCGTGCGCCTCGCCGTCCGTGCTCAGCACCACCGGGGCGCCGCCGGGCGCGCCCGCCAGCTCCGCGAACGCCCGCGGGCCCGGGATCACGTCGGGCCGCAGCGCGCCCTTGGAGGAGAAGTCGTCCGGGCGCCCCAGCACCTCGCGCACGTCGGCGTGCCGGGCCACCAGCCAGGCGTCCAGCTCCTCGACGAAGGTCAGCCCCGGCGCGGCGCGGGCCCGGGCGTAGACGGGATACGGGTCGCGGTAGAGCGCCTCTCGATCCACGCGTACCATCCTGCAAGCCCTGGTGGAGGGTCGACAAGATCTGAAATTTTCTTTTAGTTCACTCTTAAGTCTTGAAAGTTATATCCACGAGCGATTGAGTTCGGTCGTGCAGTCCCTCAGAATCCTCACAGCTTCGGTGCTGGCGTTAGGCCCTCTCGCCCTGGCCACGGCCCCGGCGCAGGCCGATCCCGCGCCCCCCGTAGAGGACGCGCTCAAGGCGTCGTCCTACCCGCCGCCGTCCACGCTGCTCGTCCAGGATGCCGGGCAGCGGCTGGAGACGGCCAAGAGGACCCGGCCGGTGGCGCCGGGCATCTCGCTCACCTCGTTCGACACCTACGACGCGCTCGGCTGGCTGCGCGCGGACGCGGTCACCGCCGACCTCGGCGGCGCGAAGGCCGACTACCTGTACTCCGGCGAGGTGTCCAAGACCGAGCCGCTGTCCGGGCCCGCCAAGAGCGCGCACGCCGTCGCGGCCGTCAACGGCGACTTCTTCGACATCAACAACTCCGGCGCCGCCCAGGGCATCGGCGTGCAGGACGGCTCGCTGGTGCAGTCGCCCGTCACGGGCCACGAGAACGCGGTCGCGATCACCGGCGACGGCCTCGGCCGCGTGCTCAAGATGTACTTCGAGGGCACCGCCACCCCGGCCGACGGCACGCCCATCGCGCTCACCCAGTTCAACCAGATCGTGAAGAGCGGCGGCGTCGGGCTGTTCACGCCGCTGTGGGGCTCGTTCAACCGGGCCCGCGCCGTCGAGGGCGCCACGTCCGTCGCCGAGGTCGTCCTGGTGGACGGGGTGGTCTCCGAGGTACGCACGTCCGCCGGCACCGGCCCCATCCCCGCCGGGACCACGATCCTGCTGGGCCGCGACGCCGGGGCCACCGCCCTGTCCGCGCTGAAGGCCGGCGACCGCGTGGACGTGAAGTACCAGCCGAAGTCGTCGGACGGCAGCCAGGTCAAGGCGGCCGTGGGCGGCAACTGGGTGCTGGTCAAGGACGGGGTCGTGCAGAACTCCACCGACCCCGCCGCGCACCCCCGCACCGCCGTCGGGTTCTCGGCCGACGGCAGGAAGATGTACCTGCTGACCGTGGACGGCCGCCAGGTCGACAGCCGCGGCGTCACGCTCAACGAGCTCGCCGCCATGATGGTCGACCTCGGCGCCGCCAACGCCCTCAACCTCGACGGCGGCGGCTCCTCCACCATGCTCGCCCGCGAGCCCGGCGCCGCCGACGTCCAGGTGGAGAACAGCCCCTCCGACGGCGGCGAGCGCCACGTGCCCAACGGCCTCGCGCTCTACGCGCCCGAGGGCAGCGGCAAGCTCAAGGGCTTCTGGCTGGAGACCGCGAGCGACCCCGCCAAGGCGCCCGGCGTCGGCCCGGTCTCGGGTGGCCGCCCCGACCGCGTCTTCCCCGGCCTCACCCGGCGGCTGACCGCCGCCGGATACGACGAGACGTACGGCCCGGCCGTCGGCACGCCGTCGTGGCGGGCCAACCCGGCCGTGCACGGCGTGATCCGCGACGGGAAGTTCCACGCCCTGGTGCCCGGCCAGACCACCGTCACCGCCTCCCGCGGCGGCGCCAAGGGCACCATCGACCTGACCGTCCTGCAGCCGCTCCAGCGGCTCGGCGCCACCGCCGACCGGCTCGGACTGGCGGGGGCGGACGGCGTGGCGACGTTCGGCGTGGTCGGCTACGACCGCAACGGCAACTCCGCGCCCGTCGAGCCCTCCGACCTCACGCTCGACTACGACAAGAGCCTGTTCGAGGTCACCGCGGCCGAGCACGGCTACTTCACCGTCAAGGCCAAGAAGGCCGTCGGATCCGGCCTGATCACCGCCAAGGTCGGCAAGATCGGCACGGCGGTGCCGGTGACCGTCGGGTTCGAGGAGAAGCCGGTCGCCGACTTCGAGGACGCGGCGAAGTGGACGTTCGCCGCCGCCCGCGCCACCGGCTCGCTGTCGGCCGCGCCCGGCCAGAGCGGGGGCGGGCTCAAGCTCTCGTACGACTTCACCACCTCGACCGCGACCCGGGCCGCGTACGCCAGCCCGCCGCAGCAGATCGTGGTGGACGGCCAGCCGCAGGCGTTCGGGCTCTGGATCAACTCCACCGGCAAGGGCGAGTGGCCCAGCCTGGAGTTCTACGACGCGCTCGGCCAGTCGCAGATCCTGCGCGGGCCGTACATGACGTGGACCGGATGGAAGTACGTCGAGTTCGCCGTGCCTCCGGGCGTGAACTACCCGCTCAAGCTGCGGCGCTTCTACGTGGCCGAGACCAAGGCGGACGCGAAGTACACCAACGAGATCCTCATCGACGGCCTGGTGGCCAAGGTGCCGCCGTCGATCTCCGCGCCCGCCGCGCCGAAGGTCGCCGATCCGGTGGTCAAGGCCGACGTGGGCCGGATGCCGTGGCGGTTCGCGGTCATGTCGGACGCGCAGTTCGTGGCCCGGGACCCGGACAGCGACATCGTCAAGAACGCGCGCCGCACGCTGCGGGAGATCAAGGCGGCCAAGCCGGACTTCCTGCTGATCAACGGTGACCTGGTGGACGAGGCGTCGCCCGAGGACTTCGCGCTGGCGAAGAAGATCCTCGACGAGGAGCTCGGCGGAACCCTGGAATATCACTACATTCCCGGCAATCACGAGGTCATGGGCGGCAAGATCGACAACTTCAAGGCCGTCTTCGGCGACACGTACAGCACCTTCGACCACAAGGGCACGCGCTTCGTCACCCTGGACACCTCGCGCCTGAACCTGCGCGGCGGCGGCTACGACCAGGTGGCCATGCTCCGGTCCGAGCTGGACAAGGCCGCCGGCGACGCGTCGGTGGGCTCGGTCGCGGTGCTGTTCCACGTGCCGCCGCGCGACCCGACGCCCGGCAAGGGCAGCCAGCTCGGCGACCGCAAGGAGGCGGCGCTGGTGGAGGGCTGGCTGGCGGACTTCCAGCGCACCACCGGCAAGGGGGCCGCGTACATCGGGGCGCACGTGGGGACGTTCCACGCCTCGCACGTGGACGCGGTGCCGTACTTCATCAACGGCAACTCCGGCAAGAACCCGGCCACCGCGGCCGACGACGGCGGGTTCACCGGGTGGTCGCTGTGGGGCGTCGACCCGGTGTCGTCGGCCGAGGCCGAGCACGTGCGGCGGAACTGGTTCGCCGACGCGCCCGACTGGATCGGCACGCAGGTCCGGCCGCACCTGGACGACCTCGTGCTCACCGCCCCCGCCACCGTCGCGATCGGCGCGCCCGGCGCGGTGACGGCGGCGGTCAAGCAGGGGAGCCGTACGGTCCCCGCGGCCTACCCGGTCTCGGCGGCGTGGTCCGGCTCGCCCAACCTGTACGTCGGCGGCCGTGACGGCGTCAAGCCGTGGCACGTGGCCTACTTCGACCCCGCGACGGGGACGCTGACGGCGCTGCGGCGGGGGCAGGTGACGGTCGCCGTCACGGTGAGCGGCGTCACCCGCCAGGCCACCGTGGCGCTGGCCGCCAAGGCCGCCGCCTGACCTCCCTCCGGGCGGGCCGCCGGAGCGGCCCGCCCGGGCTCCTGAACAGCCCGGTCGTACCATGAAGGGAATGCATTCATAACAGCGAGTCGCCGTCTCCTCCCGGGCGATCGCGTCGCAAGGCGCTCAGAGGAGACGGGGGACGCTGATGGCGCTCTTTGACACCGAGGTGATGATCGTCGGAGCCGGCCCGACGGGCCTGCTGCTCGCGGGCGACCTCGCCGCGAGAGGCGTCGCGTGCATGATCGTGGATCGGGAGCTTCGAGGGTCGAAGCTGTCGCGGGCGTTCGTCGTGCACGCCAGGACGCTGGAACAGCTCGACGCCCGGGGCGTGGCCGACGAGCTGATCGAGACGGGCGCGATCTTCGGGACGATGTCGATGTTCGGCAACCTGGAGATCGACCTGTCCCGGTTGCGGTCGCGGTTCCCGTTCCTGCTGTGCACCCCGCAGTACAACACCGAACACGTGCTGGAGAACCGTGCCTCCAGGCTCGGCGTGGAGGTCATGCGCGGGGTCGAGGTCGTCGGTCTCCGCCAGGACGCCGACGGCGTGGACGTGAGCATGCGCATCGACGGCACCATCCACAGCCGGCGCGCGAAGTTCGTGGTGGGCGCCGACGGCGTGCGCAGCGTCGTACGGGACGCGCTCGGCGTTCCGTTCCTCGGGCGTTCCGCGGTGGACTCGGTGATGCTGGCCGACGTGCGCCTCAGCCGGCCCCCGACGCAGGAACTGGGCCTCAACACCGGCGCCGAGGGCTTCTGCTTCATCGCCCCCTTCGGGGACGGGCGCTTCCGGATCATCGCCTGGGACCGGCGACGGCAGCTTCCCAGCAGCGCGCCGGTCACGCTCCAGGAGGTGAGCGACATCACCCGCAGCGTCATGGGCGGCGACCTCGGCCTGCACGACGTGCGCTGGCTGACCAGGTTCCACAGCGACGAGCGGCAGGTTCCCAGCTACCGCGTGGGCCGGGTGTTCCTGGCGGGCGACGCCGCGCACGTGCATTCCCCCGCGGGCGGGCAGGGGATGAACACCGGCATGCAGGACGCGGCCAACCTCGGCTGGAAGCTCGCCGCGGCGGTCCAGGGCTGGGCGCCGGAGGGCCTGCTCGACACCTACCACGCCGAACGGCATCCGGTGGGCGGCATGATCGTACGGCTCAGCGGCCGCCTGCTCACCACGGCCCTGGCCCGTACGCGCCGTGACAGGGTCCTGCGGGCGACGCTCCCGATCATCATGAACCGGTTCCCGCCGGCCGCCCGCCGGCTGCGGGAGGCCATCTCCGGCCTCGCGATCTCCTACTCCGCGCCCCGGGGAGCGCACCCGCTGGTCGGCCGGCGGGTCCCCGACGTCCTCCTGACCGGCGACGCGAGCCGGCTGTACGAGGCGTTGCGCGACGGGCGCTTCGTGCTTTTGGCCCCCGCCGACGAGCCCGCCGTGCTTCCGCCGGCGCGGGTCAGGCACGCCATGCCGAGAAGCGCCCACCTGCCCTCCATGCTGGTCCGTCCGGACGGTTACATCGCCTGGGCGAGCGCCGCCGCGGATCCCGCCACCCGTGTCCTCGGCCTGCGTTCCGCCCTGGCGGAATGGTGCGGCTTGCCGCCGGAGTCGCCCGTGACCGGCCCGGTCGGGACGAGGCTGCCCGGTTGATGGCCTGACCTGCGCGTATGTGGGTAACAGGCCCATGGAGGTGTGGTGACCATGTCGAACAAGGACTCGGCGGCGGAGCCCGGATTCAAGATGCTGGCGGACATCAAGCCGCCCTTCATCCCCGAGGGTGCTTCGGGGATGACCATCCTCGTCGAGTGGTCTCCCGGCCACCCCGGCCTTGCTCCGCACCGCCACGCGGGGCCGGCCTTCGGCTACGTGATCGAGGGCGCGATACGGTTCGAGCTCGAAGGCGAGCCGGAGCGGGTGGTCGAGGCCGGTGAGACGTTCTGGGAGCCGGGCGGCGACGTGATCCACTACCAGGACGGCAACGCCTTGCCGGACGCGCCGACCAAGTTCGTCGTGTTCATGCTGTGCGCGCCCGGTCAGCCGATGCTGACGTACGTCGACGAGGCGGAGCTGGCGCAGCGGGCCCACCTGCGTGCCCCGCGCCCCACCGCTGGGCAGAGCCCGCAAGGCTCTTGAAAGCGTACGTCGTTCCGTGGCAAGTCAGCTGAAATCGGCGTATCGCACATTGTCGTCATCTCGCCACGAAAGGACGGCCCCTGATGACGATCCCCCGTACCCTCGCCGGTCTGGCCATCGCCGCCACCGCCACCATCGCCGCTGTCACGACCATCGCCCCCACCGCACAGGCCGCGACCGCGGCGGACTCGGCCGCGTGGGG
Organism: Nonomuraea sp. NPDC051941; assembly: GCF_044593615.1. NCBI lineage: Bacteria > Bacillati > Actinomycetota > Actinomycetes > Streptosporangiales > Streptosporangiaceae > Nonomuraea > Nonomuraea sp. NPDC051941. The sequence continues at coordinate 324,416 of NZ_JBIUCF010000005.1, forward strand.
CCCGCACTACGCGCCGGGGCGCGCCGCCCACGCCGTGGGCACGCTGACGGCCACGGGGGAGGACCACGCCGACCTGCCGACGGCCGACGCCGTCCGGGTCTCGGGCAAGGTGTACGACCACACGCGGCCCGCCGCCACCTGCGGCTGGGCGGTCTTCCGCATCACGTACCGCTCCGGGAGCAACCTGCCGTTCCGGCAGCACGCGGTGCGCGACTGCTCGTACCGCACCCCGAAGCGCTTCTCGTTCTCCTACCGGGACGTCTACCAGGTCGAGCTCAAGGTCTGCTCGGAGTCCAAGTCCGCCAAGCCGTCCCTCGTCTGCCAGTACGCGGGCACCTGGAAGACCCTCTACCTGTCGAAGTAGGCGCCCTCAGATCTCGGAGATGATCTGCCGGCGTTTGGCGGCGTACTCGTCGTCCGTGATCGCCCCCGTCGTGCGGAGCGCCTCCAGCTCCTCCAGGCGCTGGGCGGCGGACCGCTCGGACGGCGAGGCTGCACCCGCCGCCGGTTGGGCGGCGGCCCGGCGCACCACGGCCTGGATCTGCTGACGCAGCTCCGGTCTGGAACGCACGTCCATCATGCCGTTCAGCGGGATGCCGCTGGCCTTGAGGAGCTGCAGGATCTCCATGAGCGGTCCGGCCTGGCCGCTCAGGTCGTAGGTCCTGTTCTCCTCGGCCAGGCTGAACGTCGCCGGCATCAGCCCGTTCACCAGAGCGCTGCGCTCCCAGTCGATCTGGTGCTCCTGCGTGGCCGGATCGACGAGTACGACGAGCCTGCGCGCGTTGAAGTTGCCCGTCCGCGTCACACTGGCCAGCACGCGCTCCTGGGTGTCGAACGCGAACCCCGGGCCCTCGATGCGCAGGCCGAGCCTGATCAGCGGCTGGTCGTTGATCCTGGTGCCGGTCTCCGACATGCCGGTGATCTGCGCGAGCGTCAGCACCCCGCTCCGCTCCAGGGCGGCGGTCCTGGCGGCCGCCTTCGCGCCGCGGCGAGCCAGGGCCACCGCGACCACCACGTCGGACACCGTGAGCACCAGGCCGACGTAGAACATCCACTGGATCTCCGCGCGTTCGGCCGGGCCGAGCGCGAGGTAGACGATCACGAAGATCGGGCCGACCAGCCCTCCGCAGAGCAGGACGACCAGTTGTGACCTCAGATAACGCCCGAACATCGGCCTGCTCCCGTCAGTGGGGCGGTGGATCGGGTGCCAGAGTAACGAGCGGTGATCTCGGCCAGGGATCCGTTTGAGGAAGAATCGGACCGTTCCATCGACGCTTGGATGCGGCTCTGGACGGGAAATATGCGGATTGTTAGCCTTTCAGGAGGTTCTCCTGGTGCTCGAGAGACTCAATGGACAAACTCTCTGACGACGACCTGGCACTGTTACTGCTGATCCGATTCTTCGAGCTGAAGCTGCTCTCGCTCTTCGAGCGCGGCGAGCTCAACGGCACCACCCACACCTGCCTCGGCCAGGAGTACGTCCCCGTCTCCCTGCGGACGCTCCTGCGCGAGAGCGACTGGATCTTCAGCAACCACCGGGGCCATGGCCACTATCTGGCCAGGTTCGAGGACCCGGAGGGGCTGCTGGCCGAGATCATGGGCAGGAAGGGGGCGATCTGCGACGGCGTCGGCGGCAGCCAGCACCTCAAGCGCGGCCGCTACCTGTCCACCGGCGTGCAGGGCCAGAGCCTGCCCGTGGCGGCCGGGGTCGCCTTGCGGCTGAAACGGCACGAGCCGGGCGCGCTGGCGTGCGTCTACATCGGCGACGGCACCTGGGGCGAGGGAGCCGTGTACGAGGCGCTCAACCTGGCCCAGCTCTGGCGGCTCCCGCTCCTGGTCGTGGTCGAGCACAACGGCATCGCCCAGTCCACGCCGACGGGGCTGCAGATGGCGGGCACGGTGGAGGGGCGGGCGCGGGCGTTCGGCGTGGCGCACCACCGGGTGGATATCGTGGAAATTCACGAAATCCGCGGCCGGCTGGCGCCGCTCGTCGACCGCGTACGGACGGAGTCGCACCCGCTCGTCGTGGAGTTCGCCACCCATCGCCTCGGCCCCCACAGCAAGGGCGACGACACCCGGCCGCCGGACTTTCCCCGCTTCGACTGGTACGCCGCCTACCAGGCCGCGCATCCCGTACAGTCCGCCGGGATCGAGGCGGAGGCCCGTACCCGGATCGACCGGATCGCGGCCGAGGTCGCCGCCCGGCCGCCGTCCGTCTGGACGCCGGCGTGACGGTCGGCGGGGCGCCCGCGGGCAGGGTGCGGGTCGGTGAGAACCTCAACCGCGCGCTGCACGGGCTCCTCGAGGACGACCCCTCCGTGTACGTCCTGGGCGAGGACCTCCTCGACCCCTACGGCGGCGCCTTCAAGATCACCAAGGGCCTGTCCACCCGCTTCCCCGGCCGCGTGCTCACCACCCCGCTCAGCGAGGGCGCCATCGTCGGCGCGGCCTCGGGGCTGGCGCTGGCGGGCGGCAAGGCGGTCGTGGAGATCATGTTCGCCGACTTCGTGGCACTCGCCTTCGACCAGATCCTCAACTTCGCCGGCAAATCCGTCACCATGTACGGGACCCGCGTACCCCTCCCGCTGGTGATCCGGTGCCCGTCCGGCGGCCACCGCGGCTACGGCCCCACCCACAGCCAGAGCCCGCAGAAGCACTTCATCGGGATCCCCGGGCTGTCGCTGTTCGAGATGTCACCCTTCCACGACAACCGGGCCGTGCTCGACCGCATGCTGGCGCTGGGCGAGCCGTGCCTGCTGTTCGAGGACAAGGTGCTGTACACGCGGCGGATGTACGAGGTGGACGAGCTGTTCACGTGGGAGCTGGTGGGCGACGTGGCGGTGGTCCGCCTCGACACCGGGGGACCCGGCGGCCTCGACATCCCCTCCGGCGATCTCGACTACGTGCTGATCACCCCCGGCGGGGTCGCCCACCGCGCGCTGGCCGCCATGCGAACCCTGCTGCTCGACCACGACCTGACCGGCGTCCTGATGGTCCCCTCGCGCCTGTACCCCTTCGACCCGTCGGAGCTGCTGCCGCTGCTCGGGCGGGCGCCGCTGGTGTGCGTGGCCGAGGACGGCAGCGCGGGCGGCACCTGGGGCGATCATGTGGCCGCCGACCTGCACACCCGCCTCTGGGGCCGCCTGCGGCGCCCGGTCCGGCTGGTCAGCTCGGCGGACAGCGTGATCCCCACGGCCGCCCACCTGGAGCGCGAGGTGCTCGTCCAGGACTCCACGATCCGCCGTGCCGTGCTGGAAGGGCTGGAGGGGCTGGATGGCTGAGATCCGGGTGCCGAAGCTGAACACCAACGACTCGGCGTACGTGCTGCTGGAATGGCTGGTGGCGGATGGCGCGCCGGTGCGGGGGGATGACGTGGTGGCGTCGGTGGAGACGTCCAAGACGGTGGAGGAGCTCGTCAGCGGGCACGACGGGATCCTGGTCCAGCTGATCCCGGCGGGCGCCGACTGCACCCCGGGCCAGCCCATCGCCCACATCACCGCCCACCCCACCCCACCTACACCCACCCCCGCCCCGCCTTCGGGCGCGTTTGCGGCGGTCTCCGGTGACTCCCTGCCCGGTAAAGCGCCGCTGATCACGGCGCCCGCGCAGGCGCTCATCGACGAGCTGGGCATCGATCCCGCCCGCGTGCGCGACCTGCCCGTGAAGGTGGTGCGGCGCGCCGACGTCGAGCGCCTGGCCGCAGCGGGCTCACCCACGCCCCGGCCGCCGGCGTCGCCTGCCGTCGAAGGACCCTCGCTGTCCGCGGAGGCCGCCGTCGCGGAGAGGCCCCCATCGCCCACGCCCGCCGCCATCTCTCCCGCCGTTACGCCCACGGTCGCGCCCGCCTCCGTCGCGCCGGTCGGGGGGAGTGTGCGGGGGTTGAGCGGGAATCAGCAGGCCGTCGGAAGGACGGTGAGCCTTTCGCATCAGACGATCCCCGCCGCCTACACCGCCATAAAAGTGGACGTGGGCAAGGCCACCACAACCGCCCGCGACCTCACCAAGCGCCTGCGCAAGCTCGTCGGCCTGCCCGACCTCCTCATCGCCGCCGTCGCCCGCCTGCACCAGGACTTCCCGCTGTGCTTCGCCACCCTCATGGACGAGGGCACGGCCGCCGTCCCCGACGCCCCCAATGTGGGCGTCACGATCGATCTCGGCACCGGCCTTTACGTGCCGGTCATCCGGGACGCGCACGGCAAGGGGATCGAGGAGATCGCCGGGGAACTGGCCGGGTTCCGGCGGCTGGCCCAGCGCGGCGGGTTCAGGCAGGAGCACCTCGACGGCGGCAACATCGTCGTCACCCTGCACCACGACCGCGACATCGTCATGGCCATCCCCATCGTCTTCCCGGGCCAGGCGTGCGCCCTCGCGCTCACCTCGCCGCAGCGGGAGGGCGAGCGCACGGTGGCGGTGATCGGGCTGGCCTACGACCATCGGCTGGTCAACGGCAGGGACGCCGTTCTGTTCCTCCAGGCGCTCAAGGAAGCGCTAGAGGCGGCGTCGTTCGAGGGACTGTAGGCCGACCAGGTCGTCGGGGGCGGCGTCGGCGGCGTCGTCCACCAGGGACGGCAGCCGGGACCGGAGCGCCACGACCGCCAGCACCGCCATCGCGACCGCGAACAGGACGTACATCAACCCCACACCCCGCCCCGCCCCCGTCCCGATCAGCGCGCCGACGGTCGAGGCGAGCGGCCCGTCCGGGGTGAGCAGCGGGTCGAACACCGCCGCCCCGTACGGCGCCACGAGCCCGAACCCCAGCGGCAGCGTCGACCAGGCGATCAGCGTGTTCAGCGCGAACACCCGCCCGTGGAAGCGCTGCGGCACCTTCACCTGCACGATCGTGGCGTAGACCCCGTTGAGCAGCGTCACCCACAACGACATCCCGAACGCCCCGACCCCGATCGTCACCAGATCCGCCCGCAACCCCGTGACCATGCAGAACGCGGCCAGCGCGAGCGTGCACCAGAGCACCGCCCGCATCCGCCCGTGACCGGGCCCGCCCCACACCGTCATGGCCAGGCCGCCGAGCAGCACCCCGAGCCCCGACAGGAACGAGATCCGCCCCACGTCCTGCAGCCCCGCGAACGACAGCACCAGCGGCGAGATCATCAGGAAGAGCGGCGACAGGAACACGTTCAGGACCGCGAAGAACAGCAGCATCCGCCGGAACCCGAGCTGCCCCCACGAATACCGGAACCCGGCCACCAGTTCCGTCATGACCGGCTCCTTGCGCCGCCAGGCCATCGTCCGAGGGAAGCGCACCAGCAGCGTCACGGCGATCGCGAACACGTAGCTGATCACGTCCAGGACCAGGATGCCCCCGAGCCCGACGACCGCCATCAGCCCGGCCGCCGCCAGCGGCACGATGAGCTGCGTCATCCCCCCGGCCATCTGCACGATGCCGTTCGCGTGGCCGAGGTGCCGCTTGGGCACGAGCTGCGGCACCGCCGAGCTGTAGGCGAGGCGCTGGAACGTGAGCGCCACCGACAGCAGCGCGAGCAGCGGGTAGATGTGCCAGGTCTGCAGGTTGCCCGTCCACAGCAGCACGCCGAGCAGGAGCTGCGTCCCGAAGGCGGCGAAGTCGCCGCCGAGCATCACGGTACGGCGGTCGCTGCGGTCCACGATGGCGCCCGCCAGCGGGGCCACCACCATGCCCGGCACCAGGCCGAGGACGGCGAGCAGGGCGAACTGGGCCAGGGAGCCGGTGGTGAGGTAGATCCAGAGGGGAATGGCGAACTCGGTCAGCGCCGAGCCCATGATCGACACCAGCTGCCCCCCGGCCACGACCAGGAACCGCCCCATGCTGGGTTGCGGCCCCGCGAGCGGGACCCGAGCCGGGGCCGGGGCGGGGTCAGGGGGAGTGGTGGGGACCGAGCGTGCGGAAGAGGTTGGGGGCGATGGGGTGAGGTGGGAGGTGTCGTGCAGGCGCCAGTTCGGGCCCGAGAGCGGCTCGCCCGTGTCCAGGGCGAGGTGGGTGCGGGTGACGATCTCGGCCAGCTCCTGCGCCCGATATTTCAGGAAAAAGTGTCCGGCCTCATCCAGCTCCACCGCCGCGGCCGTCGGACTCAGGAAGTGCCACTCGCGATACCGTTCCTCGAAATACTCGGTAGCCGGATCCCGCTCGCCCGCCACACTGATCACCGGCGCCCGCAACGGCTCCACCGCGCTCTCGAACAGCCCGGTGAAATACTCCTCCGCCGCCTCCGTGTCCTCGCGCATGTTCCTGATGATGTGCCGCGCCTGCCCCGGATCGAGCTCGCTCATGTCGAGCCCCATCGAGGTCAGCCAGTTGGCGTAGCTGCGGTCGCTGCGCAGGTACTCCCGCCGCGCCAGCCGGGACAGCGCCGCCAGCACCCGGTTCCCCGGCCGGGCGAACGGGAAGATCGCCCCGATGTAGACCGCTTCGAGCCGCCGCCCGGCCGCCTCCAGCCGCCGCGCGATCGCGACCGTCAAAGCCGACCCGACCCCGCAGTGCCCGTACAGCGCGAGCGGCCCCCGTACCTTCTCCAGGATCTCCCGCACGCACCGGTCGGCCACCTCCTCCAGAGGCAGCCGGTCCTCGTCCAGCCCCACGTCGTGCCCGGGGATCGCGACCGCCCACAGCGCGTGCGTGGCGGGCAGCGCGTCGGCCAGCGGCTGGTAGGCCACCGCGGCGCCCCCGCCGTACGGGACGCACACGTACGTGAGCTCGGCATGCGCGCGGCGCGGCGTCAGCTCGTGCAGCAGCCCGCGCGGCCCGGCGGCGCCGCCGTCGGCGAACGCGGCCAGCTCGCGCACCGTCGGATGCTTGAACAGGTCCACCACCGCGACCGGCGACGGGAGCCGCCTGCGCAGGCGCGCCACGACCTTGATGGCCAGCAGCGAGTGCCCGCCGACGTCGAAGAAGTCGTCGTCGATGCCGAAGTCCGCCCCGTCGAGCACCTCCGCCCAGACGGCGCTCACCAGGCGCTCGGTGTCCGTCTCCGGCGCGGTGCGCGTTCCGGCCGGAGCGGCCGAGGGGGCGGGCAGGCGGCGGCGGTCCACCTTGCCGTTGGCCGTGAGGGGGAGGCTCGGGAGGGCGACGAAACGGGCGGGGATCATGTACGCGGGCAGCGTCTCGGCGAGGTGGGCGCGCAGGCGCACCGGGTCCGGATGCGGCGTGACGACGTACGCGACGAGCTGCGCCCCCGTGCCCCGCCCGTCGGTCGTGACCACGCACTCGGTCACGTCGGGGTGGCGGGCGAGATGGGTCTCGATCTCGCCGAGTTCGATCCGGTAGCCGCGGATCTTGACCTGCGCGTCGGCCCGTCCGAGGAACTCGATGACGCCGTCGGCGGCGTACCGGCCGAGGTCGCCCGTGCGGTAGAGACGCTCGCCGGTGCGGGGGTGGGTGCGGAAGGAGGCGGCCGTCCGCTCGGGGTCGCGCCAGTAGCCGGTGGCCACGCCCGCGCCGCCGATGTACAGGTCGCCGGGCACGCCGACGGGGGTGTCCCGCAGCCCGGGGCCGAGGATGTGGAACGTCTGGTTGGCGAGGGGGCGGCCGTACGGGATGGAGGTCCAGGACGGGTCCACCCGGCCGATCGGGTACGAGATGGACCAGATCGACCCCTCGGTGGCGCCGCCCAGGCTGATGACCTCGGCGTCCGGGGCGAGGGCACGGATGCGGTCGGGGAGCGTCAGCGGGATCCAGTCGCCCGACAGCAGGACCAGGCGCAGGGAGCCGAGGTCGGTGCCCTCGTGCTCGGCGTGGTCCACCAGGAGCTCCATGAGGGCGGGCACGGAGTTCCAGACGGTGACGCGTTCCCGCTCCACGAGGCGGGCCCAGGCGGCGGGGTCCTTGTCGGCGGCCGGGTCGCCCATGACGAGGGTCGCGCCGACGGCCGCCGCGCCGTAGACGTCGTACACGGACAGGTCGAAGCTCAGGGCCGAGAGCGCGAGGAAGCGGTCGGCGGGGCCGACGCGGAAGCGCTGGTTGAGGTCGCGGACGGTGTTCAGGGCGGCCCGGTGCTCGATCATCACCCCCTTGGGGGCGCCGGTGGAGCCGGAGGTGAAGATCACGTACGCGAGGTCGGAGGGGGAGGCCGGGCAGTCGAAGGGCGAGGCGTCCGCGTCCGGGAGCACCGCGAGGCGGGTCACCCCGTCCGGCCAGGACAGGTCCAGCCGGGGCTGGGTGACGGCGATCGCGCATCCGCCGCGCTCGATCAGCTCGAAGCGCCGCTGGTCGGGCAGGTCGGCGTCGATCGGCAGGTACGCCGCCCCGGCCGCGTTGATCGCCAGCACCGCGACGACCTGCTCCCAGCCCCGCTCCATCACGACGGCCACCAACTGTCCCGGCCCGGCCCCGGCCGCCCTGAGCTCGGCCGCCAGCGCCCGTACCCGGCGGCGCAGCTCCCCGTACGTGATCTCGCCCCCGGGATGCCGCACCGCCACGGCCCCGCTCTCCGCACCGGCCATGACCGGCTCGTGCAGCAGGCCCGGCGCGCCGAGGTCGACGGCGGTGTCGTTCCAGCGCCGCCGTTCCTCCAGCTCCGACGGCGTCAGCAGCTCCAGCTCCGACACCGGCGCCGCCGGATCGGCCGCCACCCCCTCCAGCAGCGTGGCCAGATGCCCGGCCATGCGCTCGATCCGCTCGGCGGAGAACAGCGCGGTGTTGTAGACGAACAGGAACGCCCCGCCGCCCCCGGTGTAGAGCTCCAGGTCGAACCGGGTCGCCCACACCCCCGGCTCGAACCCCTCCAGCGTCAGCGGCCCCGGCTCCGGCTCGCCGCCGTAGTTCTGCATGGCGAGGATGACCTGGAACACCGGAGACCTGGACGGCTCCCGCGCCACGTTCAGCTCCGACACCAGCCGCTCGAACGGCACCCCCTGGTGCGAGTACGCGTCCGTGGCCAGCTCCCGCACCCGTCCCAGCAGCTCCGCGAACGACGGGTCCCCGGACAGGTCCACCCGCATCGCCAGCATGTTGACGAAGCACCCGACCAGGTTGTCCAGCTCGGGCAGCGACCGCCCGGCCACCGGCGAACCGATCGCCACGTCGTCCTGCCCCGCGTACCGCCCGAGCAGCACCGCGAAGGCCGCCAGCAGCACCATGTACGGCGTCGCGCCATGCTCCCTGCCCAGCCGGTCCAGCCGCTCGGCCAGCTCGGGGGCGATCGCGAAGTGGTGCGCGGCCCCGGCGTAGGTCAGCTCGGGCGGCCGCGGCGCGTCGGCCGGCAGCTCCAGGGGCTCCAGCCCGGCCAGCCGGTCGCGCCAGTAGCCGACGTCGCCGTCCGCGCGTTCGCGCTGCCAGGCGGCGAAGTCCCCGTACGTGATCGGCAGCTCGGGCGCGGTCCCGCCGGTGCAGAACGCCAGGATGTCGCGCAGCAGGAGGTTCGCCGACCAGCCGTCGGCCGCGATGTGGTGCACGGCCAGCGCCAGCACGTGGTCGTCGGGCGCCAGCCGTACCAGCAGCGCTCTCATGACCGGGCCCGCCACCAGGTCGAACGGCTCCGCCAGGAACGGCCCCACCAGCTCCCTGGCCGCCTGCGCCGACCCGGCCTCGGCGACGGTCAGCGGGACCTCGGTCTCGTCCGACACCAGCACGTCCGGCTGCCCGTCCGCGCCGGCGGGGAAGCGGGTACGCAGCGGCTGGTGGCGTTCGCAGACCCTGCGCAGCGCCGCCGCCAGGACGTCGGGCTGAAGAGGCCCGCGTACCCGCCGCACCAGCGGGATCGTGTAGGCGGCGTTCCCAGGGGCGTACTGCTCCATGAACCACAGCCGCTCCTGCGCGTACGACAGGGGCGGGGGCCGGTCGGCGGGCAGCGCGGGGATGGCCGGCCGCGATCCGCCGCGCCTGCGGAGCCGCTGGGTGAGCAGCGCCCGCTGCGCCTGTGTCAACTCGGTCATGAGCCCTCCTTCGTCGGTCTCATGACCAAGGTGCTGTGCTTATTGATGACCTCGACAAGCTCGGTCATGAGCCCTCCTCCGTCAGTCTCATGACCTGCTCGTCGGACAGCCCCGCCACCTCGGCCACCAGCGCCTCCTCGACGGCCTGCGCCAGCGCCGCCACGGTACGGCGGTCGAACAGCGTACGGATCGGCAGATCCACCCCCGCCAGGGCGCGTAACCGGGCGGCCACCCGGATGGCGAGCAGCGAGTGGCCGCCGAGAGCGAAGAAGTCGTCGAACGCGCCGATCTTGTCCGCGCCCAGCACCTCCGCCCAGACGTCGGCCACCAGCTCCTCGGCGTCGGTCCTGGGCGGCGTGTCGTCGCTTCCGACGGGGGCGTCCGGCTCGGGGAGCGCGGCCCGGTCGAGCTTGCCGTTGCGGGTGAGGGGCAGCGCGTCGAGCAGCACCCAGTGCGCGGGCACCAGGTACGGCGGCAGCGCCCGCGCGACGTGCTCGGCCAGGCTCCCGGCGCCGGTCTCCCCACGCGGCACCACGTACGCCACCAGGTCGCCCTCTCGCGCGAGCACGGCCGCCTGCCGGACGTCGGGATGGGTGAGCAGGCAGTGCTCGACCTCGCCCGGCTCGACGCGGAACCCGCGCACCTTGACCTGGGCGTCCAGGCGCCCGAGGAACTCCAACCGGCCGTCGCGCCGCAGCCGCACCCGGTCGCCCGTCCGGAAGTAGCGGCCCTCCGGCAGGGTCACGAACGGCGTATCGGGGGCGTTGAGGTAGCCGCGGGTCACGCCGGGGCCGCCGACGTACAGCTCGCCGGGCGCGCCCGGCGGGGTGGGCGCCCCGTGGCGGTCGAGGACCTGGACGGGGGTCGCTTCCACGGGGCGGCCGATCGGCGGATGGGGGTCCCCGCCCTCCAGCTCCGCGTACGTGGCGATGATCGTCGCCTCCGTGGGGCCGTACGTGTTGACCAGCCGCACCCGGTCGCCGAAGCGTTCGCGCCAGCGGGCCACGGCCTGCGCGCGCACCTGCTCGCCGCCGAGGATCACCAGGCGGAGCCCGTCCGGCCAGGGGATCTCGTCGATCAGGTCCACCAGGTGGTGGAAGTAGGCGGTGGGCAGGTCGAGCACGGTGACGTCGGGCCGCCGGGCGAGCAGGTCGGGCAGGGTGGCGCCGCCTCCGGGCAGCAGCTCGACCGTGGCGCCCGCGGCCAGCGCGGGGAAGATCTCCTCGGCGTGGGTGTCGAAGCTCAGCGAGGCGAGCTGGACGACGCGGTCGCCGGGGCGCAGCCCGTACGCGGAGCGCATCCACCGGACCCGCTCGGCCAGCCCGGCGTGCTCGACGGCGACACCCTTGGGGGTGCCGGTGGAGCCCGAGGTGTAGATCACGTACGCCAGGCCCGGCCGGCGTTCCACGGAGCCCGGCCCCGGCTCGATCCCCGCCGTGACGACGAGGGACGTCCCCGCGGCCATGGTGCGCAGGCGCTCCGGCGGATACTCGGGGTCCAGGGGCACGTAGGCGGCGCCAACCTGCCAGATCGCCAGCATGGCCACCACCGCCTCGACCGAGCGGCCCGTCCGGAGCCCGATCAGGTCCCCGTCGCCCGCGCCCCGCCCGGCCAGCTCACCGGCCAGCCGCGCCACCCGCCGCTCCAGCTCGGCGTACGTCACGGCCTCGGCGCCGCAGCTCACGGCCACCTCACCGGGGTGCGCCGACACCGACTCGGCGATAAGCCCTCCGACGGTCCCCACGCTGCCCATAAGAGGGCCCGCCGGAGGGCGGTCCAGCGACGCGAGCAGGGCCTCGTCGGACGGCGCCAGCACGGGCAGGCGCGACAGGGGCACCCGCCGGTTGCCCGGGTCGGCCACCCCCCGCAGCACCACCGCGAACCGCTCCGCCAGCTCCGCCACCGTCTCCGCGTCGAACAACCCCGCGTCGTACCCGAACGCCACCCGCAGCCGCCCGGGCGACCGCCACGCCTCCACGGTCAGGTCGAACTTGGCCTGCCGGTACCCGTCGTCGAAGTACGACATCCGCACCGGGCCGAGGCGGTCGCGTTCGCCGTCGGCGGTCTGGCTGTTCAGGGTGAACAGGGTCTGGAACATCGGCTTCCTGGCGAGGTCCCGTTCCACGTCCAGCTCGGCCAGCAGCTGCTCGAACGGCACGTCGTGATGGGCCATCGCGTCCAGGACGGTCCTGCGCGTCCTGGCCAGCAGCTCCTCCAGCGCCGGGTCGCCCGACAGGTCGCCGCGCAGGACGAGCGTGGTGCTGAGGTAGCCGATGAGGGGCTCCAGCTCCACCCGGTCCCGGCCCGCCGTCGGCGACCCGACCAGCACGTCGTCCTGCCCCGTGTGCCGCGACAGCAGGATCTGGTACGCCGCCAGCAGCACCATGAAGAGCGTCACCCGATGCCGGCGAGCCGTCGACTCCAGCTGGGCGAGCAGCTCGCCCGGCACCTCCAGCAGGTGGAAGTCGCCGCGCGTCGCCCCGGGGCGGTGCGGCCGGTCGGTGCGCAGGTCCAGGGTGGGCGGGTCGGCAAGCTGCGCGCGCCAGTAGTCGAGGGCCGCGCCGCGGTCCTGCTCCCGCCGCCACCCGGCGACGTCCCCGTGCTGCACGGCCAGCGGTGCGAGCTCGGCGGAGGCGTACAGGGCGGCCAGGTCGTCCAGGAAGACGGTGATCGACCAGCCGTCGGCCACGATGTGGTGCAGGACGACGCAGAGCACGTGATCGTCCGGGCTGATCCGGACGAGCGTGACGCGCAGCGGCGGCGCGGCGCCCAGGTCGAGCGGGGCGTTCGTGCGGGCGGCGACGAGCGCGCGGGCCTCGGCCTCGTCGCGGGCTGCCAGCCGCTCGATCCTGGCGGGCGCGGGCCGCTCGACCACGGCCACCGGCCGCCCGTCCACCTCGGGGAAGCGGGTCCGCAACGACTCGTGCCTGGCGATCAGCCCGGTCAGCGCCCGCTCCAGCGCCGCCTCGTCGAGCGGGCCCTGGAGCCTGCGCACGATGTACATGTTGTACGAGGCGTCGGAGGGATCCAGGCGGTGCAGGAACCACAGGCGTTCCTGGGCGGGGGAGAGCGGCGGCAGCGTACCGGCCGGGCGCGGCACGAGGGGGCTGCCCGGCTCGCCCGCGAGCTCGTCCAGCGTCGCGGCGAACCCGGCGACCGTGGGATGCGTGAACAGCTCCCGCAGCGGCGCCGCCGTCCCCGCCGCCGCCAGCCGGGCGATGACCCGGGTGGCCAGCAGCGAGTGGCCGCCGAGCGCGAAGAAGTCGTCGTCCGCGCCGAGGTCGCCGGTGCCCAGCACCTCGGCGAAGATCCGCGCCACCTGCCGCTCCCTGGCGGTGACCGGCGCGCCGCCTCGGCCCGCCGCCGGCCGCGCGGGCTCGGGCAGCGCCCGCCGGTCCACCTTCCCGTTGGGGGTCAGCGGCAGGGCCTCCACGGGCACGACGACCGAGGGCAGCATGTACGGGGGCAGCCACTCGGCCGCCCGCTCCAGCAGATCGTCCGGGACCGCGGGCACCACGTAGGCCACCAGGTCGCCGCCCCGCACCACCACGGCGGCCCGGCGCACCCCCGGGTGCCGCTCCAGGGTGGCCTCGATCTCGCCCGGCTCGACCCGGTGCCCCCGCAGCTTGACCTGGCCGTCCCCGCGTCCCAGGAACTCCAGCGTGCCGTCGGCCAGCCACCGCACCCGGTCACCGGTCCGGTACCACCCGTCCGGGAACGCCTCCGGCGGCTCGCCCGGCGAGCGCAGGTAGCCGAGGGCCACCCCGGCACCGCCGATGACCAGCTCCCCGGGGACGCCGATGGGCGCGGGCGAGCCGGAGCGGTCGAGCACCCGTACCTTGGTGTTTGCCAGTGGCCGCCCGATGCTCACGCGGTCGGGGGAGGGCGGCACCTCCCAGGCGGTGGACCAGATCGTGGTCTCGGTCGGCCCGTACATGTTGAGCAGCCGCCCCACCCGCCTGCGCAGCCGCCTGGCCAGCGCGAGCGGCAGCGCCTCGCCCCCGGCCAGCGCCACCAGCCCCGACGGGTCCAGCCCGGCGGACAGCAGCATGCTCCACCCGGACGGCGTGGCCTGCACGTGGGTGACCCCGGACGCGCCGATCAGCCGGGCCAGCTCCACCCCGTCGCGCACGGCGTCGTCGCCGGCCAGCACCAGCCGCCCTCCCGTCACCAGCGGCAGGTACAGCTCCAGCCCGGCGATGTCGAACGACAGCGCCGTGCTGCCCAGCCACACGTCCTCCGGACGGGAGCCGAGCAGCCGCTCCATCCCGGCCAGCAGGTTGACCAGCGCGGAGTGCGGCACCGCCACCCCCTTGGGCGTGCCGGTGGAGCCCGAGGTGTGCAGCACGTACGCGGGGGCACCGGCCGCCGCCTGTGATGTGGCGAAGGACGCCTCGGGGGCGGGCTCGATCCGGTCGACGTGCCCGGGCAGGGGCGCCGACGGGCCGGCCAGCGCGACCCGCACGCCCGCCTGGGCGAGCATCGCCGCGACGCGCCCGGCGGGCAGCGCCGGGTCCACCGGCAGGTACGCGGCCCCCGCCATCATGACGCCCAGCAGCGTCCCCGGCAGCTCGGCCGAGCGCGGCAGGCACACCGCCACCACGGACCCCGGCCCCGCCCCGCGCGCACGCAGCCCCGCCGCGACCAGCCGGGCCCGGGCGGCCACCTCGGCATAGGTGCGCGCCTCCCCGGAGCACTCCACCGCCACGACGTCCGGCCGCAGCTCCGCCTGCCGCAGGAACAGGTCCACGACCGTGCCGGACGGGACATCGGCCGCGGTGTCGTTCCAGGAGTCCAGCAGCCCGCGTTCCTCGGGCGGCAGCATCTCCAGCTCGGACACCCGCGCGCCGGGACTGCGGACGACCGAGCCCAGCAGCGCGAGGAACCGCGCCGCCAGCCGCTCCACCGTGCCCCGCGAGAACAGCTCGGCGCTGTAGACGAACGCGCCGCGCAACCCGCCGCCGTCCGGCCACAGGTCCACGCGCAGGTCCACCATCGCGGGCGGCGTCCCGTGCGGGAACGGTTCGCTCGTCAGCCCGGCGAACGTGGCGGCCTCGCCGTACCCCACCGCCGCGTTGTGCAGCCCGAACATGGTCTGGAAGAGCGGCGTGCGGCTGAGGTCGCGTTCGATGTCGAGTGCCGACAGCACCCGCTCGACGGGCGTCTCGCCGTGCGCCATCGCCTCCAGCACGGTCCGGCGGGTCCGCCGCAGCAGCTCCGTGAACGCCGGATCACCCGACAGGTCCCCCCGCAGCACCAGCGTCGAGGCGAACAGCCCGACCATCGGCTCCAGCTCGGGCCGGTTCCGCCCGGCCGTGGGCGTGCCGACCACGATGTCGTCCTGCCCGGTGTGGCGGGCCAGCAGCGCCTGGTACGCGGCCAGCAGCACCATGAACAGCGTGCACCGCTCCGCCCGGGCCAGCCGCGCCAGCGCCGCCACCAGCGCGGGGTCGAGGTCGAACCAGGCTTCCCCGCCCGCGCTGCCCCGCCGGGCCGGGCGCGGCCGGTCCGCCGGCAGGTCCAGCGGCGCGGCCCCGTCGAGCCTGGCCGTCCAGTGGTCCACGTCCGCGTCGGCCTCGCGCTGCGCGTCGGCGTACTCGGCGTAGGTCGTGGCCAGCTCCGGCAGCCCGGCCGGGGTGCCGTCCAGGCGGGCCGCGTAGCACCTGGCCAGGTCGTCCATGAGCACGTTCAGCGACCAGCCGTCGCCGATGATGTGGTGCAGGACGACGCACAGCACGTGGTCGCCGGGGGAGAGCCGGACCAGTGTGACGCGCAGGGGCGGCGCGGAGCCCAGCTCGAAGGGGGTGTTCGCGCGCTCTTCGAGCAGCCGCGCGGCCTGCTCGGGCGTGTCGAGGTCGATGCGCTCGACCGGTACGGGGCCCGGCGGCTCCACGATCGCGACCGGTTGCCCGTCGTGATCGGGGAAGCGGGTGCGCAGCGACTCGTGCCGTGCCACCACGTCGCCGAACGCGCCGGTCAGGGCGTCGGCGTCGAGCGGGCCGGAGATCCGCCGCACGACGGCCACCCGGTAGGCCGGGTCGGCCGGGTCGAGCCGGTGCAGGAACCAGAGCCGTTCCTGGCCGAGGGAGATCATGCGCGCAGCTCGCTGACCGCCGCCGCCACCCCGGCGACCGTCGGATCGTCGAGGAACACGTCGAACGGCACCTCGACGCCGAGCCGTTTCCTGATCCGGGCGCCGATCTGGGTGATGGTCAGCGAGTGGCCGCCGAGGTCGTACAGGTCCTCGTCGGGGGCGAGCTCCTCGATCCGCAGGACCTCCATCCAGATCTGGCGTACCTGCTCGACCAGCTCGCCGTCCACCGACCCTGCCGCGGCGCCCGGTACGGGGCCCTCGACCGGCCCGGGAGCCGGCACCGGCGTGGCGGCGGGCAGGGGCAGGTCGGCGAGCCGGAGGTGGGGGTCGGCGGCGAGCACGGCCCGCAGGTGCTCCCCGGCCCGCTCGACGTGCTCGCGCCCGATGACGTCAGGGCTGTGGTGCAGGGTGAGCCGGAGCCCGTCGTCGCCGTCCACGGCCTGCAGGTGCAGGACGTTCCTGACCATGTGGTTGGACATCTTCCACTCGGCCACCACGCCCAGCCCCGGGAAGACCACGTCGGCCGCGCGCCGCCGGAAGCTGATCGACACCGGCGCCAGCGCGGGGCGCGGCCGGATGCCGCCCGCCGCCCTGGCCGCGGGGATGTCGCGGAAGCGGTTCAGCTCGCGCAGCCGCGCCCGCAGGTCGTGGGCCAGCTCCGCGAGCGTGGTGTCCGGCGTGGGCGCGGAGTAGAGGGGTAACTCGGTGGCGAACAGGCCGATGTGCTCCCTGGTCTCCGGCCGCCGGGTCGACATGGCGACCGCGACCGCCGGCTCGGCGTTGCCGTACCGGAAGAGCAGGGCGTGCACGGCCGCCAGGAACAGCTCGAACCGCGTGACCCCGACCCCCTCCCATCCGGACATCTCGCCCGTCAGGTCGAGCAGGACCGTCTCGCCGTGGCCGGCCGTCCGCGCGGTCCCGGCCATCCCGTCGATGACCACCGTCGGCCGGTCTCGCCAGTGCTCGTGCCAGTACGCCGCGGCCTCGGGCGGGATCGTGGCGGCGGCCCCGTACGGCATGGGCAGCGGCGGCAGGGGCCCGCCCGAGTACGCCGCCGCCAGGTCGCGCACCAGCAGGTCCTTCGACATGCCGTCGAACACCAGGTGGTGCCCCACGAACAGCAGCAGATGCCGCGACGGCCCCACCTCCGCCAGCGTGAACCGCGCCAGCGGCCCCCGCCCCAGGTCGAACGGCCGCGCGATCTCCTCGCGCAGCAGGTCGTCCGCCTCCGCCGCCCCGGCGAACGCGACCGGCGGCCGGTCGGCGGCGGGCACCAGGTGCAGCTCGCCGTCGCGGTCCTCGAACGCGCACCCCAGCACCGGGTGGCGGGCGAGCACCGATTCGCACGCCTTCAGCATCGCCCCCCGGTCCAGCGGGCCGTCGAACCACAGGGCGAACGGCATGTGGTACGCCGTGCCGCCGCCGTGCATCATCTCGGTGATCCACATGCCGTGCTGGGCCTGCGATGCCAGGACCATCGTCACTCCTCTGCCATACGGCGCAGTTCCCGCTTGATGACCTTGCCCGCGGCGTTCCTGGGCAGGGCGTCCAGGATGAGCAGCACCGTGGGCAGTTCGTGCCCGGCCAGCCGGGCGCTCAGGAAGGCCCGCACGTCGCTGAGCGCCAGCGGTCCGGTGGCCACCACCGCGGCGGCCACCGCCGTGCCCATCACCGGGTGCGGCACCCCGAACACCGACGCGTCCGCCACGGCCGGGTGCTCGTGCAGCGCCGACTCGACCTGGATCGTCGAGACCTTGAACGCGCCCGACTTGATCACGTCGCTCTCCCGGTCGACGAGATACAGGTAGCCCTCGTCGTCGAGACGGCCGAGGTCGCCCATGCGCACCCAGCCGTCCTGGAACGCGCTGTCCTCGCCGGTGCTTTTCCGGTCGGGGCCGTAGTAGGCGCGGGGATGGGCGGCGGCGCGCAGCCACACCTCGCCCGTCTCGCCGGGCGCCACGGGGGTGCCGTCGGCGTTCGCGATCCTGAGCTTGGAGCCGCCCGCCGCGCGGCCGAGCGAGCCGGGCCGGTCCGCGTCGTAGATCATGATGGTCTGCGCCGGGGCGGCCTCGGTGGAGGTGTAGTAGTTCGCGACGGTCGCGTTGGGGAACGCGGCGGTCAGGCCGGCGGCGACCGACGGAGGCAGCGCGGCGGCGGCCGAGCCGAGCAGCAGCACGCTGGACAGGTCGTGGCGGTCCTGCACGCGGGCGTTGAGGAGCTCGGCGGCCATCGCGGGGACGACGAAGACGGTGCCGGCCGCGTACTCCTCGATCAGGGCGGCGAAGCGGGCCGGGGTGAAGAGCGGGAGCGTCACCACCGCAGGGGCGGCGGTGAGGGAGTGGAGCAGCATCACCTGGCCGGCGTTCGTGCCGATGGGGAAGGCGTGTACCAGATGCCGGGAATGGGCGAACGGGCGGCGCTTGGGGTGGACGGGCGGGGAGGTCAGGTTCGCGTGGGTGGCGGCGACACCCTTGGGCCTGCCCGTCGTGCCGGAGGTGTAGAGGATCTGGGCGAGCGAGAGCGGATCCGGGGCCTCCGGCTCCTCGAGGACAGCCGGTCCCGACAGGAGCTCTGCTAACGGGATTTGGGCCGGCCCCAGGGGGAGCGCCGGGTCCCCGCCGCCGTGGACGACCGTCGTCGCCCCGCAGTCCTCGATCATGTACGCCAGCTCCGGCGGGGCGAGCCGGTCCGAGAGCGGCACCGCCACGCCGCCGGCCTTCAGCACGGCCATCCAGCTCACCGCGTAGTCCAGCCACTCGCGGGCGCCGAAGACCAGCGCGACCCGATCGCCCTTGAGCGGTCCTGGGAGCGCGCGGGCGGCGGCGGTGGAGCGCGCGTCCCACTCCGCCAGGGTCAGGCTGCCCTGGCCGGCGACGATCAGCGCGGTGTGGTCGGGATCGGTGGCGGCTCGGGACGTCAGGAGATCGGGCACTGGAAGGGCCGACGGAACCACCCCCAGAATTTTTTTCGTCGTGCCGCTTGACGCTAGAAAAAATGCACACATGCGTCAAGCCCTTACCTATAGGCGCTTGCCGACGTCTGGCACCGCGTGACACACTCGCCCCGGATTCCCCGACGAGGGAGGGTTCACCAGGTGCTGATGGATGGGGAGCTTCGCGAACGGCTCGCCGACATGATCGCCAAGGCCGCCGACGGGGCGGTCGATCCGGCCGAGGTGCTGTCCGGGCAGACCCGGCTGAGCGATCTCGGCGTCACTTCACTGGCCTACTTACGACTGATCGACGCGGTGGAGGCCGAGTTCGGGGTGGAGCTCGACCCCACGGCCATCGACAGCCTGGACGCGCTGGTGGACTACGTCCGGCTCCATGGCTGACCCCGGTGAGGTGCCGGCCAGGGACGGGCCGCTGACCTGGGGGCAACAGGACATCTGGCGGGCGGTCGTCGCCGCCGCGCCGCAGGAGCGCTACCTCAACATCGCCCGGGTCTTCGCCGCGCCCAAGCGTCCGGTGAGCGTGGAGCGCGCGGTGCTGGCCCTCGAACGGCTGGTCGCCCGGCACGAGTCGCTCCGCACCCGCCTCACGGGGCCGCGCGACGCACCGCTCCAGCGGGTCTGGCCCTCTGCGTGTCCCCCGTACGAGGTGGTCGAGACGGGCCCGACCGAGCCAGGGCCGGTCGGGTCGGTTCGGGCCGAGGAAGTGAGCTCGGTTCTGGCCGAGGAGGTGGGTGAGCGGCTGGCGGCCGAGCTGTTCGCGTATTGGGAGGAGTGGCCGCTGCGGGTGGCGTTCGTGGTGGCCGGGGGATATGTCCGGCACATCGTCCTGGTCCTCTGCCATCTCGCCGCCGACGGCCACGCGGCCGAACTCGTGGTCAAGGACTTCCGCCTGCTCCTGCTCCGGGACTCCCTGCCACCCCTGCGCAGCGCCACACCCGGGGAGCTCGCCGCCTGGCAGCACTCGCCCGAGGGGAAGCGCGTGTCGGGGGAGGCGATCGGGTTCTGGCTGGAGGAGTACGCCCGGATGGACCCCGTGCCGCCGTCCTCGCACGTACCGGGGGAGCCGCGTTTCGTGGAGGCCACGATGCGCTCGCCCGCGCTGGCCGCCGCCGCGCAGGAGGTCGCCGCCCGCAACCGGGTCAGCTCCTCGACGGTGCTGCTCGCGGGCGCGATGCGGGTGGCCGGAGGGCTGACCGGGCAGCGGTTCTGCGGGATGCGGGTGATCGTGAACAACCGCTTCGCGGCCGGGCGGCGCGACGTGGTGTCCACGGTCTCGCAGGAGGCGCTGGTGGTGCTGGACCTGCGTACGGAGTCCTTCGACGCGCTGGTGCGCCAGGCGTGGGGGACGGCGCTGCGGGCGTACCGGCAGGCGCAGTACGACCCGTACGCGATGGAGGAGGCGGTCACCCGGGTGGGGCCGGGGATCCGGTCGTTCGGCTGCTTCAACGACCAGCGGCTCGTCCAGGAGGACGGCCAGGTGGCCGCCCTGGAGGGCAAGACCGAGGTGGCCAGGACGGACGCGATGGACCGCAACATCTGCGACTTCCGCCTGCACGTCGGCGGCGAGCCGGGCCGCATGGAGGTCTCCTGCTACGCCGACACCGCCCTGCTGCCCCCGCCGGGCATCGAACAGTACCTGCTGGACCTGGAAGGCCTGATCGTGGAGGCGGCCCGTACATGAGCCTGTACGCGGAGGCGACGTCGTGCGCGCAGGGGGAGGAGCTCCGCTTCCGGCTCCTCGACGCGGGCGGCGGCCCGATCGTGGTGGAGGACGTGCCGTCGGGCCGGGTCGTCATGGAGGACGCCTCCTCCGGCGGCCCCTCCTGGACCCTGAAGGTAGGCGACGACTGGCCCAGCTCCCTCTACCGAGCCATTTACCGCGACACCAGCGCATATTTCGTCGTACGTAGCTCCGTGCCCGCTTCGCCCATCCTTGTGTCGATCCCGTTCCCCACCTGGGAGGCGTACAACCGGCCCGGCGTCCCCGGCGAGGGCCTCTACCAGTCGGAGCAGCCCGACCGCGCCGTCAAGGTCACCTTCGACCGGCCGGGCGCGGGGCCGCAGATCGAGGAGTGGGAGCTCGGCCTGCTCCGCTGGCTCGGCCCGGCGGGCTACACCGTCGACTACTGCTCGGGCCTGGACCTGCACAGCGGCCTCGACCTCCTCTCCCGCTACCGGCTCCTGGTCATCAACGGCCATGACGAGTACTGGTCGTGGGAGATGCGGGACGCGGTGGAGGCATTTGCCCGCCGTGGCGGAAATATCGCCATATTCTCCGGCAATACCTGCTGGTGGCAGGTCCGCTTCGAGGACGACCTCCGTACCATGGTCTGCTACCGCGACGCCACCGCCGACCCCATGGCCGCCACCGACCCCGGCAGGGTCACGGTCGAGTGGCCGAGCGACCCCGTCAACCGGCCCGAGAACACCCTCACCGGCCTCACCTTCAGGAACGGCGCCGGCTGCTGGGTGGACTCGCGCGTCATGTCCGAGGAGTCCTACACCGCCAGATTCGCCGGCCACTGGGTCTTCGAGGGAACGGGGCTCGCGGACGGTGACACGTTCGGGAGAGGCGCGATCGGCTACGAGACGGACGCGGCCGACGTGGAATGGGTGGCCGGCGTCCCCCGGGCGACCGGTCGTGACGGCACGCCCCCGTCCTTCGTCGTCCTCGCCACGGCCGACCTGTCCCACTGGCGCCGCTACGGCAAGGGCGGGGCCGCCACGATGGGCCTCCACCGCCTCGGGGCGGGCACCGTCTTCAACGCCGGCACCATCAACTGGGGCAACACCCTCGACGACCCGGCCCTGGCCACCATCACCCGCAACATCCTCAACCGCCTCTCCCACCCACCCACCACCCCCACCTGGGACCCCATCGGCCCCACCCCGCCGGTGGCCATCGCGGCCGCTTCGCCACCCTCGGCTCCTGCTCGACCTGCGGCCCTCGCCGACGCGCCGCCGGAGCGGGCGTCGGCCCTCGCGTCGCGGGCGGCCGGGGCCCTGTCGCCTCTCGCGGCGGTCAAAGCCGCGCCGTCGGCCTCCGACGTCGGCGCGTCGCCGTCCGATGAGGTCGCCCTGTCGAGGGCCGTCGAGCCGGGCGGTGCCGCAGTCGTGCCACCGTCCAGCGCGGCGGTCGAGCCGGGCGGTGCCGCAGTCGTGCGGGCGCTCGTTTGCTGTGAGAACCGCCTCTACGCCGCGTGCCCGGACGGAACGCTCGCCGTCCGGGACGTATGCGGCCAGAACCTCCCGTGGCAGACGATCGACGAGACCGACGCGATCGCGCTCGCCGCACCCCGGGAGGCGCACGGCGGCCCGCCCGCCGGGCTGTACGGGGTCGCCCCGGACGGCACCATCCGTTACCGCGACCCCGTGCCGGTCCCGATGCCGTGGCGGGACGTCAGCCGGGCGCCAGAGGGCACCATCGCCCTGGCCGTCGTGGACGAAGGGCTGTTCGCCGTCACCTCCGGGGACGAGCTGTGGCACCTGCCCATCAGACGGCTCGGCGTCCACGACTGGAGGAGCGTCGGCCCGGCCGCCGGTGCGGTGAGCCTGACCGCGATGAACGGCCGGCTGTTCGCCGTCTCGGCCGACCGGATCCTCGTGAGGACGGCCGAGCAGCA
This sequence comes from Nonomuraea sp. NPDC051941, assembly GCF_044593615.1. NCBI lineage: Bacteria > Bacillati > Actinomycetota > Actinomycetes > Streptosporangiales > Streptosporangiaceae > Nonomuraea > Nonomuraea sp. NPDC051941. Next base: position 346,950 of record NZ_JBIUCF010000005.1, read on the forward strand.
TGAGGCCGGTTGGAGCGACCTGGGCCCCGCCGAAGGGCACATCGCCCTGGCCGCCGCCGCAGGACGACTCATCGGCGCCGCACCCGACGGCGCCCTCCGCTGGCGGTCACTGTCGTAGAGCGGGCGCCGACCACCGTCGCCAAGCCTGTCAACGAGCGGCCGCTCCGCGGAACGGGCACCCTGGTCACCAGTGCGAACTACCGGCACCCGGTCGTGCCGGCCAACGTGGCCGCCACCCTCGGCATCGTCTCCGGGGCCGGCTGGCGCGAGGAGGAGTCCGCCAAGCTCAGTCGTACAGCCAGGAGGCCAGGAGACGGCTGAGTCTTGGCATGACGATCCAGGTCATGAGTGCGGTGAGGACGGGCAGGAGCAGCGCGAACCGCAGCGGTGGTGTGAGCGGGGACAGGAGCGGTTCGGCGATGGTGGTGATGGTGAGCAGCAGGATGTAGAGGGCCGTGAGGGTGATGAGCCAGGTCTTCCAGCGGGCGGGCGGGCGTACGACCTGGCCGTCGGTGGGTGCGAACCAGCCGTCGAGACCGGTCAGGTCGCGTTCGAGGGGCGGCGAGTCGACCAGGTCGGCCGACTCGGCGATCAGGGCGGCGCGGTCGGGTGAGGATCTCCAGGCGGCCAGTTGCCCGGCATCGGCGAAGCGGTAGACGATCGCGTACTCGCCGCTTCCCTCGGACGGGGGGATGACCGTCATGCCCTGACTGCCGTGCGCGGCGGCCAAGGAGCGGACGCGTTCGAGGAAGGCCTCGAACTCCTGCTCTCTGCCTGCCCGCACACGTCGGGTGACCAGGACGATCATGGCAGCAGGTCGGTGACCAGGGTGACGGCCTCGTGCAGCTCGCGCCGATCCTGGAGCCGGCTGAAGTGGACGCCATCGGGGGTGACCAGGGCCTTGGCGCCCAGGTGTTCGGCGAACAGCCGCACATGCTCGAGGGGGTCGGGCGTGAGCACCGGGTCGTCGATGGCGACCAGCACCCGGAACTGCCCGGCGGCGCGCCGGATGCGGTCCCAGTCGAAGCCATCCTGGAAGAACGGGGCGAGCTGGTCGTAGCCGACCTCGTGGGCCATGGAGGCGACCAGCACGACGCCGGCGTAGGGGCCCTCGCGGCCGACGTCGTGCTGCTGTAGCAGGCGGAGCAGGTTGACGCCGCCCAAGCTGTGCCCGACCAGGACGGTGTCGCGAGGGTCGTTCACCTCGGCGGTCACGGCCTTGAGCCAGGGTTCGGGCTGTGGCGCCTCAGGGTCGGGCATCTGCGGGACCCGCACGTCGTGGGGGCTCAGTTCGGCGGCCAGGTGGTCGTACCACGCCTGGCCGGGGGAACTGGCGTATTCGTGCGAGATGACGACACGGCTCATGGGATTCCAATCGAATCGCTACGTTTCGTTTCGATTGAAACGTAGGCTACGGTGATCTCCATGTCAACCGAGCGCAGGGGCGGGCGCACCCGCAGCCCCGAGGCCCACCAGGCGGTACTGGCCGCCGCCGCCGAGCTGCTGGAGGAGCACGGCTACCAGGCCCTGACCATCGAGAAGATCGCCGCGCGTTCCGGGGTCGCCAAAAGCACCATCTACCGGTGGTGGCGCTCCCGGCCCGAGCTGGTGATGGAGGCCTATACCCAGACCGTCGACCGGCGGATGCCCGAGCCCGACGCCGGATCGGTGCAGAGCGATCTCACCGTTTTCGTCACCGAGCTCTATCGGGTGGTGAAGCATCCACTGCGCGTCCGCACGCTGCGCGGGCTGATGGCCGAAGCCCAACTCGACGAGGACTTCCGCGAACCGTTCCGCGCCTGGGTGAACAGCCGCCGCGCGATCGTGGCCCACCTCCTGGAACGAGGCATCGAACGCGGCGAACTCGACCCCGGCCTGGACATCGGCCACGCGACGGACCTGATCTTCGGACCGTTCTGGTACCGGCTGCTCGTGGAACACGAACCACTCGATCCCACCGACGCGGCGGCCCACGTGACCCGACTGATCAGGGGACTCGGACGGACACAAGGGTCAGAGGTTGAATGACAAGGTCAGCTTGCTCCAGCGCGGGTGCCGGGGACCAGCGGCCGTCCGCCTCGTTACGGCACCGAGTTCATCTTCGGTGATCGAGGGCGCCATGGTCCGCTTGGCGGCGGGCCACTTGCCCGGCGGAGCGATCCCCGCCTAAGGGCGGTCGCTTTCGTAGGCCAGCCACTGCGCGAACGTGTGCAGCCCGTAGTCCGGCGTCACACCCTCTCGCCACCCCAGCTCGACCTCCGCCCGCTCGACGTTCACCAGCGGCCCGGGCGGCTCGTCGGACGTCTCGACGTCCATCGGTCGCACCGCCTTGGACACCGCCTCGGCCAGCTCACCCATGCGCAGCCGCTTCCGGCCGGCGATGTTGTACACGCGCCCCGCAACCCCCCGTTCCAGCGCGGCCAGCACCGCCCCGGCGACGTCCTGTACGTGCACCAGCTGCACCGGACGCCCGGAGACAGGCGCGGGACGGTTGAGCGACGACCGCAGCACCAGGTCCGCCACCGGCCCGCCCTGCGGCATGCCGGGCCCGTACGGCGCGCCCAGCCGCAGCACCACCGCTCCCGGCGCGGCCGCCTCCACCTCCAGCAGGGCCCGCGACAACGGCGTGGCGGCGGGCGACACGGGTGTCTCCTCGTCCACCCACTTCCGCTGCGGGTAGACGTGGACCGAGCTGAGCAGCACCCCGCCCCGCCCGCCCGCGAAGGCCGCCCGCGCGAGCCGCAGCTCCTCCTCCGGGTCGGCGTCGGGGGACCAGCCGAGGGCGCACACGTGCACCACGGGCACGCCGGAGTCACCGGCGGCGAGACGGAGGCCCCGGTCGGCGAGCGCGTGCGCCAGGTGCTCCCGGACGAACGTCTCGGCACCGCTCACGGCCACCGTCGCAGACGGTCCCAGGGCCGCGATCAAGGGCACAGGGGGCGGCGAGGGTACGGCGTGCGGCGGGCGGCCCGCCGGGCCCGTTCCCAGGCTCGCCTCCGGGGCCGGCCGCGCCGCGTCGTGCAGGCCCGCCTCCAGGCCCGCCCGCGCCACCTCGTGCAGCTCCGCCGACAGCCGCCCCAGCTCCCGCCCCGAGAACTCGTGGCACAACCCGCCCGGCCCCATCGTGGCCAGCGCCTCGTCCACGACCCGAGCGTCCCCCAGCCCGCGTCCCCGATGCACGACCCCCATCGTGTACGCCGTCAGCCACAGCGCCCCATGCGCCCCCGCGCCCGCCCGCGCCACCAGCGCGCCCGCGTCGATCCCCAGGCCGGCCAGATAGTCCTCGCACCGCAGGTCCCGCCACCGCCCCGACCCCGGCACCCGTACGGCGCACTGCGCGACGCCCCGCTTGAAGAACGGGATCACCGGCAGATCGTCCAGCACGGCGTCCTCGCCCAGCCCCGCCGGCGGGTCGTCGGTGAAGAAGCACGGCGAGCGGCGCACCCCCTGGAAGTCGTTGTCCACCAGGCTCGCCAGGTCCTCGTGCTCGGCCAGACTGGGCACCGCCACGAACACCGGCACCCTGGCCTGCCGCAGGTACCGCCCCATGAGCACATCGTCGGGCCATGTGTCGCCCCGGCCCGCGGCCCACTCCACGTACCCCTCGGCGACCTCCTTGGGCAGCAGCAGGGCGGCCACCGGCGTGTACTCGCCCGCCCCCGCCACCCACCGCGCCCCGGCCAGCGCCCCCTGGCGTACGGCGGCGCCGTTGCGCGAGTTCCAGAACGCGAACAGGGCGAGCGCGGCGTGCGGCATGGCGCGGGCGGCGCGCTCGGCCCGTTGGAAGAACGTGCTGGAGAGCACCATGTCGTCGTGCAGGAGGAAGTGGTGGGTGGAGTCGCCGGGGATGCTCGACCACGCCAGCAGCGAGGTGCGGAACGCCGAGGGCCGGCCGCCCGGATCGGGGTCGGTGACGACGTCGAGCACGCCCCCGGCCAGTCGCGCGGCCGCCTCCCTGCGCTGGGGATGCGCCATCACGGCCCCGCTCAGCCGCACGCCCCGGTTCACGTCCCCAGGCATGCGCCTACCGTGAGCTCGCCCGACTCGACGAGGTCCAGGGCGTCGCGCCGGTCCCCGTCCTCCCACCGCACGTCACGTACCACCAGCAGCCCCGACCCGCAGGCCACCAGCACGCCGCCGGTCCCGGTCGACCACACGGGAGCGAGCACGGTCCCGGCCGGATCCGCCCCGCCGTGCTCGATGAGGTCTGCCCCAATGAGATCTGCGCTGTGGACGTACAGCCGCCGCCCGGAGACGGACGTGAACGCCCCCGGATAGGGCGGGGCCAGCGCGCGTACCCAGTCGTAGAGGTCGGAGGCGGGCCGGGACCAGTCGATCAGCCCGTCCTCGGGCCGCCGCTTCTCCCACCACGACCCGCCGGGCCCCTGCGGGCGCGCCACCACGCGGCCCTCCAGCAGCAGCGGGATGTAGGTCGCCAACAGGTCCACGTTGATCTCGGTGACCTTGCGGTAGACGGCGCCGACGTCGTCGCGCCGGCTCACCGTGAACTCCCGCTGCGCGATCAGGTCCCCGGTGTCGGCCCCCTCGTCCAGGAAGAACAGGCTGACCGCGCTCGTCTCCAGCCGCTTGATGATCGTCCACGGCAGCGCGGCCCGCCCCCGTCCTTCGGGCAGCCGCGTGGGATGCAGCCCGATGGACCCCAGGGGGCACGCCGACAGCAGGGGCTCGCGCACCAGCTGCGACCATCCCGCGATCACGAACAGGTCCATGTCCTTGACCAGCTCGTACGCCTGCCCGTCGTTGATGTCGGACGTCTCCAGCAGCGGTATGCCGTGCTTCTCGGACGCCTCCCGCAGCGGCGCGAACCCGGAGCGGTGCTGCAGCGCGGGTGGGTAGCCGATCAGCAGCGACGGCGGGGTGCCCTGCGCCACCAGCACGTCCACCGCCGGCGCGGCGAACTCCATCCCGGTGGCGAACGCGAACGTCTTCACAGGACCTCCCTCAGCACCCCGAACGCCTCCGCGCGGGTGACGCCGATCTCCGCTCCGCGTAACGTGGCCAGCGCCGTCACCGAATCCTCGCTCCTGATGTGCGGTGAGGGCCGGTGCTGGCTCTCGTACGCCCGCAACGCCTCAAGCTTCGCGCCCATATAAGCGGATATATCGCAGTAAGCCGTCGAGCGGGGCATCGGCTCGGACGCCCACTGGATCTTCGACATCTCGTACATGAAGACGTTCGGCACCAGCCACTTGCCGAACTGCTGCGCGATCGGCCGGGCGGCGGCGAACCCGGCGTCGAAGACCGCGCAGTGGTCCTGGTCGTAGTCGGCGAAGCTGGGCAGGAGCAGCAGGTCGGGCCGCCGTTCGTTCAGGGCGTGCTCGAACAGGTCCACCAGCTCCCGGCGCGGCAGCGTGTCGAGCCGCTCGGTCAGCCCGCGGTCCCCGTAGGCGATCTCGAAGGTGAAGCCGAGCAGGCTCCGCACGGCCTCGATCTCGTCCAGCCGCTGCCGGTAGGTCGTGGCGCCGGCCAGCCCGTAGTGGCTCATGCCGTCCACCGCCAGGTACAGGACGTGCACCTCGGCACCGAGCTCGGCCTGCGCGGCCATCAGGCCGGCACAGCCCAGGACCTCGTCGTCGGCGTGGGGGGAGATCACCAGGACGCGGTCAAAGCGGCGCATTCACTGCCCTTCGGTCCTCGCGGGCGCGGTAGTAGTCGGCGGTGGCCATGATGAGCTCGTCGAGGGTGACGCGGGGCCGCCAGCCCAGGTCGGTGGCCGTCCTGAGCGCCGGGATCTTGTGGAAGGACTCCGCCTCGGCGTAGTGCGGCCCGTGCACGGTCCGGCCGTCCACGCCGACGATGGGGGAGGGGCTGCCGAGCAGGGCCTTGACGCGTTCGGCGAGCTCCATGACGGTGACGGCGTTGGCCGGGTTGCCGACGTTGATGATGACGTCGTCGCCGTCCAGCGCCGCGTCCATGAAGCCGGTGAGGAACGCCGTCAGGTCACTGGCCGCGATGAACGCCCTGACCTGCTCCCCGCCCGCGAACACCGTGATCGGCCGCCCGGCCAGGGCCTGCTGCACGAACGTGGGCATCACGAACCCGCCCGCCCGCGACTGCCGCGCGCCCGCCACGTTGAAGGGCCGGATGACGATGCCGCGTAACCCGTACTGCCGGCTGTTGCAGACCATGGCCTCGGCCAGCGTCTTGGCGACGGCGTACTCGATGCGCGTGTTGTACTGGGTCGGCACGACGATGTCGTCCTTCTCGTCGAGCACGCCGCTGCGCCCGTACACCTCGGCCGAGCTGAACATGCACAGCGGCACCCCGGCGGCGGCGCACGCCTCGATGACCGGCGCGGTGCTGCCGATGATGTCGTGCCCGAGCCGCCCCGACCGCGACAGGATGCTGGCCGGGCCCACGTAGGAGGCCGCGTGGATGACGCGGTCCACGCCCGCGAAGTCGCCGCCGGAGGCCAGGTGTTCCTCCACGCGCTGCCTGATGACCGTGCAGCGCGGGTCGGTGTCGTAGTCCTCGCCGTCCACGACCGCTCCGGCGTTGGAGTCGATGATCCGTACGCGGTGGCCCGCCGCGAGGTAGGCGTCCACCAGATGTGAGCCGATGAATCCGAGACCGCCGGTGATGACTACTTCGCCACCTGGTACTCGCACGGACCCGCCTTTCCCGCTCGAGGAAAACGGTCATACTGGGACCTAGGCGGGATTAAAACAGTTTTCGTCTGTCTTGTCACCCATGGCCACAACTTTTCACCGCAGCGCGTGAACCCCTCCTGACGCGGGTAGCTCCCTATCCTGACCGGGTAGGGAGACCTGGGGAGACACCGCCGATGTCCAGTGAGCTCGACCTCATGCCCGCCGGCTTCGTGCGGGCCATCGAGGAGATGGCGCTGGTGGACCACCACGTGCACGGCGTCACGCCCCACGACCTGTCGCGCCGGGCGTTCGAGGAGCTGATCACCGAGTCCGACCGGCCGGTGCCGTCGTGGATGACCCCGTTCGACTCCCAGGTCGGCCACGCCATCCTGCGGCACTGCGCGCCGGTGCTCGGCCTCGACCCGTACTGCACGCCGGAGGAATACCTGGCCAGGCGCGCCCGGCTCGGCGCCGACGAGACCAACCGGCTGCTGCTGGGCGCGAGCGGCATCGGGCACTTCCTGGTCGAGACCGGCCACCGGGGTGAGGAGCTGCTCGGGCCCTCCGGCATGGCGGAGGTCACCGGCGTGCCGGCCGACGAGGTGGTGCGGCTAGAGGCCGTGGCCGAGCAGGTGGCCGCCGGCGGGTGCGGGGCGGGCGCGTTCGCCGACCGGTTCGCCGAGGCGCTGTGGGAGCGCACGCGTACGGCGCGCGGGCTCAAGAGCATCGCCGCCTACCGCTGCGGGCTCGACTTCGACCCCGCGCCGCCCACGCGCGAGGAGATCACGGAGGCCGCCGGGCGCTGGTTGTCCGCCGGGGGCGGGCGGCTGTCCGATCCCGTGCTGCTGCGCCATCTCATCTGGACGGGGCTGGAGCGGGGTCTGCCGCTGCAGTTCCACATCGGGTTCGGGGACCCGGACGTGGACCTGCGCCGGTCGGACCCGCTGCTGCTGCGCGGGCTCATCGAGCTGGCCGAGCCGACCGGGGTGCCGCTGCTGTTGCTGCACTGCTACCCGTACCAGCGGCACGCGGGGCTGCTGGCGCACGCGTACCCGAACGTGTTCTTCGACGTGGGGCTGGGCGTGAGCTACACCGGCGCGCGCAGCGTGGCGCTGGTGGCAGAGAGCCTGGAGGTTGCGCCGTTCGCGAAGCTGCTCTTCTCCTCCGACGGCTTCGGCCCGGCCGAGCTGCACTATCTCGGGGCGCTGCTGTGGCGGCGGGCGATGGCGCGGGTGGTCGGCGGGTTCGTGGCCGAGGGGGAGTGGTCGGTGGAGCAGGCGATGCGGGTGGCCTGGATGGTGGGCGCGGAGAACGCCCACCGCGTCTATGACCTCGGAGGGTGAAGGCGAACGATGTTCCGCCCATGTGTGGACAGAAAACTCATCGATGACGAAACCATCTCTAACCTCTAGGCTCGACCGCGATGGATCTCGAAACTTTCTCCCCCGGTTCGGGACTGCTCGAACCCCGGGCAGCACTCCGCTCTGACGCGCCCGCCCTCGACCTCAACGGCACGTGGCGCTTCCGCCTCTCACCCACCGCGAACGTCCCGGACGACTTCGCCCAGCCGGCCTTCGACGACGCCGGCTGGGACGAGCTCCCGGTCCCGTCCCACTGGAACCTGCACGGGCACGGCGCGCCCGCGTACACCAACGTCGACTTCCCGATCCCCGTCGACCCGCCCCGGGTCCCGGACGAGAACCCGACGGGCGACTACCGCCGCGTGTTCGACCTGCCGGAGGGGTGGACGGGCGGCCGGCTGCGGTTCGAGGGCGCCGACTCCTTCGCCAGGGTCTGGCTCAACGGCCACGAGCTGGGCTTCTGGACCGGCAGCAGGCTGCCCGCCGAGTTCGACGCGGGGCCGTACCTGCGGCCGGGACGCAACGTGCTGGCCGTCCGCGTGCACCAGTGGTCGGCCGCCAGCTACCTCGAGGACCAGGACATGTGGTGGCTGCCGGGCATCTTCCGGGACGTCACCCTCACCCGCTCCACCGCCGACGTCTTCGTGCGCGCCTCCTACGCGGACGGGCGCGGCACGCTCGGCTTCGAGGGCTCGGGCACGCTGAGCGTCCCCGAGCTCGGCGTCGCCGACCTCGCGCCCGGGGCGGAGGTGACGCTGGAGGTGGAGCCGTGGACGGCCGAGACGCCCCGCCTGTACGACGCCGTCCTCACCCTCCCCGAGGAGACGGTACGGCTGCGCGTCGGCTTCCGCACGATCTCCATCGTGGACGGCGTGCTCCTGGCCAACGGCCGCCCGCTGCTGTTCAAGGGCGTGAACCGGCACGAGTTCCATCCGGAGAGCGGTCGTACGCTGACGTACGAGACGATGCGCGAGGACGTGCTGCTGATGAAGCGGCACAACGTCAACGCCGTCCGGACCAGCCACTACCCGCCCCACCCCGACTTCCTCGACCTGTGCGACGAGCTGGGCCTTTGGGTCATCGACGAGTGCGACCTCGAGACCCACGGCTTCGGCATGATCGGCTGGCGCGGCAACCCCACCGACGACCCCCGCTACGCCGACGCGCTGCTCGACCGCATGCGCCGCATGGTCGAACGCGACAAGAACCACCCCAGCATCATCATGTGGTCGCTCGGCAACGAGGCGGGCGTCGGCAGGAATTTGGCCGTCATGTCCGACTGGACCCGCGAGCGCGACCCGTCCCGCCCGATCCACTACGAGGGCGACCGGTCCTGCGCGCACACGGACGTCTACTCCCGCATGTACGCCTCGCACGCCGAGGTCGAGCTCATCGGGCGGCAGGAGGAGGCGCCGCTGGACGACCCCGAGCTGGACGCGCGGCGCCGCGGCATGCCGTTCATGCAGTGCGAGTACGCCCACGCCATGGGCAACGGGCCCGGCGGGCTGGCCGAGTACCAGGAGCTGTTCGAGAAGTATCCGCGGCTGGCCGGCGGGTTCATCTGGGAGTGGATCGACCACGGGCTCGCGCATCCGGAGTACGAGTACGCGTACGGCGGCGACTACGGCGAGCCCGTGCACGACTCGAACTTCGTCATCGACGGTCTCGTCTTCCCCGACCGCACGCCGTCGCCCGGGCTGATCGACCTGAAGAAGGTGTTCGAGCCGGTCCGGTTCGAGTTCGGGGACGGCGTGGTGCACGTCGTCAACGGCCACGGTTTCGCCGACCTGTCGCACCTGGAGTTCCTGGCCACGGTGGAGGCGGACGGGGAGACGGTCGCCGAGCACCGGCTGACCGTGCCCGCCGAGGGCGGCGAGGTCAAGCTGCCCTCCGCACCCGGCCTGGACTCGGGCTCCGAGGTGTGGCTCACCGTACGCGCGGTGCTGGCGGCCGACCAGCCGTGGGCCGGGGCGGGCCACGAGGTGGCCTGGGGCCAGGCGCTCCTGTCGCCGCTCATCGGCGAGGCCGTCGAGGGCGCGCCCGCGACGTGGAGCGCCGGGCTGGTCCGCGACGGCGGCGAGATCTCCGTGGGTTCCGCGGGGGACTCGGCCTTCGACCTGGAGACCGGGCGCCTGGTCAGGCTGTTCGGCGTGGAGGTGGAGGGGCCGCGGCTCGGCCTGTGGCGGGCTCCGACCGACAACGACACCTACGGCGGGCTGGCCGGCAAGTGGCGTGGGCTCGGCCTGCACCGCCTCACCCACCGCGTGGACGAGGTCGAGATCGGCGACGCGCTGACCGTGCGCACGCGGGTGGCGCCGGCCGCGACCGACGCCGGCATGCGCGCCACCTACACCTGGACGGCCTCGGACGGCGGCCTGGAGTTGAGGGTGGACGTGGAGCCGGAGGGCGACTGGGCCGACCCCATCCCGCGCCTCGGGCTGGACATGTCGCTGCCCGCGGGTGCGGTCGAGCACGTCACCTGGTTCGGCAGGGGGCCGGGCGAGGCGTACCCGGACACCGGGATGGCCGCCAGGGTCGGCCGCTGGCGGGCGAGCCTCGACGAGTTCCAGACGCCGTACGTGTTCCCGCAGGAGAACGGCCACCGGGCCGACGTACGCTGGGCCGACTTCGGCGCCTTCACGGTGCGCGGGTTCCCGGTGTTCGGGCTGACCGCGCGGCCGTGGAGCGCCTTCGACCTGGACCGGGCGCGGCACCGGCCGGACCTGGTGCCGGGAGAGCGCGTGCACCTGGGCCTCGACCTGGCCCAGCAGGGCATCGGCACCGCCACCTGCGGGCCCGGCGCCCTTCCCGTCTACGACCTCAGGGCCGGGCGGGCGACGTTCAGGCTCCGCTTCGAGCCCAGCTGACCGACGGATCTGATCATGCGCGGCCCCTCTCCGGGGCCGCGCAGCCTTCGTGCTGACCGTTCACTGACGTTCAACGGGAGGAATGTGATGGATGCCAAGGAGTACCTGGCCGGTGTGTTCGACCGCGCGTCCGGGACGTACGAGCAGGTGGGGGTGCCGTTCTTCGCGCCCGTGGCCGCCGAGCTGGTACGCCAGGCCACGCCCGGGCCGGGCGACCGCGTCCTGGACGCCGGCTGCGGGACGGGCGCCTCGCTCGTGCCCGCGGCCCAGGCCGTCGGTCCCACGGGGCGGGTGGTCGGGCTGGACCTCGCGCCCGGCATGGTCGCCGCCGCCACGGCCGAGATCGAGCGGTACGGCCTGAGCCACGCGACCGTCCTGCTGGGCGACGCGGAGCGGGCCGAGGAACTGCTGCCCGGCGAGCGGTTCGATGTCGTGCTGGCCGGGATGATGCTGTACTTCCTGCCCGACCCGCTGGCCGCCGTACGCTCCATGACCGGGCTGCTGCGGTCCGGGGGCCGGTTGTCGGCCAGCCTGCTGGTGCGGTCGAGCCCGGTCGAGGTCGAGCTGCTCGGCCTGGTCGGGCGGGCGCTGGAGCCGTACACGTCGGGGGCGGGCGGCGCACCGTTCAGCCATACGCTGGGCTCGGCCGAAGAGCTGACCGGGCTGTTCGAGGCGGGCGGGCTGGGCGGGGTCCGGCACGAGGACGTGGTGTTCGAGGTGGCCGTCGAGGCGGGGCAGGTGTGGGACTGGCTCTGGTCGGCCGCCCGCAGGGCCCCGCTGGAGGCGATCCCGGAGCATCTGCGTGAGGAGGCCCGGGCGGCCCTGGAGGCGGCGCTCCCCCAGGACCGCTTCGTGCTTCCCCGCACGGTCCGCTTCGCGACGGGCTCCCGCCCCTGATCGGACGCGCCCGGCCCTTCTGCTTCCGGGGCCGGGCGCTCCCTTCCGGGGCCGGTCAGGCGTCGGGCACGGTGAGGATCGTGCCCGCGCCGACCGTCAGCCCGCCCTCGCGGATGGCGAAGCCGAGCCCGGGCTCCAGCGCGACCGCCTTGCCCAGCTCGACCGCCACGTCCACCGTGTCACCCGGCTGGGCGGCGACGGCGCCGCTGAGCGTCAGCTCCCCGGGCACGTCCGTCGTCCGCAGGTAGAACTGCGGCCGGTAGCCGGACGCGATCGGCTTGCGCCGCCCGCCCTCCTCCGCGGTCAGGAGGTACACGCGGGCGGTGAAGGACCGGTGGGCGCGCTGGCTGCCGGGCGCCGCCAGCACCATGCCACGCCGTACCTGCTCGCGGCGGATCCCGCGCAGCAGCACGGCCGCGTTGTCACCGGCCTCGCCCCGCTCCATCGTCTTGCCGAACGTCTCCACGCCCGTGACGACGGCGCCGAACGCCTCACCGAACCCGACCGCCTCCACCGAGTCACCGACCCGGACGGTGCCGCGCTCGATGGCCCCGGTGACGACCGTGCCCCGGCCGGTGACCGTGAGCACGTTCTCGACCGGCATGAGGAACGGCGCGTCCACGTACCGCACCGGCACGGGGATGTGCTCGTCCACCGCCTGGAGCAGCGCCTCGATCGACGCGATCCAGACCGGGTCGCCCTCCAGCGCCCGCAGCCCGGACACCCGCACCATCGGGACGCCGTCGTAGCCGTGCTCGGCCAGCAGCTCCTGCAGCTCCAGCTCGACCAGGTCGGTCAGCTCCGGGTCCGCGCCGTCAGCCTTGTTGACGGCCACGACCAGGTGCTCGACGCCGACCCGCCTGGCGAGCAGCACGTGCTCCCTGGTCTGCGGCATGATCCCGTCGTGCGCGGACACGACGAGGATCGCGCCGTCCAGCTGCGCCGCCCCCGTGATCATGTTCTTCACGTAGTCGGCGTGCCCGGGCATGTCCACGTGCGCGTAGTGGCGGGTGGCGGTCTCGTACTCGACGTGCGAGATGTTGATCGTGATCCCGCGCCGCGCCTCCTCGGGCGTGCGGTCGATCCGCTCGAACGGCGTGTACGTGGCCTGCCCGCGCTGCGCCAGCACCTTCGTGATGGCGGCGGTCAGCGTGGTCTTGCCGTGGTCGACGTGCCCCATCGTGCCGATGTTGAGATGCGGCTTGTTCCGTACGTAGGCCTGCTTGGCCATGGTTCCTTCCTTGAGACCTGGTTTCCGTGTGACCCGTACTCGGGGCCGACAACCTCCCCCCGCCGGGTCACCTCAGGACTCACGGGAAGAGGTCAACGCTCCAGGCCGTCGCAGGCACGCTCAAGCACGCCCGGCACCGCGGGCGTCACAGGGAGAGCGTGCAGGAACATGAGGAACATAGTGCGATCCACAGCACGCGACCGCAACCGAATATTCCCAGGGGTAGGTGGACCGTTGCCACCCTCCCGTTGCCCATCTGGATGGCCTGCCTGCTGGAGCCCGCCCCGGTCAAAGGTCTTCGCCAAGGCGGCGCTTCGCGCCATGGGGCTCAGGCGTCCTTACCAAGGCGCCTGACGGCGCACCCCCGCGCCTCCGGCGCCATCGCGGGCCCACCCGTTGACCGACGAGGCGGTGGGCCGACTGACACCCACCCCGGACCGGCATGCCTTTCGGGCTTTCTGGAGGCCGAAACGGAATCCAGGACAGTCCTCGCCCGGAGACGCCCGATCCTGTACGGCTACCAAGGCCAGATGGCGTGGACCGTTGTCCTGATCGGCTGATTCCAAGTGGTCTTACCTACGACGGGCACGAGATCGAGGAGGTCATAGCTTGGTGAGCAAATCTATCGCGCCAGTTGAGCGCAACCGGCGCAGGCGCGTGGGCTCGTTACTCGAAATGGCAATGACCAACCGCAGACCGGAAGGGGGTATGCATTCTGTCCGCACAAGGCTCGCTCCGCGTCCGATGGGACGGCATGTTGAACGGCCTCTCGGTCATAGCCTGAGAGCCCCAGGCGGAAGCAGAAGATGTTCTCATCCGCCTTGGACTCACTGGGATGAACAAGTAGATCATCCCAATGGAAGGACCACCTTCGAACCCTGCCGAGCAGGTCGTTCGGGCTGCCATCCAGTTCGAGAAGGGCGAGGGTGCCGTTGCGGAGTGTGGCGATCACCCTTCCGCGTTCGCCGATAAGCCAAATGCCGGCGTTTCGTGTGTTGATGGGGCTGTGAAGCAGTTCGACGACCTCGGCTCGGCAACCGGCTGTTCGCAGTGGCAGTTTCACAGTCGGGTGTCCTTCGCGTCGGCGGGGAGCAGATCTTTGACTGCTTCTGGCTCCGGCGGGTTCCTCCGGAGGTCGGCGTACCGGAAGGCGACGCGTTGAGCCGCCCGGGCTGGGTCGATGGTGGGGTGGCGGGCGTAGATGACGCGCTTGCGGCGCTCGTCCCAGCCTGAGCGCCACCAGAACGATTCACCGTCGCACCAGACGACCAGCCCGATCCAGACGGATACCAAGGTCAGGCCGTAGCCGTCGTGCACGTCTGTGGGGATGCCCAGGGCCCTGAGGGCTTCGGCCAGCTCGTCGGCAGCCGGAATTTCTTTCCGGGGTCGCGGCTCAGCCGACCTGTGGAACCGTACCGACGCCGCCATGGCGGCGTTGCTGGAGGCTGAGACGATCGCGCCCGAGCAGGTGCGTCATCACTACCTCAGTCGCCAGCTCACGATGTCGTGGATCAGACGTCAGAAAGGCAAGCCCAGCTTCCAACTTGCTGCTCTTGCCCGGCGGCTGCACATCGTATGAGAGCGGCCGCGGTCGCGTAAAGTCGAGGTCGTGAGCGATCAGGGGACCGTGCCGTTCGCCCAGGCGCGCGCCGCCGCAGGTGCGCTGTTCTTTGACGAGGCCGGCCATGTGCTGCTTGTCCGGCCAACGTACAAGTCCTACATGGACATCCCCGGCGGATATGTTGAGCCGGGAGAGACGCCGCATCAGGCGTGCGTTCGTGAGGTTCGCGAGGAGCTGGGCATTCAGCCGGCCATCGGCCGTCTCCTCGTGGTCGACTGGGCTCCTCATCCCCAGGAGGGGGACAAGGTCCTGTTCGTGTTCGACGGCGGCACCCTCGACAGCGACGTGATCAAACAGATCAGGTTCGCCGACAAGGAGCTGAGCGCGTACGAGTTCCACCGCGTTGATGAGTCGGACAACCTCCTGATCGAGCGTCTTGCCCGCCGTATCAATGCTGCCGCCACCGCCCGTGAGCGGGGAGAGACGGTTTATCTGGAGCATGGACGGGCTGTCCCCACTGAGTAACCAACTCTGGGAGACCACGATCCGAGAGGGGCGAGGACAGACCACGTGGCGCCCGCCCGATGAACAGTGAAGGGCGGCTGCGGCACCGCCGTTTTAACGGAGGACACATCCCGATCGGCCGCCCAAAGCCTCATTGAGGCACACATCGCTTCCGAGCATGGCGCGATCAGCTGGACCTGGTGTGCCTTCGGAAGGGAGGCGGGCCCTCCGCAGACATCACCGCAGAAACGCAGAAGGCGTCGATGACCTGGCCGCCGCCGAGCGCGCCGGGAGCGAACGTCGCCTGGAAGGAGGGGCGAAGAGACTGTGAAGGCCGACAGTGAGTTGGTCTATCGTCGCCCCTCGGCGGCTGGCGCTTCGTTCTCCTCCATCGGATACCCATGCAGGGCGATTCCCCGTCTGGACGGCTGGCGGTGAGGATCGGCGGGGACGCTGATGTCGACGTTCAGGGTGACGTCGTCGTTGATCGGGATGCTGGCGGCCATGCGGGCGGCGGTGCCGCGCAGGGCACGAACTCGCACATCTGGGCACCGGCTGCCCACCATGCTCAGCCGGTCGGCTGCAAGGTCGAAGCCACCGACCTGGTCAGGCCGCTGCCGCGCGGGCGGAGCGGGCACTTGGATACGGCCACCGGGGACGAACTGCGCCGACCAGGCTTGTGCTCTGACCGCACAGGTTCGCCGTTGACGGCCGTTCGACTGCTGGAGGCGCGGTGGCTGAGCCTGTCCGTGTGCGCAGACTGACCAACCAGGAGGGGCAGAAGCTGCAGCAGATCGTGCGGCGGGGCAGCACGAGTTCGGCGCGCGATGATGCTGCCGGCCTCCACCGGGCGGGAACCGTGTTGCGATGATCGCTTAGCTGGTGCAGGCTGACGAGGACAGTGCAGGATATGATCCACCGGTTCAACGAGATCGGTCTGGCCTGTCTGGACTCTCGGTGGGCGGGAGGCCGTCCCCGCCTGCTCAGCCCTGACGACGAGGACTTCGTTGTCAGGACGGCCGCCACCCGCCCGACCAAGCTCGGCCAGCCCTTCACCCGCTGGTCGATCCGCAAACTCGCCGCTTACCTGCGGAAGGTACACGGCCGCATCATCCGCGTCGGCCGGGAAACGTTTCGCTGCCTGCTGTTGCGCCGCGGCATCACCTCCCAGCGCACCGAGACCTGGAAGGAATCGCCCGACCCGGATCGCGACGCCAAGCTTGACCGCATCGAGCAAGTGCCGGACCGCTTCCCCGACCGCGGCTTGGCCTTCGACGAGTTCGGGCCGCTCGGGATCCGGCCCGCCGCGGGCTCCTGCTGGGCCAGGCAGGGCAAGCCCGACCGCCTGCCGGCGACCTACCGCCGCACTCACGGCGTCACCTACTTCCACGGAAGCTACTCCGTCGGCGACGACCGCCTCTGGGGCGTCAACCACCGCCGCAAAGGCACCGCCAACACTCTGACCGCGCTGAAGTCGATCCGCGCCGCCCGACCCGACGGCGCCCCGATCTACATCATTCTGGACAACCTCTCCGCCCACACCGGCGCGGACGTCCGCCGCTGGGCGAAGAAGAACCAGGTCGAGCTGTGCTTCACCCCAACCTGCGCTTCCTGGGCCAACCCGATCGAGGCCCTTCGGTCCGCTGCGCCAGTTCACCCTGGCCAACTCCAACCACCGTAGCCATCCCGCGCAGACCCGGGCCCTGCACGCTTATCTGCGCCGGCGCAACGCCCACACCCGCCGCCCCGACGTGCTCGCCGCCCAACGCAGGGAACGCGCCCGCATTCGCAGCGAGAAAGGCATCCGCTGGGGCGGACGCCCCGTCGCCGTCGCAGCCTGATCAAATGACCCCAGCGGAGAACGTCAGATCCTCGCACTACGGGCGATGCGGTACAGCACGTTCGGACGCAGTGGCCCTTCGGGCTCGGTGGGGTCGTCGAAGTCGTCGGCCGGGTCCCGGGTCATGCCGATCCGGCGCATCACCGCCTGGGAACGAAGGTTGGTGGCCGTTGTGACAGCGAGGATCTCAGGAAGCTCAAGAGCGTCAAAGCCGTGGGCCAGGACTGTCAGCGCAGCCTCGGTGGCGTAGCCCTGGCCCCAGGCCGAGCGGGCAAGCCGCCAGCCGATCTCCACTCCTGTGAACGGCATGTGGTCGTCCACTTCATCCAAGCCTGCAAAGCCGATGAACTCGCCCGTGGTCTCCACCTCAACCGCCCACCACCCGTAGCCTCGCTGGTCGAACTCGGCCTGGAATCGAGCCACGGAGGCATCGCTCTGTTCGCGGGTAAGCAGGTCGCCCAAGTGCTCCCGGACCTCGGGATCGGCATTCATCGCCGCCCACGGTTCAAGGTCGGAGTCACGCCATCGGCGCAAGATGAGGCGATCGGTACGCAGTTCAGCCATGCCGCCCAGCCAACATGGGCTCTGCCCCCGAGGCAATCACTTTTTCTTCCGCGTGACACCGCCACCCAGAAACACAGATCGCTCCCAGGGTGAACAAAGCGACCACGGACCCGGCGAACCTCTGCGGTCAGAGCACTAGGGAGATGTCCCACGACCTGGTGCCCTGATTGGTCATACCGGTTACCAGCGAGGGGAACTGCCGGACGGTGGCGGCAGACTGCGGGTGATCCGGTTGAAGGTGACGTTCATCGAGGGGGACGGAGAGAAAGTCGGCGTGACGTCGACTCTCCCGGGGACCGAAACGTGGCGACGGCAATGTAGAGAAAGGGGCTACAGGCCATGGCGAGGGTGAAGTGCCGGAGCTCGTGCGTTCGTTGCCGTGTCGGAACGGCGTCACCGTTTCTTACCGCGCTTGCGCCGCGTTCGTGTTGCGACAGGGCTGTTGGCAGTCGCTCGATCAGCGGGTGCCTGCTTGCGAAAGGCGAATGTCGGCATGCGTAACCGGTCGAGCCTCAGGTCGACTCTTCTTCTCAGCGCGGCCGCGATCAAACCGAGTAGGGCCAGAACGATAAGCCAAATCCACGCGGTATGGCGCGCGGACACCGCAGCCGCGATGGTCGGTTCGCGTAGAGCTGTTGCGCGTACGTCGACGGTGATGGCGTGATCGTCATAGGCGTCGGGTTCGCTGACGTCGATGGTGCGTTCCTCGCGACCGCCGGATATGACGATGGGCTCGGAGGCCGGGGTGGTGGATTCAATGGTGAGGCGCGGATGACGCAGCACGACTTTCGACTTCTCTTCGGGCAGGAAGAAGACTCGTATGGGCTTGCCGAGGCCGGCGCGCGGAGTCCCGGCATTCGTGGCTTCTACCAGTTGCAGGCTGTCTTTGGTCGCAGCGATGGTGGTGAGAGCATCTCGGCCCTCCACCACGGGTGGGATCGGTATGCGGTGGGTGACCGTCACGGGGAAACTCGTGGGCGTATCTGGTTGAGGCAGACTCACTGTGCGCGTGTAGGACTGAGCGCGGGTGTCGCCGAACTGTGCTGGTGTTGGAGCGCTCGACCATCCTTGCCTGAGCAAGGTGCCGGCGATGTTGGCCAGTTCTGGAACTTTCGAAGGCAGCTTGTAGGTGATTGTTTCCGTGCCGGACCATGTGGTGCAGGCGTCGTGGCAATTGAGGTAACTGGAGTAGGTGACACCGATGTGGATGTCCTGAACCGCGGGTGGACGATTCGCCGGGTCATATATTTTTTCTGTCAGGAAGACCGCAACACTGTTGAGCAGCGCCCAGATTATGAGGAGAAGGATGCGCAGCCAGCGCCGGCGAGCGAATCCTCTGTGAGGGAGATATTGGCGTGCTTGGTAAACGTCTCCGTCACGCCCGGCTCGCTGAGGATAATCTCTTGGTGGTGGCGGAGAAGGCTGAGTCATGCGGGCCTCCATGCCGGGGCGGTGTAGTGGTCTCAGTATGAGGCCCGAGCGTAGCCCGCCGCTTGCATTTCGCTTTCACCGGTTGTCGGTTGCCGCCAGCGATTCGGTGGCCATGGAGAACAGCGTATGGCCGTTATCAATGCCGACTAAAAGCCCGCTCTGGGGCAAAATCGGCGACCATGCGGTTGAAGTCCCCCCGTGCCCGGATCGTGCTCCTGGACGCCGCGCACAGGGTGGTGCGGTCGAGACGTCAGATGGGCAGCCACGTCCCGCACCCGTCCAACCGGGCGCACAGCGAGGCAGCCCAGCAAGACGGCGAGGATCAGCCGTTCCGCCGCCGTCCACGTGAGTCACGTCGTCCTGTCACATGTCGAATTTCGCCGATCAGCGTTTTCCGAGCCGAACGGACAGGGCGGCGAGCCAGGCGGAGATGAGTACGGCGCCGGCGGCGAAGCGCAGGCTGGCGCTGTCCTCGCCCCACGGCGGCACCGTGAGGACGAACGTGGCCAGGCTGCTGACGACGCTGTAGGCCATCCAGCCACGGCTCGCGAACCGCCGCGCGAAGACGAGCCCGGCCACGATCAGCGACAGGAACGCCGTCGCCCCGAAGACCGTGTGCAACATACTGCCGGTGCTGAGGCGCTCCGGCAGCCCGGCGGGGGCGCCGGCCGGCCAGCCCAGTGCGGGATCGGGCGCGAAGACCCCGCCGCCGACCATCGCCACGCCGTACGCGCCGATCAGGATCGGCCCGATGAGCGAAGCGGCCGCTCCCGCCACACCGGGACGGGCGGCCCGCCGTACGCCGAGCGCGAAGGCGCACGCCAGCAGGCCCGTGAGCGCGAAATTCGCGGTCTGCAGCCAGCCCAGGTCGCCGAGCGTGAGAGCGCTCAGCGCGTGCCGCCGCAGGTCGAATCCGGTCCGGGTGAAGGCCTGCGTGAACGACACGACGGGGAACAAGATCCCGGCGACCGCGCCGCAGCCCAGCAGCAGCGCGGTCCCTGTCGCAGGGGAGGTCGTGGGCTCGGCAACGGTGCTCATCGTGGATCCTTTCGCGGGTGGTGGTCATCGCTTCGTCGCACGGCATGACCACGAACGGGATGCGGCCGGATGGACAGCCGCCCGCGAAATTCCTCAGGACTCCTCGACGGCGGCCAGGCGGCGCCGCAGGTGGACGCGCTCCGGCTCGCTTCCGGCCGCCTCCAGGGCCGCGCGATAGGCCGCGGCGGCCTCGGGACGGGGGCCGAGCCGGTGCAGCAGGTCGGCGCGCGCCACCAGGTACGGGTGATAGCCGCGCAGCCGCGGCTCGCCGGCCAGCTCGTCCAGCAGAGCCAGGCCCGCCTCCGGCCCGTCGCGCATGGCCACGGCCGCCGCCCGGTTCAACGCGACCACCGGGGACGGGTCGAGCGCGAGCAGCACGTCGTACAGGGCCACGACCTGCGGCCAGTCGGTCGTGGCCAGGTTCGCCGCCTCGTCGTGGAGGGCGGCGATCGCGGCCTGCACGCCGTACACGCCGGGCGGGCCGCCGCTCAGCGCGGTCACCACCAGCGCCGAGCCCTCCTCGATCAGGTCCCGGTCCCAGCGGCCGCGGTCCTGCTCGTCCAGCAGCACCGGCTCACCGTCGGGACCGGTACGGGCCTCGCGGCGCGCGTGGACCAGCAGCATCAACGCCAGCAGCCCGGCGACCTCCCGCTCGGAGGGCAGCAGCCGGCGCAGGATGCGCGCCAGCCGGATCGCCTCCTCGGCCAGGTCCAGGCGCTGCAGGTCGGGGCCAGAGCTGGCGGCGTACCCCTCGGTGAAGATCGAGTAGATCACCTGCAGCACCCCGGGCAGCCGCTCCGGCAGCTCGTCCGCGCCGGGCACGCGGAACGGGATGCGGGCCTCGCGGATCTTTTTCTTCGCCCGGACGATCCGCTTGGCCATCGTCTGCACCGGCACCAGGTACGCCCGCGCCACCTCCGGCGTGGTCAGCCCCGCCAGGCAGCGCAACGTCAGCGCCCCGCGGTCCTCGGCGGGCAGCGCGGGGTGGGCGCAGGTGAAGAACAGCTGCAGCCGCTCGTCCGGCAGCTCGCCGCCGTCCGCGTCGGCCGGCGGGGCGTGCGCCGCCCGCTCCGCCTCCACCTGCAGGATGGCCAGCCGCGCGGCGAAGGCCTGGTCGCGCCTGAGCCGGTCGACCGCCTTGCGCCGCGCCGTCGTCATCAACCATGCGCCCGGCTTGGGCGGCACACCCTCGACCGGCCAGTGCTTCAGCGCCGCCTCGATGGCGTCCGAGGTCACCTCCTCGGCGAGGTCGAGGTCACCGAAGCGGCGCACGAGCGCGGCCAGCAGCCTGCCGCGCTCCTCCCGGAAGACCGCCTCGACCTCATTCATTGAAGTCGGCGACCGGGCGCACGACCACCGACCCGCCGCCACGCGCGCCCGGGCAACGGGCGGCCCAGTCGAGCGCCACGTCGAGGTCCGTTACGTCGATCACATAGAACCCGCCCAGAACCTCCCGCGTCTCGGCATACGGCCCGTCGATCACGGTCCGCACCCCGTCCCGGTCCACGCGCACGGTCGTGGCGGTCACCAGATCGGCCAGCGACTCGCCGGACACCCAGATCCCCGCCTCGTGTACGGCCTTGTCATAGGCCATCCAGTCCTCGAAGGTGCACTGCTCGTCCTGGTCGGTGGTGGCGGCGTTGATCAGCATCATGTACTTCACGGTGTCCCCTTCATGGGTGAGTTCGGCGTACGGCAGGCTCGCCGTACACCATCACCACGAACGGCCCCCCGCCAAATGGACAACTTCTCACAGAGAAGTTGTGGGCTCCAGAGAGCGGGTCAGCCGCACTCCTTCTTCGAGATACCCCAGCGCGGCGTAGAACCGCCGGGCGGTCGTGTTCGCCGCCCTCGTCTCCAGGGCCAGGTGACGCAGGCCCTGCTGCCGGGCCCAGTCCTCCGCGGCGGCCATCAACCGCCGGCCCACTCCCGTACGCACGGCTCGCGGATGGACGGCCAACTCGCCGACGTACGCGTCCATCGCGCCGGTGAAGTGCCGCTGGCGCTGGACGGACACCACGCCGACGACCTGTGCGTCCTCGCTGTCCACGGCGACGAACACCGCTGCCCGCTGCGCCTCGGCCGCGGCGAGGGACCCCGCGAGCCACTCCCGCGCCGCCCGGGCGGCACCCTCGGGGTCACGCCACGCCGCCACACCCTCGGCGAGCCGGGGAGCCAGCGCCAGGACGCCTTCAAGATCGTCATCGCCTGCGGGCCGAATCCGGACCTCGTTCATGAACGGCAGCATGCCAGGCGGAAGTCCTCCGAAAAAAGCCCTGATGGACAGCCGGATCCGGCTATTCGCCTTCTGTCACCACTGCGTCGAGAAGCAGGTCGAGCAGCACCGTCCGACGTTCGGTGTCGTCGGCGATTGCGAGGAACACGATGCTCCAGCCCAGGTCGGGCAGCCGGGCCTGCATGGCCCGCAGTCCCGGCCAGCCGCCCCCATGCCGGTAGACGCGGTGCCCGGCGTGCGAGCGGACGCCGATGCCCCAGGCGTAGCCGATCGGTGTCCCGTCATCGAGGCGGCCCGGGGTGTGCATGAGGGCGGAGAGGCCGAGCTCATCGGTGTTGAGCGCCTGGCTCCACCGCAGCAGGTCACCGGCGGTGGTCCACACGCCGCCGTCACCCAGGGACAGCGGCGCCGGGCGCTCAGGGGACAGGGGTGCCGCACCGGGAGGCGCGGGAGCGGGTCCGGCCCAGAAAAGCGTGTCGCTCATCGACAGCGGGGCGAAAAGCCGGTCCCGCGCGAAATCCGGAATCGGCTGACCGGCCGCTCGTGCCGCCGCAGCGGCGAGGCAGACATATCCCGCGTTCGAATAGGCGTAATCGCCGCCCGGTCTGCCAGGGAGGGCGGGAAATCGGGTGAGAGCCTGAATGACTCCTTGGCTGGTCCGGTTGGCATCGCCAGCCATTTTGGCGTCGATGTCACGATCGGCGGGTAAAGCCGCGGTGTGATGGAGAAGCTGCCGGAGGCGGATGTCATCGGCCCATGAAGGCAGCTGGGGCAGCCAGCGCGATAGAGCGGACTCGAGGTCCAGCGCACCCTCTTGGACGAGCAACGCCACGCATGCGGCGGTGATTTGTTTGGAGAGGGAGGCTGCGTAGATCGTCGTGGTGTCGGACAGCTTCTCGCGCCTTGCTGTCAGCCCTTGCGCGTGAAAAGCCGGCGCATTGTCGCGTCGCTGTAGCCCGACCACGATCGGCTCGTCCTTGTGGTATCCGGCTTCGGCGATCATGGCTTCTATTCGCTTCTCAGGATGCGGCACGGAAGTAATCCCTGCGGAGGGGTCTGGTGAGCGACCACAGAGATGCCGCCATGAGGAGGGCGGTCAGACCGCCGCAGATCATCGCCGTCGAGACCGAGAAAGCGTCCACGACCTGGCCGCCGGCGAGCGCCCCGAGGGCGAATGTCGCCTGGAAGGAGGAGGTGAAGACGACCGTGGCGGCCTCCGGCGTCCCGGAGGCGGCGTTCATGAACCAGGCCTGGGAGCAGACCGGGACGCCCCCGTAGGCCAGTCCCCACAGGACAACCAGCGCGACGGCTCCAGCGGTGGAGGTGCCGGCCACGGGCAGCAGCAGCGTGGCCAGGGCGATCAGGCCGCCGCAGGTCAGGAAGGCCGCTCGGGGGGCGGTCGCGACCGCCCTGCTCGCCAGGAAGTTCCCGGCCGTCCCGGCGATGCCGTACGCCAGGAGGGTGGCGCTGATGGCGGCCGGGTCCAGGTGGGTGACGTTCTGGAGGAAGGGGGTGACGTACGTGTAGGTGCCGAAGTGCGCCAGGACGATGAGGAACGTGGCCAGCAGGGCGATCCTGGTGCCCCGTTCGCGCAGGAGGCCGAGCAGGACGCGGCCGCTGGTGACCTCGTGGGCGGGGAGCGGCGGCAGCAGCATCAGCAGGGCGATCAGTACGAGGACCGACAGCGCGGCCAGGACGAGGAAAGCGGTTCGCCAGCCGGCGAGGTGGCCGATGAAGGTGCCGGCCGGCACACCGAGCACCGAGCCCAGGGGGACGGCGGAGAAGATCAGCGCGGTGGCGGTGCCGACCGAGCGCGGCGGTACGAGGCGGGCGGACAGCCCGGCCCCGATCGACCAGAAGCCGCCGATGGTGAGGCCGACCAGCACCCTGGAGACCAGCATGATCCAGTACGAGGTCGCCACCGCCGCCAGGACGTCGGCGACCGCGAGCACCGCCATGAGCGCGCACAACATCACCCGGCGGTCCAGGCGGGCGGTGGCCAGCGTGACGGCGGGCGCGGCGACGGCGGCGACGATGCCGGGCAGGGTCATGGTCAGCCCGGTGATGCCATCGGAGATGCCGAAATCGGCGCCGATGTCGGTCAGCAGGCCGATGGGCAGGATCTCGCTGGTGACGATGGCGAAGATGCCCAGCGTGAGTGAGGTGACTGCCAGCCAGCTGATGAGCGGTGAGCGTGGCCGGGCTTGGATGATCGTGGACATGGTTCCGTTCGGGTTGGGACCGTGGGGTTGGGAACCAGCCAAGCAGCGATGGGGGAGCGGATACCGGCAGGTTTCAGACCACACCATGCCGTGACGACATCAGCCCCAAATGCCGAAGGGCCCGCCCTCCACCGTATGTACAGTCGGTGAGACACGAGGAAGCTGAGGTCACCTTCCGTTGGAAGGCACCGATCAATGCCGTCTTGCGACGAAAGCATGCTCGTAGTCGGTGTCCTCGCCGACGGAGCCCACGGCCCACACGTTGGAGGTGCCGGGAATGGCCGCGATGGCGGCATGACCGCTGCCACCGGCGCTGATGCCCTCGCGCGTCCACGACGTGCCGTCGTAGTGGAGGAGGAGCGCGACACCTGGCTGACGGGGGTCGGTACCGCTCGCCCACAGGTTGTTCTTGCCGAAGGCGGTCAGGCCGTGCAGAGCACCCTTCAACGGTGGCAGTTCCATCCTCTGCCAGGCCGACCCGTTCCAGTGCATGACGAGCGGAGTGGGGAGGGATCCCGGGGTCTCCGCCCCCTCCCCGCCATCTGAGGTCGGGCGGCAGTTCGCTGGGGGATACATCTCCGGGTCGTAGCTCCCGATCGCGCCGACGGCCCAGACGTCTGTCGGCGCGATCGCCAGCACGCTTCCAGGCGACCTCCGGCGACCTCAGGGACGGACATGTCCTGGTTGTAGCTCCACCTTCCGTCCGGAGACATGTGGGCGACCGTCGGCCTGGTGCCCTGGCAATCCTCCCGAGCCCGCCGGCCGACCGCCCAGACATGGCCGTCCTTCAGCGCGACCGCCGCGAACACACCGTCCGTCTCCGACTGCACCCGCTGGAACCTCTTACCGTCCCATTGGACAGCGAAGTCTCCGTCAGGGCCCGAACCGACGATGACCGCACGCCCCTTCCCGGTAGCCACGTCGTACGGTCGGTAGCCATCGGTCACTCCAAAGGGGCGCGGTGTGGCCCAGACGCGACCGTCCCAATGGGAGACGCTCCCGCCTGAGGGCGAACTGCCCACGAGCCAGATGTCGTCTGGTCCTGCCACGTCGAACGCCCGCACGCGAAGTTCGCTGTCTTCAACCGGGATCCTGGTCCAGACCGAGCCGTTCCAGTGAACCAGGACAGGCACCCCATCCTCGTCCTCGGCACCGGCTTCGAAGCCGGCCGCCCAGGCGTCTTCCGGTCCCTTGGCGAGCACGTCGACCAGTGCCGATGCCACCTTCAACCTGGCGCCCGGGATGCTCCTCCACCGCGTCGAGGGTGTGACCGTCTCGGTTGGTGTGGGGCCGGCCCCCGCGCTTGCCGTGGTGGTTCCGGGTGCGGACCTCACCGGCACGTCGGCGGAGGAAGGCACCCGCGGCCTTCCGGCCGAACATGCGGCTGATGGCTGTCCTGCGTTCCCCGACCCCGGAGCTCAGCGGCCTCCGGGCCCGGATATCCGCCGACGAGCTGACCGACCTCGTCGGGACGGTCGTCGCCCCAGCGCGGCGACGGGTTCGTGCCGCACCCGCCGGCATCGTGTCTGCGCCATCGCGATCCGGCTCGTCAGACGGGCCCAGCGCGAAGCGGTGGCTGCCTGCGACATCGCCGATTTCGTTCACGAGGTGGCCGAGGTGGAAGGCGTCCCCGGCTGGGGAACTGGACGCGCTGGACGCCCTGGCCTGCCCGGAAGACGGCATCCAGCCGGGCGTCTTCGCCGGCGACCGCAGACCGTCGTTACCACCTGGCGGTAGGCGGACGTGTGCTGAGAGGGCCGAGTGGGCCGGCGCAAACCGTACCCGAGCGACTGATCCGACGAGCAGCGGGCGTCGAGCGAGCCGGTGATCATGGTGTGGAAGGCCGCGCCTCGGCGCCGGCTTCTACGACAGCCGTCTCAACGCCGAGCGCGAGAAACAGCGTCACAGTCGAAACCCGCCAACTGACCCCGCGTCATCAGGAAAGGCCCGATCCTGCCGGCGTTCGCTGCCGCCTGCCCGCTGAACCACCGATGGCCGGATCACCTCTCAGCCGGCCGGCTCCTTCCGCGCGCCGACCCGCGCTACCGGGGCCATGGACTGGCTGGGCCGAGAAATCCGGCTGCGGCAAGGTCAGCCCCATGGATGCGTACCGACGTCCCCGGCGCCGGCCATCAGCGCGTTTTCGGCCTGTCCAAAAGAAGTTGCGCCAGTGTGCACTTCGACACAGACCGGCGAGCCGCGCTGTTGCAAGGGTGGACCTCGAAAGGCCAGACGCCCAAACGGCGGAACAACGGGCCGGGCGATGCAGTCTGACAAGCAGGCCCGCCGTCGCTTTATGAGTCACGGCACCATGACGTCGATCACCAAGACGATGGCCGTCTTCGGCACGAGCGCCGCCCTGGCCAGTGGTCTCCTGACCACCGGTCTGATGAACGGTGCGGCCCAAGCCGCCTCCCTCCCTGCCACGAGTACCGCAGGGTCGGCGAGCGCTCACCCGTACGACGGAAAGGATCCGTACAGCAGCGGGTGCGCCCGCTCCAGGGTCAACACCGGGAAGAAAGCCTCGCTCAGGAACGAGGTCGGAGACCGCCTGGGCACGATCCGGCTGTTCTACTCCCGCCAGTGCGGCACCAACTGGGGCGAGGTGTCGGTCGCCACGGGCGCTTCCGGCACCATCACGGTCTACACCGGCACCAAGAGCAGATCCTTCACCTACCGGCCCGGGAACGGCGGGCACCACTGGGGCAACATGATCTACGCCCCCAGCGGCATCTGCGCCAAAGCCACGGGCACGGTGACGGCCGGGGTGGGCCGCGCCAACAAGGGCAGCGGCACCACAGCCAAGGCCTGCGACTGAGCCACGCGGGCGCTCCGCGTGGCGCGCGGGTCCCGGCGAGGCCGATGGACCGGCTCTGCCCCACGCCGACGTGATCAGCGGAGGCAGGATCACCACGATCGGCGCTGTGTTCAACGACGCCCCCGTCAACCGCCTCGCCCGACGCGACGATGACGTGGGTTGCGCAGCTCCCCGCACGTGGTTGGGGCGCGCGGCTGCGCCTGCAGGTCGCCCTTGAAGGGGTGAACGGCCTCCGCGCAACTGCCGGCTTTCGCACGCCGACCCGGAAACCCCCGTATCAGCCCTCAGACAGCAAGGAGGAAATCCATGCGCACGTTCCAGCTCATTGGCACTACCGTCGCTGCCGTTTTCGGAGCGACCATGCTGGCCGGTCCGGCGGCCCAGGCCGCTCCCGCGCCTGCCACCGCCGCGGCCCGGTCCACCTCTGCCGCCACGGCCGACAGCACCGCGATGAGCCTGGCGGAGGCCAGCATCAGGTGCGGCAAGGGCCTGGGTGGCAAGAGGAAGGTGAACTTCAGCTGGGAGAAGGGCAACGCCACCACCAAGATCTACTTCAACAACCACTGCAAGAAGGGTAAGAAGATCACTGCGGCGGTGGTGAGCCGCAATTACCGCGTCGACCACTGGCAGTACTGGTGCAGGCCGCTGGACACCAATGGCCGGACCAAGGGGAACAAGAAGTTCTCCAACAGCGGCTACACCGTCTGGAAGGTCCTTCGCGGCCACAAGAACAAGTACTGCAGGGTGCGATAGTCCAGTCGCCCTCCTCGACGCGCCCCTTGCGCGGTCAGCCGGACCGCGCAAGGGGCGCGTCAGGTTCGAATACCGCGCCATGATCGCCAGGGTCCGGGTGAGCGTCGACGCCACTCCTGTCTCGGAGTTCGACGACGTCCATGCGACGACGCAGGAGTGGATCTTCCAGACGGTCTTCCAGTTGCTGGGCGAGCAGCCGCTGGTCGCCGACGTGCGGGCCACGCTGTTCCGGGCGCTGTCCACGATCCAGGGGGTCTCGGTCAAGCAGGACGCGATCGACGCGGCGGGGCGCAACGGGACCGTGTTCGTCTACACGGGAGCCTCGGGCATTACCGGGACCAGTGCCGGCGCCGCGTGGGTCGCTCGCACCCTCGAGACTGCCATCGATGTCCTCAGAGGGTGGCGTCAGCTCGGGCCGCCGCCGAAGCTGATCTCATTGCCGTCCGTGTCCCGGTAGGTCACCTTGGTCGCGCCACCGTCGTACCTCTCGCGCTTCGCGGGCTCGATGCCTCGCCGGGCGATCTCGGCGACCCGTCCGTCGAGGTCGTCGACGAACGACAGCACCAGCGCGTTCCCTGCCCGTTGCGGATCTTGCACGATGTAGACGTACCGGTGCTCGGCCACCTCCCACACCGCCTCGATGTCGTTCGGCAGGAAGGACGGCGGCCCACCGAAGAACTGCTCGTACCATGGCAGCGCCGCGGCATAGTCGGTGACGGGTACGCCTGCGAACAGATCGAGCGTCATGTGGTCATCCCTACGTCGTCGATGGGTCGCCGGTAATGACCTCGGCAGTGTCGGAAACTCATCGTCGCGATGATCTGACGCAAAGCCGCCCGGTTCCCCGGCCGCGGTGCGAGGGCAGGGACCCCCATTCCACGTCGATGGTGCCATGCCGGGCATCTCCCACGAAGAGGCGGATCGGGCTCCATCTAGCGGAGGAGCACCGGCAGCGTCGTGGGACCCTCGGTGATGAGTGACGAGGTGTACGGGATCTCGCCGGGCTCGACCGCCAACCGGAGATCGGGGAACCGGCCGAACAACGACGCCAGCGCGATACGTGCCTCGAGCCTGGCCAGCGGCGCCCCCAGGCAGAAGTGCGGACCACGGCCGAATCCGAGGTGCGCGTCCGGCTCCCGTACCGCGTCGAACCGCGGCGCCTCCCCGCCGAATCTGGCGCTGTCCGTCCCGGTGCTGGAGATGCCGACCATGATGGGCTGGCCCGCCCCGACTGTCACCCCGCCGAGCCGCACGTCCCGCAGCGGATACCGGAACATGACGCTGATCACCGAGTTCCTGCTGCGCAACGCCTCCTCCACCGCCTGCTCCCAGACGTTCTTCGCACGCGCGAAGACCAACTGCTCCGGGTCCGAGCACAGCGCGACGACCGTGTTGGCCAGCAGGTGAACCGTGGTCTCGTGACCGGCGATGAGCACCAGCCACAGGATCCACATCATCTCGCTGTCGGACAGGCGGTCGCCGTCGTCCTCCTGCGCACGTATCAGCCCCGTGGTGAGATCGTCGCCCGA
Organism: Nonomuraea sp. NPDC051941; assembly: GCF_044593615.1. Classification (NCBI taxonomy): domain Bacteria; kingdom Bacillati; phylum Actinomycetota; class Actinomycetes; order Streptosporangiales; family Streptosporangiaceae; genus Nonomuraea; species Nonomuraea sp. NPDC051941. Next base: position 376,413 of record NZ_JBIUCF010000005.1, read on the forward strand.
GTCGTCGCGCTTGCGCTCGATGAAGGCGGCCAGATACCCGAGCAACCCGGCGTTGGCGGCGAGCATCTCCTCCGGCGAGGTGGTGTGCTGCAGCAGAGTGTGGCTCCAGTCGCGGATCTGCTGCTGCTCACCCTGCGGCACCCCGAACAGCTCGCAGATCACCATGACCGGCAGCGGCTCGGTGAACAAGCGCACGAGGTCCACCGCGCCGCTCTGGCCAGCCATCCGGTCCAGCAGTTCGTCGGTGATCCGCTGGATGCGCGGGGCCAATCCCTGTACGCGGGCGGGGGTGAAGGCCCGGTTGATGAGTCCCCGCAGCCTCCGGTGGTCCGCGCCGTCCTGGGTCAGCAGGTGCTCTCCCTCGATGAGCTGGCGCAGCGGCCAGTCGGCCGGGATGGTGCCGTCGTTCAGCGCCGTGAAGTTCGCCGGGTTCTTGCTGAACAGCGTGTCGTCGTTCGTCAGGACCTCGTTGACCAGTTCGTACGAGGTCACGAGCCAGGCGGGCACCTGGCCCGGCAGCTCGACGCGTAAGATCGGCCCGCTCTGGTCGAGGTAACGGCGGAGGGTCGCGGACGTCCGCTCCGACGGCACGGGGATCTGGAGAGGAGTAGCCATGGATTTCCCCACTGTGGGATGAATGTCCCCCTCACTTTCCGCGTTGGGTTCGACCGGGCCAAGTCGTGAACGTTGTCACTGTGGAGCCCTCAACCTCTGCCGCTTCCGCCATTGCGGAACGTGAAGGTCTGCTCGGAAGGCCGTGGCGGAGCTCCGGTCGTCCGAGCGGATGAGGGTCCTCAGCTCGCTCATCCGGTCCCAGGTGTTTCCCGGGATCATCGGAGTGGAGGGCGGTGGGTCCGGAATGGGCGGCGGCTTATCTCGGGGAACGGGCCAGGTCGCTGGGCGGCATGCCGCGGACCCGTTTGAAGGCGTTGCTGAAGGCGAAGCCGTCGGCGTACCCGACCCTCCTGGCCACGGCGGCGACAGTCGCGCCGGGCGTGCGAAGGAGGTCGGCGGCGATGGTCATTCGCCACTCCGTGAGATAGAGCAGGGGCGGCTGCCCGACCAGCTCGGCGAAGCGCCGGGCGAACACCGCCCGCGACATCCCCACCTCCGCGCCCAGGCCCGCGACCGTCCACGGGTGGGCCGGGCGTTCGTGCATCAGGCGCAGCGCCCGCCCGATCCGCGGGTCGGCGAGGGCCCGGTAGCCGGGCGGGGCCTCGACGTCGGGCCGCGCGAACCACGACCGCAGGGCCCGTACCAGCAGCAGGTCCAGGAGCCGGTCGAGCACGACCTGCTGGCCCGGCTCCTCCCGGCCGATCTCGACCGCCAGCAGATCCAGCAGCGGCGTGAACTCGAGCTCCGGCGGGATGACGGCCACCTCGGGCAGGGCCTTGAGCAGGCGCTCGGACACGTCGCCACGCAGCGGATACTCGGCGGTGACGAACAGGTCGGAGCCTTCGGCGCTGAACCCGTACGTGCGCGGCCCCAGCACGAGGTTGGGCGCGGCCGTCGCGGGGCCGTCGGCCGTCGTCCAGCACGTCTCCGCGTCGTCGACCACCACCTGGGGCTCCGTCCCCGGGCGGTCGGCCACAGTGAACGGCCGCAGGCCGCGGACCAGGACGACGCCGCGCTCCCCGACCCGGACGGGAGCCGCGCCGTCGCGCACGATCCAGGACTCGCCCCGCAGCATCGCGCCCAGCGCCAGCGGGGCGGGATCGTTGAACCGCACCGCCCACGGCGGCTCGGCGACCGACTGGCAGAAGATCGCGCCGTCCGCCCGTACACCCGCGAGATAGTCCTCCAAGAGGTCCATGATGAGACGATCTCACATGCGTGCGAGATAGATGGCCATGGAGTGTCTCGCTCGGCACCCGATGTACTGGCCTCATGTCCGATTCACCTGTTCTCGTACTTGGCGCCCGGGGTAAGACCGGCCGCCGCGTCGTCGCCCGGCTCGACCGCCTCGGCCATCCCTTCTGCGCGGCCTCCCGCTCCGGCGGCACCAGATTCGACTTCGCCGACCGTGACACCTGGGGGCCGGCCCTGGACGGCGCGGGGGCGGTCTACCTCGTCCCGATGAGCGAAGCCGTGCCGGCCGCCACCGTGGAAGAGTTCCTCGCGGCCGTGACCCGGGCCGGCGTCCGCCGGGTGGTGCTGCTGTCGGCACGCGGCGTAGGCGGCGCGGCGGACCCGTACCAGGAGCCGGTCGAGCTGGCCCTGCGCGCGACGGGCCTGGAGTGGACGATCCTGCGCGCGGCCTGGTTCGCGCAGAACTTCGGCGAGGACCTGTTCCTGGAGCCGATCCTGTCCGGGGAGCTGGCGCTGCCGGCCGGGGAGGGCCGGGAGACGTTCGTCGATGCCGAGGACATCGCCGACGTCGCGACCGCCGCGCTCGTCCAGGACGGCCACGCGGGCGAGATCTACGAGCTGTCCGGCCCCGAACCGGTGTCGTTCCGCACCGCGGTCGAGATGATCTCCGAGGTCACCGGGCGGCCCGTCCGCTACACGGCGCTGGAGACCTCCCGGTTCACGGCCGCGCTGACGGCTCAGGGAGTGCCCCCGGAGGCGGCCGACCTGGCGGCCGAGCTCCTGGGCCGGATCCGCGACGGCGCCGGTGAGCGCGTCGGCGACGGTGTACGGCGAGCGCTCGGCCGCGACCCGCGGTCCTTCGCCGATTACGTCAAGACGGCCGCAGCCGCGGGAACCTGGGGCAACTGAGCCGAGGCCCGGAGTGCCTCGGCAACACAAGACGAGACGTTTCGTCTCGTGCTATGGTCGCTTCGAACCCCACCCATGAGGAGTGAGTCATGGCCCGAGCGACCGACCCGAGGACCGGCGGACTTCGCCACGCTGAGGCCTTCGTCGAGGTCGCGGACGGTTATCGGCTCTGGGTGGAGACGACCGGCGATCCGGAGCGTCCCGCCCTGTTGCTGGTGATGGGAGCCAACGCGAGCGGGCTGACCTGGCCCGGCAAGTTGGTCGAGCTGCTGTCCCGCGACCACTTCGTTCGTCCGCTACGACCACCGTGACACCGGACGCTCCACCCATGCCTTCCACGAGCGTCCCTACCCGATCCGGGTGCTGGCCGACGACCCGATCGCGGTCCTCGACGCGCTGCGGATCGCACGTGCTCACGTGGTCGGGATGTCGATGGGCGGCACCCTGGTTCAGGTGCTCCTCCTCGACCATGCGGACCGGCTGATGAGCGCCACGATCTTCGGCTCCGCGCTGATCGGCGGGGCGGCCCCCGACCCCGGCATCTCCGACGCCGACCTGCCCGGGCCCGACCCCCGGCTGCTCGCTCTGTGGGTGCCCGGTCTCGGCCACGCGCTGCCCCACGCGGTCGTGCCGTCCCTCGCGGCGACGATCACCACCCACGCCGGTGGGCGGCCCTGACGTTCACCGGCGTCGGCGGGTTCAGGTGGCGAAGTCGGCAAGAGCGGGCTCCAGCAGATCGAACGCCTGGGTGGCTTCCGCGCCGATGGTGCGGGCGATCTCGTCGTTGGAGCGTCCGGCCAGGGTCAGGTCCTGGATGCGTTGGAACAGGATGCGGTGAACGGTGCCCAGGAGCCCCGCGGCGGTCCGGACGGTGATGTCGTCGGGAGTGGTGCCGGTGGCCTCGGCGAGGGCTTGGGTGAGGCGGTGCTCGCGCTGGTCGTGCAGGCCGCGCAGGCAGATGGTCAGGGTGGGGCTGTCGGCGATCATGCGGGCGAAGGCCGCGCCGGAGAAGCCGGCGACCGGGTCCTGGGCGGCGATGGCGTCCTGCAAGGCGCGGCGCAGCGCGGTCAGGGCGGATTGCCCGGGCTGCCGGGTGGAGACGGCCTGGGCCAGGGCGGCGGTGAACTCCTCCTGGTGGTCCAGGGCCAGGTCTTCCTTGCGGGCGAAGTAGTTGGTGACGGTCTTCTTGGCGACGCGGGCGGCGGCGGCGATCTCCGCGATGGTGGTCTGTTCGAAGCCTTGGGCGATGAACAGCCGGGTGGCGTGGTCGGAGATGAGCTGCCGGGTCTCCTGCTTCTTGGCCTCCCGCAGGCCGATGGGCGACTCGAGCGGGGCGGGGTCGCCGGCGGTCTGGGCCGGAGTCTGGGTAGCCATGGGGAAATATTACCCCCGTAGCATTTTTATGTTGACACCCCCGAGCCGTCTGGGCTAAATTTACACCCGTCGTAAGTTTGCGACCATGGAACGCCGACCGGAACGAAGGAGAGTGCCCATGCGCCACCTCGACCCCGCCGCCGAGCAGGCCATCCCCGCGATCGACCGCACCGATGTGCTGACCGGGCAACTGGGCCACCACCGGCCGGAGCAGCCCCTCAAGCGCGGCGACGACCTCCGCCACCTGCCCTCCGATCGTGCCGTCCGCGGGCGACGCGAGCCCCGTGTCGCCCGCAACATCCCCCGCCGCCGCGGCTACTGACCCGCGTCGGCACCTCACACCTCCGTCCCGGCTCCGACCCGACAGGGAGACCTTCTTGCAGATCATCGCGTCCACCGTCTCGCTCACGATCGACGACATCGCCGCCTCCCAGGCGTTCTTCACCACTCACCTGGGCTACTCCGTTCAGGCCGCCGCCGACGGCTTCGTCTCCCTCACCCGCACCGATGCGGTGGACATCGTCCTGCTCGCCCGCGGCATCCAGGTCCTGCCGCCTGAGCAGCGTGATCAGCACGCGGCGGGCCTGATCCTGGCGCTCACCCTCGCCACCGGCCTACAGGACCAGGAGAAGCGCCTGCGTGACGCCGGGGTCGAGATCACGATGCCGCTGCGTGAAGAGCCCTGGGGCGAACGCCTGTTCCAGGTCACCGACCCCAACGGCGTGATCATCCAGTTCGTCGAATGGGCCACGCCCGACAACGCCTGAGGACGCCGTCGCGACCAGCTCACCTGGCTGACTGCTGAAAGGCGCCTAGGATGATCGTCGCCGGAAGTAGTGCACGGTCAGGATGGCGAGCAGCGGGCCCCAGGCGGCCAGCGGCGCGTACGTGACCCAGAAGGCGACCGCCTGCCAGCCGTGCACGATCAAACCCTCGGGGCTCCCGTTGATCATCCGGCCGAAGGCGAACATGACCAGCGCGTACGGGAAGACCAGCAGCACCGTAGCACCCAGGCCGGCGGGGACGACGGCCGCCAGGACCGGCACCCGGCGGCCGCCCAGCCCGGGGATCCAGCGCGGCCACACCTCACCCCACCGGGCGACCAGCCCGACGGTGAGGAACGCCGTCGCCTCGCTGACGACGCTGAGCGTGACGATGTACCACCACTCGCCGTCGATCAGCACCGGCCCGTGGCCGGGCGGGGGCGCCCCGCCGAACTCCAGCAGCGGCGCCCCGAAGATGAAGGCCGCGATCCGCCAGATGCCGGAGGGCAGCGGGGTCAAGGTGGTGGCGTAGGCGGCCCACACGGCCCAGCGGGGCACGCCCACCGCCGTCCGGCCGTGCAGCTTGGCCAGGATGGCCGGAAGCCGTCCGGTCCGTGGTGTTCCGCCGAGGGTGGTGGTCATGCGGGGGCCTCCGGTCAGGCAGGTGGTGTTCGCGTGGCGCGTTCCGATGCTCGCCGCCGCGGCGTCCGTGAACATCCCCCACGTGGGGGACTCGTATGAACCACCTGCCAGGCCGTCTGCCCAGGGTCAGAGCGTGATCCACTCCGTGCTCGTGGTCACCGCGTCGAGCACCTCCGGGATCGGGTCCACGCCCAGGCCCGGCCCCGCGGGCACCTCCAGGTGGCCGTCGGACAGCTCGAACGGCTGGGTGATGTCGGTGGAGTAGTAGCGCCGCGAGCCCGAGGTGTCGCCGGGCAGCGTGAAGCCCGGCAGGGCGGCCAGGGCCACGTTCGCCGCCCGGCCGAGGCCGGTCTCCAGCATGCCGCCGCACCACACCGCGATGCCGTTCGCCCGGCACAGGTCGTGGATGCGCCGCGCCTCCAGGTAGCCGCCGATCCGGCCGGGCTTGATGTTGACGATCGAGCAGGAGCCGAGCGCGATGGCGGCGGCCGCGTGCTCGGCCGACTCGATCGACTCGTCCAGGCAGATCGGCGTCTTGAGCTGCTTGGCCAGCCTGGCGTGCTGCACGAGGTCGTCGTTGGCCAGCGGCTGCTCGATCAGCAGCAGGTCGAACGCGTCGAGCCGGGCCAGGCGGCGGGCGTCGCTCAGCGAGTAGGCGGCGTTCGCGTCGACCTGGAGGAGCACGTCGTCGCCGAACCGCTCGCGCACGGCCCGGACCGGCTCCAGGTCCCAGCCGGGCTCGATCTTGAGCTTGATGCGGACGTACCCCTCGTCGAGGTAACCGCCCACGGCGTCGAGCAGCTGCGGGATCGAGTCCATGATGCCGACCGACACCCCGCACGGCACCCGCGTGCGGGAGGCGCCGAGGAAGCGGGCGAACGACTCGCCCGCCGTCCTGAGCTGCGCGTCCAGCACCGCCGTCTCCAGCGCGGCCTTCGCCATCCGGTGGCCCTTGATGGGCTCCAGCGCGCGGCCGACGTCGTGCACGTCCAGCGTCTTCGGCAGCGCGGGCAGCAGGAAGCGCCGGATCACCTCGGCCGCGCCGTCGGTGTACTCGGAGGAGTAGAGCGGCTCGTCCATGGCCACGCACTCGCCCCACCCCTCGGCGTCCGGCGTCACCACCCTGACCAGCAGGACGTCGCGGGCCGTCTCCGTGCCGAACGACGTGCGGAACGGCGCGACCAGCGGCATGGCGATCCGCCGCAGCTCAACTCCAGTGATCTTCACTTCTTCTCCACTACGTAGTAGGACTTCCCGGAGAACCCCGTGACCGCGCGGCCCTCGGCCATCAGGCCGCCCAGCACGTCGCGTACGGCGTGCCGCCACGCCTTGGCCGTTCCCGGGTCGGCGCCGCGCAATCCCGCGATGTCCGCGGGCACGGCCACCAGCACCGTGCCGGCGTCCACCGGACCGGCCACCGGCCGCCCGCCCACGTCGGCGAGCGCCACCACGGCGTCCGGCGGCGGGCCGTCCGACGGTCGTGCCGAAGCATCCGGCCGCGCCACAGCCTCCACGCGCGGGTCGGACAGCGTCCAGACGGCCAGGAGCCGGTCGGACTCGTCGCCCTGGTTGATCGCGTCGTCCATGACCCCGTAGAAGCAGGGCAGGTACTCGCGGGGCCGGGCGCCCAGCTTGGCCAGGTTGAAGTGGGCGTTGCGGCGCATGAGCGGATCGTACGTCCAGGTGATCCGCTCCAGCCCGCGCTCCAGGGCCCACCTGCGCTGGTGCAGCTTGAGCGCGAACCCGATGCCGCGCCCGGCCGCCGCCCCCGTGACATGGGAGTGCAGGGCGTTCCCGCTGGCCAGGAACCCGACCGAGCCGCCCACCAGGCGGCCGCCCTCGAAGGCGCCCGCCACGTAGCCGCCCGCGTGCGCCAGGGCCCGCATCAGCTCGATCGTGATGGGCGGGGCGCCGGTCCCGAAGTGCCAGATGTCGTCGAACAACGCATCCACCTGCTCGAACTCCGCCATCTCATGGAGCTCCCTGACCTCGACCAACCTGCCGCTCCTCGTCTCGGACGTTCCCAGGCGACGGTATTCGATGGCGGGGCCGCCGCGATTCGTCCGGGTTCACCAAGCCGGGGCCGGGCTTTGGTGGAAGCGGCTAACAGGGTGTGATGAGGAGCCTGCTGGGGGCCTCCTGGCTGAGGCGTACCGACTCCAGGGGGACGGCCCCGGCCAGGCAGGTGTGTACGGTCTCCGCCCGCACGTCACCGGCGAGCGAGCTGCGGCCGTCGCGGCGGATCTCCACCGCGCACGGCCCCGGCTGCGCGGCCATGACGAGGCCCGCGGCGGTCGCCCCGGCCAGCGCGCCCGGATCGCTCCCGGTCCAGCCGTAGTGCCACATGCCCGCCGCCACGACGGGCGCCGCGGGGCAGCAGTCCGGCGCGGTGGCCACCACGTCGATCCCCTGGGACAGGGCCTCGGCGATCTCCTCCGCGCACGTCGCCACGAGGGTGCCCACGCGCAGCCCGGGAAAGCCGGGCATCGGGCCGCCTGCTCCGTAGATGAGCTTGATGCCCGTTTCGAGGGGTCCGGGGCCGCCGTCGTGCCAGCCGCAGATCACCATGTCGAGCGACCCGGCAGATCTCCACGTGCCGATGCGCAGCATGATTCTGGACTACCCTTGACCGTGGATCATCACACACCGTCACGAGCTAGGGTGACGAGAGTGGAAGATGAGATCGCGCGGGTGCTCGGCGGCGCCGACGCCGTCGTCGAGCCGCTCACGCACAACCCGCTGAACGCGGTGACCGGCGGCATCTGGCGGGTGCGCAGGGGGTCGAGGTCGGCGGTGCTCAAGGTGCTGACCCGCCGCAAGGAAGGCGGCGCGGGGTGGGGGCACTCCGACGATCCGCGCCACTGGAACTACTGGCGCCGGGAGGCCGACGTCTACGCCGACGGCCTGCCGGGGCTGTGGGCGGGCTCGGGGGTGGCCGCGCCGAAGCTGCTGGAGCTGGTCGAACGCGACGACGGCGACCTCGCGCTGTGGACCGAGGACGTGGCCGGGCGGCCCGGCACCACCTGGGACCTCGGGCGTCACACGCTGTTCGGGCGCCAGCTCGGCCTGGCCCAGGGGGCGGCGGGCCGGGTGGAGCGGCCGTGGTCGAGCCGGTCGTTCCTGCGCGACTACCTGGGCTCGAAACCGGTCCCGTACGAGCTGCTGGAGGACGACGCGGCCTGGCGGCACCCCCTGGTCGCCGAGAACTTCCCGCCCGGGCTGCGCGGGGAGCTGGTGCGGCTGCACCGGGACAGGGAGGAGTTCCTGGCCGTCCTGGAGTCGCTGCCGAGGGCGCTGTGCCACCTCGACGTGTGGCCGAGCAACGTGATCGACCGCGACGGGGAGAGCGTGCTGCTGGACTGGGCGTTCGCGGGCGACGGCGCGCTGGGCGAGGACGTCGGCAACCACATCCCGGACAGCGTGTTCGACCTGTTCCTGCCGGCCGCTCTGCTGCCCGCGCTCGACGCGGCCGTCCACGGGGCGTACGTGCGGGGGCTGCGGGATTCCGGCTGGCGCGGTGACGAGCGGCTGGTGCGGCTGGCGGTGTGCGCGTCGGCGGTCAAGTACGACTTCCTGACCCCGCTGATGCTGGCCCGGGCAGGGGAGACGCAGCTCGACTACGGCGGCGCCACGCCCGTGGACGCGGCCCGCCGGTTCAGGGAGCGGGGCGAGGCGCTGATGTTCCTGGCGGGATGGGCCGACGAGGCCCGCAGGCTGGCCGAGGCCGTCAGGCTCCCTTAGCGGTCGAGGACGTGCAGGGTGTGCGGGTACGCGCCCAGCGGCACCGGCCCGTCGTCCGCGCACACCACCACGTCCGCGACCCGGGCCCCGAACAGTTCGGGCACGTAGATGGCGGGCTCCAGGCAGAACACCATCCCCGGCTCGAACACGGCGTCCTCGCCCGGCCACGGCCCCTCGTCATGCCCCAGCCCGACGCCCCGGCCCACGTGCGCCGCCGCGAAGCGCCCGTACCCGCTGCCGTCGATCACCTCGCCCACGGCTCTGGCCACCTCGTCCACCGGCACGCCGGGCCGCACGGCCGCGAGCCCGGCCCGGTGGGCGGCCAGCACCACCGAGTACATCGCCTCGAAGTCGTCCGGCGGCTCCGCCACGGCGAACACCCCGGACACCTCGGCGCAGTAGCCGCCCCACCGCCCGCACACCGCCACGGCCAGCGCGTCCCCGGGGTTGATCACGCGCTCCCCGGGCACGTGCGCGGGCAGGGCCGTGTGCTCCCCGGCCGCCACCCGCAGTGACAGCAGCTCCTCGCACCCCGACTCGGCCAGCAGCACCCGCAGCCGGTAGGCCATCGCCCGCTCGGTCGCCCCGAACCAGGCCAGCTCCAGCGCCTGCCCCAGCACCCCTTCCGCCGCCGCCACCGCGCGCCCGACGGCCTCGACCTCGTACGGCTCCTTGCGCAGCCGCAGCGGCCACAGCACCGAGGAGGCGGGTACGAGCTCGGCCTCGATCGCCAGCCCGAACAGCTCCCGCACCCGCATCTCCGGGTCCACCCCGACCCGGCGCGCCCCCGCGGGCACCACCCCGGCCGGATCGCCGGTCTCGGCCACCACGTCCTGCGTGACCACCAGGTACGCGCCCTGACGGTCCCCGAGAAGGCTCCCGAGAAAGCGGGCGTCCGGCGAGGGCCGCAGCACGAGGGCCTCCACCCCGGCCTCGTCCATGGCCGCCCGCACCGCCGCCAGCCGCGCCGCGGCGGCCCGCGGCCCGGGGACGGGGGTCACTTCGGCTCGTGCAGCCAGCAGGCGACCGGCCCGAACTCCGGTTCCTTCACGCGGCACACGTCCATCACGGACGGGCACCGCGGGTTGAACCGGCACCCTCCCGGCGGGTTCGCCGGGTCCGGCACGTCACCGGCCAGCTCGGCGGGCAGCACCCCCATCCCGTCGGGCTTGGGGATGGCCTGGAGCAGCGCCTTCGTGTACGGGTGCTTCGGGTCCGCCCACACCTCGGCCGTGTCGCCCACCTCGACGATCTTGCCGAGGTACATGACGGCGATCCGGTCGGCGATCAGCCGCACCACGGACAGGTCGTGGCTGATGAACAGCAGCCCCGCGCCCGAGTCCACCGCCAGGTCCCGCATCAGCCTGGCCACCTGCGACTGCGCCGAGGCGTCCAGCGCCGAGATGGGCTCGTCGCCGATCAGCAGCCGCGGCCGGGCCGCGAGCGCCCTGGCGATGGCGATGCGCTGCCGCTGCCCGCCGGAGAACTCGTGCGGGTGCCGGCCGGCGAAGTCCCGCGGCAGGCCGACGCGTTCCAGCAGGTCGGCGGGGGAGGTGGCGGTGTCCTGCGAGGTGCGCAGCCCGTCGGCGATCTGGTCGCCGACCCGCCGCCGGGGGTTGAGGGAGGCGTACGGGTCCTGGAAGACCATCTGGATCCCGGTCAGCTTCCTGCGCCGCAGGCCGAGCGGCGTGACCGGCTGCCCGTCGAACGCGATCGAGCCCGCGGTGATCGGGTTCAGCCCGCAGACGGCGCGGGCCAGCGTCGACTTGCCGCACCCGGACTCGCCGACCAGCCCGACGACCTCGCCGGGGTTGACCGCCAGGCTGGCCCCCGCCACGGCCCGCACGGCGGGACGCCCGGGGGAGCGGTGCTCGACGACCAGGTCGTCGATGGCCAACAGAGTCATTGCGCCTCCGCGTCGGGTAGGGACTCCAGCAGGGAACGCGTGTAGGCGTGCTCGGGCGCCCGCAGCACCCGCCCGCGCGGCCCCGACTCCACGACGAGGCCGTCCTTCATCACGCTCACCTCGTCCGCCACCGCGGACATCACCCCGAGGTCGTGGGTGACCAGCAGCACCGCCAGCCCCAGCTCGTCGCAGAGCCCGCGCAGCAGCCGCAGCACGCCGGCCTGCACGGTCACGTCGAGCGCGGTGGTCGGCTCGTCGGCGATCAGCACCTTGGGGGAGCAGGCCAGCGCGATGGCGATGGCGATGCGCTGGCGCATCCCGCCGGAGAACTGGTGCGGATAGCGCCCGTACGCCTCCTCGGCGCCCGGGATGCGTACCTTGCCCAGCAGCTCCACCGCCCGGGCCCGCGCCTCACGCTTGTCCAGCCCCAGGTGGTGGCGCATGTGCTCGGTGAGCTGCTTGCCGATGGTCAGCATGGGGTGCAGGCTGGTCGCCGGATCCTGGAACACCATGGCAACCTCGCCGCCGCGCACCCGGTTCAGCTCCTTGGGCGGCAGGGTGAGCAGGTCGCGCTCGCCGAGCCGGATCGCGCCCGACACGCGGGCGCCGTGGGGCACCAGCCCGAGCACGGCCAGGCCCGTCATCGTCTTGCCCGAGCCGCTCTCCCCGGCCAGCCCGTGCACCCGGCCGGGCTCCAGCGCGAGATCGACGCCGCGCAGGATCTCCTTGCCGCCGATCGACATCTTCAAGTCGGTGATGTCCAACGTCGTCACAGGTCCTCCTTCGTCGGACCTGCGACCGGGTCGCTGTGCTGTCTCGTTCCCTCGCTTCGCTCGGTCACAGTGCACGCTCCTTGATCGCGCGGGCCGTACGGGGGTCGAGCGCGTCCCGCAGGGTGTCGCCGAGGAAGTTGAACGCCAGCACCACCGTAAGGATCGCCAGCCCCGGGAACGTCGCCACCCACCAGCTGTCGAACACCTCCACGCCCGAGGCCACCATCGCCCCCCACTCGGGGGACGGCGGCTTGGCCCCGAGGCCCAGGAACGACAGCCCGGACAGCAGCAGCAGCGCGGTGCCGATGTCCAGCGTCGCGAGCACGAGGATGGGGCCGGTCACGTTCGGCAGCACGTCCACGCGCAGCGACCGCCACACCGAGAAGCCCAGCAGCCGCCCGCTCAGCACGAACTCCCGCTCGCGCACCCCCAGCACCAGCCCTCGCGTGACGCGGGCGTACGCGGGCCAGGCCACGACCAGCACGGCCAGCACCGCGTTCGTCAGGCTGGCGCCCAGCGCGGCGGCCACCACCATGGCCAGGATCACGGTCGGGAACGCGAACACCAGGTCCGCCAGCCGCATGATCGTCTCGTCGACCCACCGGCCGAAGTACCCGGCGCAGGCGCCGAGCAGCCCGCCGATCAGCACCGACAGCACGACCAGCAGCAACGTCAGCGGGATCGACACCCGGGCCCCGTACATGACGCGGCTCAGGATGTCGCGGCCGAGCTGGTCGGTGCCGAACCAGTGCCCGGGCCCCGGCGGCGCGAGCCGCGGCAGGTCCTGGGCGAGGGGGTCGTGCGGCGCCAGCATCGGTGCGGCCAGCGCGATGACCAGCCAGGCCACCGCCAGCACGGCGCCGACCACGGCCAGCGGCTGCCGCCACGCCTCGGGCAGCCGGGCAAGCAGGCCCCTGCGGGCCAGAGGGTCCCGCCGTCTCATTGCAGCCTCACTCGGGGATCGATGACGCCGTACAGGACGTCCACGATCAGGTTGATGACCAGGTAGACGACGCCGACGACCAGGCCGACGCCCATGACGGCGGGCAGGTCGAGGGTGGTGGCGCTCTTGTACGCGTACTGGCCGACGCCGGGCCAGGCGAAGATCGCCTCGACCAGCACGGTGCCGGACAGCAGGCTGCCGAACGCCAGGCCCGCCACGGTGATGATGGGCACCAGGGCCGAACGCAGCACGTACCGGAAGAGGATCACCCGGCCGGGCAGGCCCTTGGCCCTGGCGGCGCGCACGTAGTCCTGCCCCAGCACCTCCAGCACCGCCGAGCGCGTGAAGCGGGTGAGCAGGCCGATCGTGTAGAGCGCCAGCACCAGCGCGGGCGTCACGAGGTGCCCGACCGCGGAGGAGAACACGTCCCACCGGCCCGCCACCAGCGCGTCCACGGTCTGCAGCCCGGTCACGGCCGGGACCGCGCCGTTGAGCGCCGCGTCCACCCGGCCGCTGCCCGGGGTGAGCTGCAGCCGGTAGAAGAACACGTAGAACGCCACCAGCGCCAGCCAGAACGTCGGGACCGAGATGCCGATGAGGCTCAGCACCCGCAGCGCGTGGTCCGACAGCCGGTCCCGGCGCAGCGCGGCGATCACGCCGAACGCCACGCCCAGCACCAGCGACACCAGGATCGCCGCCCCGGCCAGCTCCAGCGTCGCCGGAACGAACTCGGCCAGGTCCTGGCTGACCGGCCGGTGACTCTGCTGGCTGGTGCCGAGGTCGCCGTGGACCAGGCCCTGGAGGTGGAGCACGTACTGCTCCCAGAGCGGCTTGTCCAGGCCGTGCTCGGACCGCCACTGGGCCACGATCGCCGGATCGCCCAGCGCCCGCTGGCCGAGGTTGGCAGCCACGGGGTCGCCGGGCACCAGGTTCGTCAGGACGAACGTGACGAGCGTGATGCCCCAGGCCATCAGGACCGCGAGCAGGATGCGCCGGATCAGGAAGCGGACCAGCGGATGGGCCCGTCTCGCCCGGCTCCGGCGGGGTTCGCCCGGGATGTCGGACACCTGCGAGGCTCCCTTACTTCACGCCGAGGTCGGCCACGTCCACCGTCCACACCGGGTGGTACTCGAGGCCGGTCACCGACGCCGCCGTCACGATGTTCTGGCCGGGCTGGATCAGCGGGACGAACGGGCCGGAGGCGTTCAGCTTGGTCTGCACGTCCACGTAGGCGGCCTTGCGGGCGTCGTCGCCGATCGCCGTGGCGGCCTTGTCACCGGCGGCCTCGATCTCCTTGGCCGCCCCCGCCTTCCAGCCGGCCCGCAGACCCACCGTCTTGCCCGGCAGGAACGCCAGGTAGTCGCTCGGGTCGGGGTAGTCCGGGCCCCAGTACCACAGGCCCATCTCCTCCTTGCCGTTGCGGTAGTTGTCCAGGGCCGTGGTGACCGGCGCGGGCTGCAGGTCGACCGTGATGCCGACCTCCTTGAGGTTGGCCTGGATGCGCTCGGCCAGCGGCTGGAAGGACAGGCCGTTGACGGTCAGCTCACTCGGGTACTCCAGCTTGACGGTCGGGTTCGACACGCCGCTGGCGGCCAGCGCCGCCTTGGCGCCCTCGACGTCCCGCTTGGCCGCCTGGTCGGCGGGCAGCGCGCCGAGCAGCTGCGACGGGATGACGCCCGGCGCCTGCGCCGAGCCCTCGCCGGCCAACTCCAGCAGCCCCGCGTAGTCGACGCCCTTGCGGACCGCCTCGACGAACTTGGGGTTCGTCGTCGTCTTGCTGATCGCGGAGTCCTGGTTGGCCAGCAGGAAGATGACGTTCGCCGAGGCGGTCTTCTTGACCTGCAGGGTCGCGGGCATGCCGGTGACCTGGTCACCCGACAGGTTGAGGGCGATCTGGCTGTCGCCGCGCTGGACGTTCAGCTTCTGCGTGGCGGCCTCGACGTTGCGGATGACGACCTTGTCGTAGGCGGGCTTGGTGCCGTAGTACTTGGGGTTCGCCTTGAGCGTGACCTGGCTGCTCACGTTGAACGACTCGATCTGGTACGGGCCGGAGCCCGCGGAGGCCGAGTTCAGGTACTGCTCGGCCTTGTCCTGGGCGTCCGTGGTGGCGCCGTGCTCCTTGGCGACCTTGCTGTTGAGGATGCCGAGGGCCGGGTTCGGCAGGATGTACGGCAGCGCCGGGTTGGCCGCCTTCGACGTCAGCGTGATCGTCGAGTCGTCGGTCTTGGCGACCTCGACGCCGTCCAGCAGGAACGACGGCGTGCCCTTCATGTCCCGCACGCGCGTCAGCGAGAACACCACGTCGTCCGCCGTCAACGGCGACCCGTCCGCGAACGTGGCGCCCTTCTTCAGTTTGAGCGTCAGGATCTTGCCGTCCTTGCTCAGCTCGTACGACTCCGCGAGCGCGGGAACCGGCTTGGTCACGTCGGCGCCGTCGAACGTCAGCAGCGTCTCGTAGACGGCCTTGCCGACGATCAGGCCCGTCGGCTCGTACGTGCGGCCCGGGTCGGCCGTCTTGAGGTCGAAGGACGTGTCGATGACGAGGGTCTTGCCCCCACCGCCGGACGCGGCGGGAGTCTGGGAGCCGCCGCCGCTACCGCAGGCGGCCAGGGCGAGTGCACCGGCGAGCAGCACAGCCGCCGTCTGCGAGCGGGTCGCCATGATGGGTCCTCCAAGATTTGGACGTTCGGCAGGAAGATGTCGAGGATTGTGCGGCAGAACGTCCAGGCACTGTGCGGTCGGTGAGACGTATATAAAGGTCAGTGAGGTAATGATGAGTGAAATTTCCAGAAATGGTGTCGGCGGCGGCGGTCAGCCTGGACGGATCGGCATCGGTCTCGAGCTTGACGACATCCACATGAAGATCCTCGAGGTCCTGCGCGAGAACGGCAGGATCTCGGTGGCCGCACTGGCCGAACGGGTGGGCATCTCCCGCGCGAACGCCTACACGCGCTTCGAGGCGCTGCGCGCCGACGGCGCGATCAAGCGTTTCACCGCCGAGATCGACCACGTGCGGGCCGGGCTCGGCATCACCGCTCTGATCTTCGTGACCGTACGCCAGCAGATGTGGAAGCAGTTCAGGGCCGAGCTGGCCCGGATGCCGGAGGTGGAGTACTGCGCGATCACCACCGGGCAGCACGACGCCATGATCCAGGTGCGCGTGTCCGACGTGGCCGCCGTGCACACCATGGTGACCGACCGGCTGGCCAACATCCCGGCGGTCAAGGCGACGGAGACCGTGTTCATCCTGGACGAGGTGCTGAAGCGGCCGTACGTGCTGCCCAGCGACCGCGACCGTGATCGCGACCGGGCCCGTCCGGCGCGGCGGCCCGTCCAGGAGGGGGCGCAGGGCGGCGTGCCGCTCGGCAAGATGCGCTTCGTCGGCGCCGCCGAGGGCCGCGCCGCCCTCCGCAAGGACGACTGAGTGATCAGCCGACCTCCCTGCACACGCTCACGTGCACCGTGTCGTCCCCGTCGAAGCTGAACTCCTCCACCAGGCGCAGCAGCCCGTCGTCCCCCTTCTCGATGCGGCTGCTGCTCTGGCCGCCCGCCTTCCCGCCGGCCTTCAGCGCGTGCGCGTACGAGATCGCCACCTGGGCGTCGTCACGCATGCCCACGAAACGCCCGTGGGTCACGGTGTCGCCGGAGTAGCTGCCCCACACCACCCCGTCGGACTCCTGGTACAGGAACTCCGTCGGGCTGTCCGGGTCGACTGCGCTCGCGGTCGAGCTCACCATCACGAATTTGCGGCCGTTGAGATTCACGCCCGTCATGGTGGCCCACATTCCCGAAATATCAGCATTCGTCTGGACGGATCGTGAGGGGAGCGGTCAATGATCGACAATCCGTCCAGCCGGGATCGTCACCCTGGGGGCCCGTACGCGAACCCTTCCATGGAGGAGGCCCGCCACCGCGGACCATGCGGGACCTGCGCAGTCTCGCCAGAACGTCTACCAGCGCGTCACGGCCGCCCCGGACCGCTGGGCCTTCACCGTACACGACGGCCCCCTCCTCGTTCTCAAAGCCTGGCAAACCCGCTCTGACCAGGTTCGACGGCCGGTGGACAGGAAAGGGGGCGCAGGAGAGGGCCTCGCCGCGGGGCCGCTGCTTCCGTAAGAAGAGGAGACGGCATGTCTTCTTCTGCCACGCACCGTGCCGTACAGGTCGCCGAGCCCGGCGGGGACATGTCTCTGGTCCGGGTGGACACCCAGGAGCCGGGCCCGGGCCAGGTACGGGTCACCGTCGAGGCGTGCGGGGTGTGCCACTCCGACGCGCTGATCATCGCCGGGCACATCCCGGGCACCACGTACCCCGTCACGCCGGGTCACGAGATCGCGGGACGCATCGACACGATCGGCGCCGACGTCGCCGGCTGGGCCGTCGGTGATCGCGTGGCGGTCGGCTGGTACGGAGGCAGTTGTGGCCACTGCGACGCCTGCAGGGAGGGCGACGGCATCCTCTGTCCCGAGCTCCAGGTGCCGGGTGTCGCGTACGCCGGCGGGTTCGCCGACTCCGTCGTGGTGCCGGCCGTCGCCCTGGCCGCGGTCCCGGACGAGCTCACGGCGGTGGAGGCCGCGCCCCTGGCCTGCGCCGGCGTGACCGTGTACAACGCGCTGCGGCGCAGCTCCGCGCGCTCCGGCGACACCGTGGCGATCCTCGGTCTGGGAGGCCTGGGGCACCTGGGCGTCCAGTTCGCCGCGAAGATGGGCTTCGACACCGTCGCGATGGCCCGCGGTCCCGAGAAGGCGTCGCTGGCCCACAAGCTCGGCGCGGCCCACTACATCGACACCGCCGCCGAGGACATGGCCGACGCACTGCAGGCGCAGGGGGGAGCCAAGGTGGTGCTGGCGACGGTGACCAACGCCGCGGCGATGTCCCGGACGATCGACGGGCTGGGCCGCCGCGGCGAGCTCATCATCGTCGGCGTCGACATGGAGCGGCTGGACATCACGCCCCTGCAGCTCGTGAACGCGGCCAGACGGGTGCACGGGCACGCTTCCGGCATCGCGGTCGACACCCAGGACACCATGAGGTTCGCCGCCCGGAACGGCGTCCGGGCGTGGACCGAGGAGGTCCCGCTGGAGGAGGCCGGTGCGGCGTTCCAGAAGATGCTCTCCGGCCGGGCCCGCTTCCGCATGGTGTTGACCACGGGTAACTGATCACGGTGGCTGGGCTGGAGCGGTGGGCTCGCTTTGTCACAGGTGCCGGTGCTTTCTATGCTCGGCGTGTGCTGGGGAGAGACGACGAGAGCGAACTGCTTGAGTCGTTGCTGCGGCACGCCGCCGAGGGACGCGGCGGCGGAGCGATCCTCCACGGCGAGCCGGGGATCGGGAAGACCGCGCTCCTGTCACACGCCACGGAGCGGGCGGCGGGGTTCCGGGTGCTCCGCGCGGTGGGCGTCGAGCCGGAGGCCGATCTCGCGTACGCGACGCTGCACCAGCTCCTGCTCCCCCTGCTCGGGCGGGCCCACGAGCTGCCGGACCCGCAGGCGCAGGCTCTGCGCGTCCTGTTCGGGCGCGCGCACGGCACGCCACCCGATCCGTTCCTGGTGGGTCTGTCGACCCTGTCGCTGCTGTCCCTGGCGGCCGGGGAGAAGCCGGTGTTGTGCGTCGTCGACGACGCGCACTGGGCCGATCGGCCGACGCTGAAGACCCTGGCGTTCGTCGCCCGCCGGCTGGACGACGAGCCCATCGCGGTGGCGCTGGCCGCGCGCGCCGACGAGGGCCACGGCACCGATCTGCCCGACCTGCGCCGCATCCCGCTCGCGGGCCTCGAACCCGAAGCGGGCAGGGCGCTGCTCGCCGGGCGCGCGGGCGGGCGGCGCCTCAGCGAGGGTGAGCAGGACCGTCTGCTGGCGATCACCGGGGGAAATCCCCTGGCCCTGCTCGAGCTTGCCGGAAGGAGGATCCCGCCGGAGGGGACACCGGAGCCGCCGGCCATGACCGACCGGCTGCAGCGGTCGTTCCTGGCCAGGATCCGGGCGCGGCATGTCGAATCACTGCCGCTGCTCCAGCTGATCGCCGCCGACGGCTCGGGCAGCGTCGAGACCATCGAGAAGGCGGCCACCTCGATGGGGATCGCCGCCGATCTGCTGCATCGCGCCGAGCTCGACGAGCTGCTGACCTACGACGGGCCGCGGCTGGCGTTCCGGCATCCGCTGATCCGATCAGCGGTCTACCACAGCGCCACGGGCAACCGGCGCGTCGCGATCCACCGTGCCTTCGCCGCGGCCTTCGACACCCCGGCCGACCAGCACCGCCATGCCTGGCACCTCGGGCAGGCCGCCGTCGGGCACGACGAGCACGCCGCCGACCAGCTCGAGCACTCGGCCGAACAGGCGGCCCTGCGCGGGGGCCCGGCCGCGGCCATGGCCTCGCTGTCGCGGGCGGCCGAGCTCACGGTCGACGGCCCGCGCAGGGGACGGCGGCTGTGGACCGCCGCGCACGCCGCCGCCCAGGGCGGGTTCACCGCCGCGGCTGCCGAGCTGCTCGATCAGGCCGAGCGCGAGCCCTCCCTGGAGGAGACGGACCGGATCTCCGTGGCCGTCATGCGAGCCATCGTGGCCGAGTTCGCCGGCTCGCCCGATGACGCGATGGACCTGATCAAGCCCTGGATCCCACGCGTCCTGCGGATCGACCGGCGCCGCTTCGCCCCGACCGTCGCGATGTACGGCAACCTCGGTGTCCGCGCCAACCGGCCACAGGCCTGGGCCGACCTCGCCGGCTGGCTCGACGAGATCGGGTCGGCCCCGGACGACCCGGACGGCCCGGAGGACGCGGTGCTCCTGCTCCTTCGGAACGCCGGCCGGGCACGAACAGGCCGCGATCCAGGACCGGCCGTACGCGACCGCGCGGTCATCGAGTCGCTCACCGATCCGATCACGATGACCCTGGCCGGGTCGATCACCCGCGCGCTCGGCGACCATGAGCTGAGCGGGCGCCTGTTCCGCAACGCCGGGCAACTGGCACGCAACAGCGGCGCCCTCGGCGCGCTCGCGTGGAACCTCGAGTACCAGGCGGCTGACGAGATCTCGCGCGGCAGGCTGGGGCTCGCCGAGGCCCACGCCGAGGAGGGCTGCCAGTTCGCCGCCGAGGTCGGCCAGCCGAACACGGCATGCCGCAACCGAGGGCTGCTCGCGCTGTCCGCGGCCATCCGGGGCCGGAAGGACGCCGGCGAGCTGGCCTCCGGCGTGCTGGCCGAGGCGAGCGACCGCGACCTGGCCGACGCCATGTTCTACGCCAGGCGGGCGCTCGGGCTCATCGAGCTGGTCGCGGGCAGGCATCGCGAGGCCGTACGGCACTTCGGGGCGGTCGGTGCCTGGGACGCCGACGCGCCCCCGGACCTCGTCATGGCCATCGTCCCCGACCTCGTCGAGGCCCTGGTCCGCGCCGGCGAGCGGGATCGGGCCGCCGCGGCCACGGCCCGCTACGCGCAGTGGACCGAACGCATCGCCTCGCCGGACCTGGGCGCGCTCACGGCCCGCTGCCAGGCGCTGGTCCGCACCGACGGCGGCGCCGAGGCCCACTACGCGGAGAGCCTGCGGCTGCATGCCAGGTCGGACGCTCCGCTGGAGCACGCCCGGACGGAACTGCTGTTCGGCGAGCAACTGCGGCGTGACCGGCGGCGTTCCGAGGCTCAGGAACACCTGCGCGCCGCGGCGGAGACCTTCCGCCGCATCGGCGCCCTCACCTGGGCCGAACGCGCGCTGGGCGAGCTGCGCGCCACCGGGGAGTCGGCCCGGACCCGCGCGCCCGAGGCGGACACGCTGAGCACGCTCACCCCACAGGAGCTGCGCATCACGCTGGCCGTCGGAGAGGGGCTGACCAACCGGGAGATCGCCGGGCAGCTGTTCCTCAGCCCACGCACCGTGGACTACCACCTGCGCAAGGTCTTCCAGAAGGCCGGCATCACCTCGCGGGCCGAGCTCATGCGGCTGGTCCTCGCCGAGCGATCCGCCTGAGACCGGCGATTTCACTGATTCGGCGGCCGCCTGGGCCTTCCTAACGTAGGGGCGTCAATTCCCTCGCGGGTCATGACGATGCCGGCCGGTGCGGCACACGAGTGCTCGCCCGCAAGCCCATCGTCGGCCCTGGAGCGGGCCGGACGGCTCGCTCCCAGAACATTCACCGAAGGAACACGTTCATGTCTTCCGCGGATATCGACGACGGCCGGCGCGCCGGTCTCAAGCAGTGGCTCGGGCTGGTGGTGCTGGTCCTGCCCGCCATGTTGCTGTTCATGATGCTCACCATCCTGTTCCTGGCCATTCCCCAGCTGGCCGCGGAGCTCCGGCCGACCAGCACCCAGTCTTTGTGGATCATCGACATATACGGGTTCCTGATGGCCGGGCTGCTGGTCACCATGGGCACGCTGGGAGACAGGATCGGTCATCGCCGATTGCTGATCGCCGGCGCGGTCGTCTTCGCCCTGGTCTCGCTGGCCGCCGCGAACACCTCCGACCCCGCTCTGCTGATCCTGTGGCGAGCCGTCCTGGGCGTCGCGGCCGCCACCCAGATGCCGGCCACCCTGGGCCTGATCTTCGCCACGTTCGCCGACGCGCGGCAGCGGGGAGTCGCCGTCGGCGTGTGGTCGGGCGGCATCTCGGTGGGCACCGGCCTCGGCCCCGTGCTCGGCGGGGCGCTGCTGGAGACGTACTCCTGGCGTGCGGCGTTCCTGGTGGCCGTGCCGGTCATGGTGGTGGTGGCGATCGGCGCCCTCCTGCTGCTGCCCGACAACCGCAACCCGGCGGCGGGCCGGCCCGATCTGTTCAGCGTGGCGCTGTCGCTGGCGACACTGCTGCCCGTCGTCTACGGCGTCAAAGAGCTGGGCAAGGCGGGTACTCTCGCGACGGCGCTGGTGAGCATCGTGGTCGGGCTGGCGTTCGGAGGGTGGTTCGTGCTGCGCCAGCTGCGGCTGCCGGAGCCGCTGCTGGATGTGCGGCTGTTCGCCCACCGCGCGGTCAGCGGTGCGCTGGGCGTCTTCCTGCTGGCCGCGATCGCGCTCGGCGGCGTGTACCTGCTGGTCACGCAGTACCTGCAGCTGGTGGAGGGGCTCTCCCCGCTGCAGGCGGGGCTCTGGGTGTTGCCGGGGGCGGCCCTGCTGGTGCTGGTCTCGACGGTCTCCCCGATCCTGGTACGGCGGGTCCGCCCGGGATATCTCATCGCGGCCGGACTGGTCGTACAAGTGATCGGCTACCTGATGCTCACCCAGGTCGGCGCCGTCGGCGGACTGCCGCTGCTGGTCGCGGGCTTCATGGTGCTCTATCCGGCGGTCGCGCCGTCCATGGCGCTGACCACCAACCTCGTCGTGGGCTCTGTGCCGCCGCAGAAGGCGGGTGCGGCCTCCGGGCTCGCGACAACCTGCAGTGACCTGGGCATCTCGCTCGGCATCGCCGTCATCGGCAGCATCGGCGCCGCCGTCTACCGTACCCGGATCAGTGGCGAACTGCCCGGCGGCCTGCCACCGGAAGCCGTCGCGGCCGGCAGCGACAGCCTCGACGGCGCGGTCTCGGCGGCACGGGGGTTGCCGGGCGAGCTCGCCGCGCAGGTCCTCGCCCCCGCTCGTGAGGCCTTCGCGAGTGGGCTCAACGTGGCGGCCGTCGTCGCGGCGGTCATCGCGGGCGGCGCGGCGATCCTCGCGCTCCTCCGGCTGCGCCACATCCCGCCCACCGGCTGAGAAGGGAATTCACCATGGTGTGGATCCGTCGCGCGATGGCCGACGACGCGGCGACCGTTCACGGCTTGCTGCGTGAGCTCGCTGAACACCAGAATCAGGGGGCCGCGATCACCGTGAGCGTAGATCGCATGGAAGAGCTGCTCCGGCGTCCCGAGATCACCTATTTGATCGCGGAGAGGGATGGACGGGCGATCGGGTACGTGTCCTGGCTCGAGAGGGTCAGCCTGTGGTCGGGCGGCGACTATCTCGCGCTCGACGACCTCTACGTGCGCGCCGGAGAGCGCGGCCACGGGGTCGGTGAACGGCTGATGCGGGCGGTCTCCGCCGCTTCGGGCGGCAAGGTGATCCGCTGGGAGGTCGCCGAGACCAACGTGGCGGCACAGCGGTTCTACCAGCGCATCGGGGCCGGCCTGGTCTCCAAGAAGATCTGCCGATGGCAGGAGGTGGAGTCCCACGCCGCCGGGGAGCCATGATGGGTCCGCGGGCCAAGCAGACGCTTGGCTCGCGAAGACGGGGGAGTGGGGCGGTGGCCGGACCCCGGAGTCGTTCGGGTCGCGTGCTGTGCGGCGAGCGGTGCGGCTCAGTGGGGACCACTCCGCCCCAGGACGGCGGTCACCGCGGTGCTGGTGCCCCCACCAGGAGCAGCGTCCACGGCAGCGCGTCCGCCGGCGCCTGGGTGACGGGACGGCCATCCGACAGCGAGGTGCCGAGGTCCAGGGTGAACACGCCGGTCAGGTAGTCGAGGAACTGCTGGGGGAGCGGCCGGCCGAAGCCGTACTGCGTGGCGATCTGCGCGCCCTCGTCGGCGGTCAGCCTGGCCAGCGCCTCCGGGCTGCCGAACAGCTTGAACGGGCCGCCCGGGAGCGCCCGGGGGAGCGCGAAGTTGAGCGTGAGCGCGACCAGTCACCCCTGCCGTGCTCACCTTCTGCACCGACTCCCACAGGTGCTTGGGAAGGATCGCCATGTCGGCCAGGATCCGGCGCGGAAACTCGGGGTCGGGCGCCTTGAGCGTCATGGTCACGACGTCGCCACTGGCGCTGACCTTCGCGATAACCTCCGGGGGGGTATATGAGGTGCAAGGTGACCCCATCGGGGAGGGCGTGCGTTGCGCGTGACTCTATAGGTCCGCTACGTAGATGCAAGAGCCCATTGTGTAAACACCATAATTCGCATTGAGCTGCGATGACGTGCCCGCCTGGGCTTCTTCGGTCAGAGCTCGTGTGTGGTGTGGGTTGGCAACCTACTATGCCGACTAATAGTCGTGTCAGCGGTTGGCCCTGATCTCCCACCTGGGCCTAGGCTCGGCTTTGAATACGGTAGGGGGGTATGGTACGTTCGAGAAGTCGAAAGGGGGAGACATGGTCGGATACAGCGACAGCAAGCAGGACCAGCTGCGGCGGCTGCGCCGGATCGAGGGTCAGGTGCGGGGGTTGCAGCGGATGGTCGAGGACGACAAGTACTGCATCGACGTGCTGACGCAGGTGTCGGCGGCCACCAGTGCCCTGCAGTCGGTCGCGATCTCCCTGCTGGAGGATCACCTGGCGCACTGTGTCGCCGAGGCCGCCGCTCAGGGCGGGCCGGAGGCTCAGGCGAAGGTCAAAGAGGCTTCCGACGCCATCGCGCGGCTCGTTCGTTCCTGACAGACATCACTGGAGAGGGTTGATCGATATGGCTACCGCTACCTACGCCGTCACGGGCATGACCTGCGGGCACTGCGTGAGTTCGGTGAAGGAGGAGGTCGGTGAGGTGTCCGGGGTCACTTCGGTGGAGGTTGACCTGGCGAGCGGCCTGCTGACCGTGGAGAGTGACAGCCCTGTGGACGCGGCGGACATCGTGGCCGCGGTCGAGGAAGCGGGGTATGAGGTGGCGAGTCGGTCATGAACGCGGCAACCAAGCTTGGTGCCTACGTCGTAGGGCTGGCCGTGGTCTTCGGCGGGGCTCTGGGCGTCGGGAACGCGGTGGGGGAGGTCGGCCCCGCCCCGGCGAAGCCGGAACACGGGGCGACCCATTCGACTCCCGCCGCTGAGAGTCATGGCGGTCATGCGGAGGCCACCGCAACAGCGAAGGGCGATACCCCTGGGGGGCTCCAAGTGTCCGAGAGCGGTTACACGCTGAACCCGTTGACCGCCGTCAAGCCCGGTGAGCCCACGGATTTCCGTTTCACCGTGACGGGTCCGGACGGCAGGCCGGTGACCGACTATCAGGTCGAGCATGACAAGAAGCTGCATTTCATCGTGGTGTCGCGGGATCTGGCGAGCTTCCAGCATGTGCATCCGGATATGGCCGCCGATGGTGTGTGGTCGGTGAAGCTGACGCTGGATGACCCGGGTGCTTACCGGGCTTTCGCCGACTTCGCCCCGACCGGTGGGAGCGGCCTGACCCTCGGTGCGGATCTGCTGGTGGCAGGCGACTACAAGCCGCAGCCTCTTGCTCCGGTGGCTCGTACGGCTGAGGTGGATGGCTACACGGTCTCCCTGGCGGGTGATCTCGTACCCGGCCAGGCGAGCAAGCTCACCTTGAGCGTAAGCAAGGACGGCAAGCCGGTGACGGACCTGCAGCCGTATCTGGGGGCGTACGGGCATCTGGTGGCGTTGCGGGCCGGTGATCTGGCCTATCTGCACGTGCATCCGGAGGAGAGTGTGAAGGCGGGGCCGGAGATCACCTTCTACGCCGAAGTGCCCAGCGGCGGTGACTACCGGTTGTTCCTGGATTTCCAGCATGACGGCAAGGTCCGTACCGCGGACTTCACCGCTCAGGCCGGTACCGGACAGCCCAAACCCACGGCGGAGCCGAGCGCGAGCCCTTCTCACGGCAACCAGCCGCATTGATCGCAGGACACGAGGAAAGGAGATGTGATGTCTTCCCTGACTGAAGGCAAGGCTGTCGAGCTGTCGATCGGTGGCATGACCTGCGCGTCCTGCGCGAACCGGATCGAGCGCAAGCTGAACAAGCTCGAGGGCGTGAGCGCGACGGTGAACTACGCGACGGAGAAGGCGAAGGTCACCTTCCCGGATGGCGTGGATCCGCAGCAGCTGATCGCCGAGGTGGAGAAGGCGGGCTACACGGCCGCGCTGCCCGCCCCGCCCGCCGAGTCCGGCACCGGGGCCGAGCAGGAGCCTGCCGATGAGCTGCGGCCGTTGCGGCAGCGGTTGATCACCGCGGTGGTGTTGAGTGTGCCGGTGGTGGCGATGGCGATGGTGCCGGCGCTGCAGTTCACGAACTGGCAGTGGCTGTCGCTGGTGCTGGCGGCGCCGGTGGTGGTGTACGCGGGCTGGCCGTTCCACAAGGCGGCCTGGACGAACCTGCGGCACGGCGCCGCGACGATGGACACGCTGATCTCGGTCGGCACGCTGGCCGCGTTCGGCTGGTCGCTGTGGGCGCTGTTCTTCGGCAGCGCGGGCACGCCGGGGATGACGCATCCGTTCGCCTTCACGATCGAGCGCACCGACGGCTCGGGCAACATCTATCTGGAAACCGCGGCGGCGGTGACCGCGTTCATCCTGGCCGGCCGCTACTTTGAGTCCCGTTCCAAGCGGCGGGCGGGGGCGGCGTTGCGGGCGTTGCTGGAGCTGGGCGCCAAGGAGGTGGAGCTGGCCGACGGCCGCCGCATCCCCACCGACCAGCTCAAGGCCGGTGACACGTTCGTGGTGCGGCCCGGCGAGAAGATCGCCACCGACGGCGTCATCCTCGAAGGCAGCTCGGCGGTGGACGCCTCGATGCTGACCGGCGAGTCGGTGCCGGTGGAGGTGCGGCCCGGGGACGCGGTCACCGGGGCGACGGTGAACGCGGGCG